>JBGALW010000207.1:0-6287 GCA_044223585.1 Amaricoccus sp.
GAGGCCAGCCTGGGTGCGGTCGCGGATCAGGGTGCGCTCGAACTCGGCGAGGGCGCCGAAGATGTGGAAGGTCAGCTTGCCGGTGGGCGTTGTCGTGTCGATCGCCTCGTGCAGCGAGCGCAGACCGATCCCGTGCTCGTCCAGATAGCCGACCCACGCGATGAGGTCCCTGAGGGACCGACCGAGACGGTCGAGCCGCCAGACGACAAGCGTGTCGCCGACGCGCAGGATATCCCTGAGCTGCACGAGGCCGGGGCGGGCGGAGGCCGCACCGGACATCCTGTCGACGATCACCCGTTCGCACCCCACCGCCGTGAGGGCGTCGCGCTGTCGTGACCGGTCTTAACCTGCTCCGACGCGCGCTGATGTAGAACGCGCGACCGGAGACCGGCCGCGTCGATCGCAAAGGGAGAAGGGAAACGGCGCGATCCGGGGACCGCGCCGGGCGGGCGTCAGGCGACGACCGCGGCGTTCACCTCGTCCGAGACGTGGGCGCGGTACTGGGCGAAGTTCTCGACGAACATCGCCGCCACCTTCGCCGCCTGGGCGTCATAGGCCGCCGGATCGGACCAGGTCGAACGCGGATCGAGCAGCTTCGGATCGACGCCGTCCAGCGCCACCGGAACCTCGAAGCCGAAAGTCGGGTCCACCCGGAACGCGCCCTCGTCGAGCGCGCCGGACAGGGCGGCCGTCAGCAGCGCGCGGGTCGCGGCGATCGGCATCCGCTTGCCCTCGCCATAGGCGCCGCCGGTCCAGCCGGTATTGACCAGCCAGCAGGACGCACCGACCTCGGCCACCTTGTCGCGGAGCAGCGCGCCATAGGCTTCCGGCCGGCGCGGCATGAACGGCGCGCCGAAGCAGGTCGAGAAGGTCGGCTGCGGTTCGGTGACGCCCCGCTCGGTGCCGGCGACCTTCGAGGTGAAGCCCGACAGGAAATGCACCATCGCCTGCGCCGGGGTTAGCCGCGCGATCGGCGGCAGCACCCCGAAGGCGTCGCAGGTCAGCATGACGATGTTCTTCGGCTGGCCGCCGCGCGCCGTCGGGCTGGCGTTGGAGATCGCCTCCAGCGGATAGGCGCAGCGCGTGTTCGCGGTCAGGCTGTCGTCGGCGAAGTCGAGGACGCGGGTCTGCGGATCGTAGACCATGTTCTCGATGACCGTCCCGAAACGGGTGGTGGTCGCGTAGATCTCCGGCTCGGCCTCGGCCGAGAGGTTGATGGTCTTGGCGTAGCAGCCGCCTTCGAAGTTGAAGACGCCGTTCTCCGACCAGCCGTGCTCGTCGTCGCCGATCAGGACGCGCGACGGGTCGGCGGACAGCGTGGTCTTGCCGGTGCCGCTGAGGCCGAAGAACACCGCGACGTCGTCGCTGTCGTCGGGAGCGTGGTTGGCCGAGCAGTGCATCGGCATCGCGCCCCGCTCCGGCAGCAGGTAGTTCAGGATGGTGAACACGCTCTTCTTGTTCTCGCCGGCATAGGCGGTGCCGCCGATCAGCACCAGCTTCTGCTCGAACGAGATGGCGATCACCGTCTCGCTGCGGCAGCCATGCCGCGCCGGGTCCGCCTTGAAGGTCGGGCAGTTCAGGATGGTGAAGCCCGGTACGAAATCCGCGAGTTCGGCGGCGTCGGGGCGGCGCAGCAGGTGACGGATGAACAGGCCGTGCCACGCGAGCTCGGTGATGACGCGGACGTTCAGACGGTAGTCGGGATCGGCGCCGGCATAGAGGTCCTCGACGAACAGTTCGCCGCCACGGATGTGGGCGCGCATGTCCTCGAGCAGCGTCGCGAAGCTCTCGGGCTGCATCGGGGCGTTGTTCTCCCACCAGATGTGGGATTCGACCGACGCCTCGCGGACCACGAACTTGTCCTTGGGGCTGCGACCGGTGTGGCGGCCGGTGGAGACGAGGAACGTGCCGCCGATGCCGAGGTCGCCCTCGCCCCGCTTGATCGCCTCCTGGATGAGGGCAGGCTCAAGCAGGTTGTAGTGGGCCTTTGCGACACCGGGAAACCCCGACGCCTCGAGGGTCAGTCTGGGATTCACCCGATCCTGCATCTTGAACACCGTCGTCATGCGTCGAAAAACCCCTACTTCGCCCCGGCCTCGCCCGCGGGCTCCCCAATGACGCGCCCATGCATTTTTTCGCACTGCAATATCGGCGCGTCATATCTATACCACGGAGCGGGAGGGCCGGCGTTGCCGTGTGGCGGCGCATGCCCCGGTTTCAGGGTAAACAGGCCCGAATCCTGCTCTGGAATGTTGAATTCCATGTGCGCCATTTTTCGGTTCGCCTAAAAGCGAATGGGGGTCCTGCGAAAATGTCGGCACCGGAAGAATCACTCGTCCACGCCTCCGCGATCGCGGTCGCCGGGCGCTGTGTGCTCATCCTCGGCGCCTCCGGTGCCGGAAAGTCAACGCTGGCGCTCGCATTCGTCGGCCGCGGCGCGGGCCTTGTCGCCGACGATCAGGTGCGCCTGACCCGCCGCGGCGCGGGCCTCGTCGCCTCTCCCCCACCGGCCCTGGCAGGGCTGGTCGAGGCGCGCGGCATCGGCATCCTCCGCGTCCCGTTCGTCGCCGAGGCGCCGGTCGCCCTTGTGGTCGACCTCGATGACGCACCCGCGGCACGAATGCCACAGGTGCGAACTATCACGTACCTGGGAGTGGAGGTCGAATTGATTTCGGGCCGGGGACTCCCAAATCTTGAGCTTGCCTTGACGATTCTGATGCAGAACGGCCGCGCCCCTCACTCGTGAAGGGCCGGCAGGGGAAGAAGGTGACAGAGGCGCGACGCCCCGAGGAGGGGCAACAGGTGGTCATTCTGAGCGGCCCGGCGGGTTCCGGGCGTTCAACCGCGATCGGCGCTCTGGAGGATCTCGGGTTCGAGGCAATCGACAACCTGCCCCTCAGCTTCCTGCCGCGGCTGTTCGCCGGAGGTCCGGTGGGCCGGCCGGTGGTGATCGGCATCGACCCGCGGAACCGGGAATTTGCCGTCGACCGGATGATCGCGGCCTTCGACGAGGTGCAGGCGACGACCGGACGCGCGCCGGTGCTCGTCTACCTCGACTGCCCGGTCACCAAGCTGGTGCAGCGCTACAGCGAGACCCGGCGCCGCCATCCGCTCAGCCCGCGCGAAACGCCGCGCGTGGGAATCGAGCGCGAACTCGCCCTGCTGGAGCCGCTGCGCGCCCGCGCCGACATCCTGATCGACACGGGCGCCATGACCCCGCACGACCTCCGTGCAGAAATGGCCCGTCAGTTCTCGCTTGAGGAGCCGCGCAGTGGTCTTGCGGTCACGCTGGTTTCCTTTTCCTACAAGCGCGGGGTTCCCCATGGCGTCGACATGGTGGTCGATGTGCGCTTCCTGAAGAATCCGCACTGGGATCCTGCCCTTCGCGCACGCGACGGACGCGATCCGGCGGTACGCGTTTTCGTAGAATCCGACCCGAACCATGCGCCGTTTTACGATCGTCTGGTCGATCTCGTGACCTTCCTGCTTCCCGCCTACCAGGCGGAAGGCAAGAGCTATTTTAGTCTTGGCCTCGGCTGCACGGGTGGAAAGCATCGCTCGGTTGCACTTGCCGAAGCGCTTGCAAAAACGCTTGCGGCAGGAGGGTGGCAGGTGTCTATTCAGCACCGCGACCTGGAGCGGTCCTCCGACGACTCCGCGACAGGTGTGGGAGTGGGTGTAGCGTGATCGGAATCGTTATTGTCGCCCACGGCGGCCTGGCCAAGGAATACTTGGCCGCGATGGAGCATGTCGTTGGCCAGCAGACCGGAACAGCCGCCATCGCGATCGACGCGGACGACGACTGTCACGCCAAGCAGGCGGAGGTCGATGCGGCGGTCGCGTCGGTGGACCAGGGCGAGGGCGTGGTCGTCGTGACCGACATGTACGGGTCCACCCCGTCAAATCTCGCGGTCGGGGCCTGTCGGCAGCCCAACCGCCGCGTCCTCTACGGCGCGAACCTCCCGCTTCTCGTCAAGCTGGCCAAGACCCGGCACAAGCCGCTCAACGACGCCGTCGCATGTGCCTTGACCGCCGGCCGCAAATACATCAACTGCATCGATGGGTTCGGCCCGGACGGAACGCCGATCGCCCCCTGACCGCAGCGGCCATGGGTAGGGATGCATCTTTCACTTGAGATCGTGAACGAGAAGGGCCTCCACGCGCGGGCATCGGCGAAGTTCGTCGAGACCGTCGAGCGGTTCGATGCGCGGGCACGGGTCAGCCGCGACGGGATGGAAGTCTCCGGCGACTCGATCATGGGCCTTATGATGCTGGGCGCCGGCATCGGCACGTCGATCGATGTCACGGTGGAGGGCGCCGAGGCGGACGCCCTCGCCGACGCGCTGCGCGCCCTCGTCGAAGGCCGTTTCGGCGAGGCCAGCTGACCCGCCTACGCCGCCGCCGCAGCGACGGAACCGAACCGCCCGTAGAAGCTGTCCTTCGCCGCGGCAAGCTCGCGCAGCAGTGCGGGCGCGGCAAAACGCGCTCCATGCTCCTCCGCCAGCCGCTCACATTCCGCGACCGCTGCCTCGCTCCCGAGCATGTCGAGCCAGGAGTAGGGTCCGCCCGACCACGGCATGAAGCCCCAGCCCAGGATCGCCGCCACGTCCCCCGCCCGGATGTCGGTCAGCACCCCCTCCTCCAGCGCGCGGACCGCTTCCAGCGCCTGCACCATCGCCAGCCGCGCCTGGACGTCGGCCAGCGGCGGCTGCTCGGCGAGCGGCGGCCAGTGTGCCTCGAGGCCCGGCCACAGCTGTGTCCGCCTGCCCTTGTCGTAACTGTAGAATCCGGCGCCGGCCTTCCGCCCCAGCCGGGCCTCCTCGGCCAGCCGGAACAGCACGTCGTCGGCCGGGCTGTCGGGGTAGGCGTCGCCCAGCGCCTCCTGGGTTGCGCGCACGATCTTCACCGCGAGGTCGATCGACACCTCATCGACCAGCTGCAGCGGCCCGAGCGGAAAACCGAGCTGCTTGGCGGCGTTCTCGATCAGCGCCGGCTCCACGCCCTCGGCGACCATGCGGACGCCCTCGTTCATGTAGGGGATGATGCAGCGGTTGGCGTAGAAGAACCGCGCGTCGTTGACGACAATCGGGGTCTTTTTGATCTGTCGCACGAAGTCCAGCGCCTTGGCGACGGCACGATCGGACGACTGTTGCCCGCGGATGATCTCGACCAGCGCCATCTTCTCCACCGGCGAGAAGAAGTGGATGCCGAGAAAGTTCTCCGGCCGCACGCTCGCCTGCGCGAGTCCGGCGATCGGCAGCGTCGAGGTGTTGGTGGCAAAGATCGCCTCCGGGCCCAGATACGCCTCGGCGTTGCGCGTCGCTTCGGCCTTCACCGCCGGGTCCTCGAACACCGCCTCGATCAACAGGTCGCAGCCGGCGAGCGCGGCAAAGTCCGGCGTCGCGGTGATCCGCGCCAATGCGGCGTCGCGCTTCTCCGCCGTCACCTTCTTCTTGCGGACACCCTCGTCGAAGTAGGCGGCGGCATGGTCGCGCCCCCGATCGGCCGAAGCCTGGTCCCGGTCGATCAGCACGACCTCGATGCCCGCCTGCGCCGCGACGGTCGCGATCCCCGCCCCCATCATCCCGGCACCGAGCACCCCGAGCCGCCGAACGCTCTCATCGGGCAGCGCCGGACGCAGCGCCCCCTTTTCCAGGGCCTGCTTGCTGATGAAGAGGGTGCGGATCATCGCCGCGGACGAGGGGTTCAGCAGGATGTGGGTGAACCACCGCGCCTCGATGCGGATCGCGGTGTCGAAATCGACCAGCGCCCCTTCGTAGATCGCCGACAGCATCGCCTTCGCCGCCGGGTAGGCGCCCTGGGTCTTGCCGTGCACCATTGCGGAGGCGCCGACGAAGGTCATGAACCCTGCCGGCTGGTAAGGTGCCCCGCCGGGGAACTTGTAGCCCTTCTGGTCCCACGGCTTGACGATGTCCGCGTCCGTTGCCGCCAGAACCCAGGCCCGGGCTGCCTCGAGGAGGCCGTCCTCCGGGACCACCTCGTCGATCAGTCCCGCCGCCTTCGCCGCCTTCGGCGCCAGCATCCGGCCCTCCAGCAGGATCGGCGCCGCCCCCATCACGCCGAGCATGCGGCTGACGCGCGTCGTCCCTCCGGCGCCGGGGAAGATGCCGAGCAGAATCTCCGGCAGGCCGACCCTTGCCTTCGGCTTGTCCGCCATGAACCGCCGATGACAGGCGAGCGCGATCTCCGTCCCGATCCCGGCGCAGAGGCCGGGCAGCGCGCAGGCGACCGGCTTGCCGCCCTTCAGCGTCCTGGGGTCCATCCCG
>JBGALW010000208.1:0-6196 GCA_044223585.1 Amaricoccus sp.
GGCGGCGGTGGCGCAGGTGACGGCGCCCCTCGCGGACTGCGGCCCCCTGACGCTGCGGGGGGAGGGCGCCTCCCTGCCGCTCGGCGCCACCGTTGCCGTGGCGGGCGACGTTGCCGACCGGCAAACCCTTGACGCGTTGCGGGCGGGGCTGGAGGCCGCGGTCGGCGACCGCCCGGTGCGGCTTGACGTTACGCTGCTGAACCCGGCGCTCTGCGGGATTGTCAGGTTGCTGCCGCCGGTGGCGCCCGGGCCGATATCCGTGGTGCTCGGCGAGGGCGGCAAGGCGCAGCCAAACCTCTCCGGCGTCTACCGGGTCGGCGACAATCCGACCATCGACGTTGTCGTGCCGGCGGACCTCACCGCGGGCAATCTCTGGGTGGCGGTCACCGACGTCGGCGGAAACCTGTTCAACCTCCTGCCGAACATCGGGCGGCCGGAGAGCGCGATCGCCCAGCTTGGCGAGCCGGGCGGAGCCACCCGGCGCATCCGCGTGGCCTACAGTCTCGACGAGGCGGCAGAGGCGCCGGGCCGGCCGGCGTTCACCGTCGACGACACCTTCGGCAAGAGTCTCGTCATTGTCTTTCACACCGATGCGCCGCTGTTTGCCGAGCTGCGCCCGACCACGGAATCCTCCGCCGCGTTTGCGGAGGCGCTGGCGGAACGGCTGAGCACCGGCGACGTGAAGATCCATTCGATCGCCACCGCCCTCGTCGACTCGCGGCGGTAGTGCGGCCGCCGAAATTCCGGCGCGTGGTGCCGCGGTCCCTGCCGCCGGGTCGCGCGCTTGCGCGAAAGCCGGATTCGGGGCAGTATCCGGTGTTTGAACCCGAAGGCGTGAAGGCAAGGTTTTGCTAGATATTTCGCCTTGGCTGGAGCCGCTGGACACGGAGAAGCCCTCCGGGGTCAGCCTTCGCGACGACCCGCGTTTCCACGAGATCGAGCGGCTGATCGAGCCGCGCGTCGAGGTCATGCGCGACGAGCGGAACCGCCCGGTTTCCGAGGTGCCCGTCCCGGTCGACTGGTCGCAGGTTCTGACGCGGGCCGAGGAACTGCGGCGGCACGGCCGCGACCTCCGCCTTCTGGTGATCGTCACCCGCGCCCATGCCAACGAGCGCGGCCTGGAGGGCCTCGCCGACGGACTGACCCTGATCGCGCGCACGCTCGAGGCGCACTGGGACACGCTCCACCCCGAGCTTCGACCGGGCGGCTCGACCCGCGAAGCCGCGCTGCGGCGGATCAATGCCCTCGGCGGCCTGCAGATGGTGCGCGACGGCGTGCTGGGGGACCTGCGGTCGCGGGTATTCTTCTCCATCCGGGGGATCGGGCCGGTGACCGGCCTCGAGCTGGAGCGGGGGACGCTCGACACCCGCCAGGCGCTCGCCGATCTGCAGGGCATCAGCGAGGCGACGCGCGCCGAGGAGACGGCCCGGCAGGAAGAGCTGATCACCCGTGTCCGGACCGCCCTCGCGGCGCTTGCCGACCAGGCGCCGTCCGAACGGGAAGCCCTCGTCTCGGCGGCGCGGGCCGCGGCGGCCGCCGCTGGCGAGGTCGAGGCCGCCCTGGCCGCACACCTCGGCGACGTCCCCTGCATCCCCGATCTTGCCCGCTTTCTCGGACGGGTGGTCGCGACCCTCGACCGGCCGGGCCCGACGGCCGCCCAGGAGGCGCTCGCGGCCACGGATCAGGCCGAGCCGTTGCCTTCCCCGGCAGCGGCGGACGGACCGGCGGCGGGTGGGGTGCCGGGCCGGATCGTCTCGCGGCAGGAGGTGGTCGCCTGCCTCGACCGGATCATCGAGTTCTACGACCGCACCGAACCGGCGAGCCCGGTGCCGTATCTCGCCCGCCGGATGCGGCGGATGGTGCCGATGGATTTTCTGGAACTGATGGAAGACCTCGCACCCTCCGGGCTCAAGGAGTTCCGCTCCCTGGCCGGGATTGGTGACGACCGCAAGGCAAGCGCGCGAACGCAAGGTGAGAAGTCATGAGCGAAAGCAAGGCCAAGGTGATCGAGCGCAACCGCGCGCCGCGGGTGCAGATTGCCTACGACGTCGAGCATTACGGCAGCCCGACCACCATCGAACTGCCCTTCGTCATGGGGGTGATGGCCGATCTCGCCGGCGCCTCCGACACGCCGGAGGCCGCCAAGCCGGTGCCGGACCGGGCCTTCGTCGACGTCGATGCCGGACGCTTCCCGAAGTTCATGGAGGCCCTGGCGCCGCGCGTGAAGGCGCGGGTGAAGAACACGCTGCCGCAGGCCGAGGGCGAGGAGCGCGACGAGGAACTCGCTATCGACCTCAGTTTCAAGTCGATGGGCGACTTTGCGCCGGACAAGGTCGCCGAGCAGGTTCCGCAGCTCGCCGAGCTCCTGAAGATGCGCCGCCAGCTCGAGGAGCTGCTCGGCTTCATGGACGGGCGGATCGACGCGGAGAAGCGGATCGCCCAGCTTCTGAACAACGAGCCGCTGCTCGGTCAGATCGCCGCCCAGGCGGTCGACGACAAGGAGAACTGAGATGGCCGACCAGGAACAGGCCGCGGCGACCGGCGCGGCGGAGGCCGAGGCCATCGATCTCGGCGAGTACATGGGCCATCTCGAGAAGGACTTCCGCGTCAAGAAGGACGACAGCGACCGGTTGCAGGCACTGGTGCGCAACCTCGCGCTGGCGGCACAGGCCCGGTCGGAGACGACCGCGATCTCGTCGAACGCGATCAGGTCGATCAAGTCGCTGATCGCGGGCATCGACAAGGTTCTGACCGCGCAGATGAACGAGGTGCTGCACGCCCCGGAGGTGCGCGAGATCGAGGGGACCTGGCGCGGCCTCTGGCATCTCGTCAACAACACCGAGACGGATCAGAAGCTGAAGATCCGGGTGATGAACATCTCGAAGGGCGAGCTGGCGGACACCCTGGAGGACTACGAGGGGCAGATGTGGGACCAGAGCCCCATCTTCCGCAAGGTCTATACGGACGAGTACTCGATGTTCGGCGGCGAGCCGTTCGGCTGCCTCGTCGGCGGCTACGAGTTCTCGAACCATCCGAAGGACGTCGGCCTGCTGCGCAATCTCTCGGGGATCTGCGCCTCGGCGCACACGCCGTTCATTGCGGCGGCGTCGCCGCGGATCTTCCGCATGGACAGCTGGCAGGAGCTGCCCAATCCGCAGGACCTGCAGCAGATCGTGTCGAACCCGGCCTATGCCTCGTGGCAGTCGCTGCGGGAAAGCGAGGACAGCCGCTACATCGGGCTGACGATGCCCCGCGTGCTTGCGCGGCTGCCCTACGGCGCGGAGACGGTGCCGGTGAAGGGCTTCGCCTTCGAGGAGGAGGTGTCGGGGGACCACGAGAAGTACGTCTGGATGAACGCCGCCTTCCCGATGGGCGTCAACATCAACCGCAGCCACAAGCTGTTCGGCTGGGGCACCCAGATCCGCGGCGTCGAGAACGGCGGCGCGGTCATCAACCTGCCGGTGCACACCTTCCCGACCGACGACGGATCGGTGGCGATGAAGTGCCCGACCGAGGTGGCGATCGACGACCGCCGCGAGGCGGAGCTTGCCAAGCTCGGGCTCATGCCGATCCTGCACCGCAAGAACACCGACATCGCCGCGTTCATCGGCGCGCATTCGCTGCAGGACGACGAGGCACGGGCGGGGCGGCTGGTCGACACCGACGCCCAGGCCAACGAGCGGCTGAGCGCCAACCTGCCCTACCTGTTCCCGGTGTCGCGCTTCGCCCACTATCTGAAGGCGATCGCCCGCGACAAGGTCGGCTCGTTCAAGGAGCGCGCCGACATGCAGGTGTGGCTCACCGAGTGGATCAACCGGTACGTGCTCGCGAACCCGGCCTTCGCCGACGACAAGGCGCGGGCGAAGCGGCCGCTGGCGGCGGCCGAGGTGCAGGTCGACAGCGTCGAGGGCCGGCCCGGCTACTATGCCGCGCGCTTCTACCTGCGGCCGCACTACCAGCTCGAAGGGATCAACGCCTCGTTGCGGCTGGTCTCGGAATTGCCGTCCGTGAAGCAGTGACTTCCGATCCGCAGGGGGAGACGAAACCATGCCCGAAGGTGCGACCATCAAGATTGACGGCTTCCTGAAGGTTCCCGACATCCCGGGGCCGAGCGAGCGCGACGGCCACGAGGAGGAGATCGAGATTCACGGCGTCAAGTTCCACATGGAGGCGCCGCACGACCCCAACAGCCTGTCCCGTCGCGGGCGGGTGGCGCTCGACATGATCGTGTTCACCAAGTACTACGACATGTCCTCGCCGTATCTGAAGAAGGCGCTGTTCGACAACACGCCGCTCGACGAGGTGGTGTTCTCGGCCCGGCGGACCATCGAGGGCGAGACCAGCGACTATCTCGTCGTCACGCTCACCGATGCGTCGGTGATGAGCTACGAGATGCAGCAGAGCGACGACGAACCCGACCTCATCGAGGAGAAGGTCGGTTTCGCCTATCACGCCATCAAGTTCGCCTACGACACGGACCACGAGATCGAGATGAGCGTCCGCGTCGGCAAGTAGGCCGGACGGCCGGGGATGCCAATGACAGACGGACCACAGGGCGCGACGCGGGATGCGGTACAGCCTTCGCTTTGGGATCGGCTGGTCAACGACCTCCCCGGTGTCGTTTCGGAGATCGAGGGGGTACGGCAGATGCTGCTCCGCGAACTCGGCGCAGAGCGGCTGGAGCGGCTCCTCGCCGGGGGGCAGCGGGCGATCGACGGCGACATCGGTCTCACCGAGGCCGAGCGCGAACGGGTGACGCGTCTGGCGCAGCAGGAGCGGCGGCGCGACGCGCTTGCGGCGCGAAGCGTTGTCGTCTCTCCGGAGGTGCTGCGCGAGGCGGTGCGCCGCGACATCGAGGCGCTGTTCAATACCGAGCGTCTCGAGTGCGGCCTGATGCTGAGCCCGCGCGAGGAGGAGGCCCGGCCCGGGCCTCCCGATCTTGCGGACTTTCCCGAGGTGCGGCGCAGCGTCGTCAACTACGGCGTCCCGGCCTTCGCCGGCCGCTCCTCCCGCGACTTCGACCGCGAGGTGCTGGCGCGGGAGCTGAAGGCGGTGCTGGCGGTGTTCGAGCCGCGCCTGAAGCCGGGGGCGACCCGGGTCAGCGTGACGACCTCCGACCGGGCCGCCGGGCTCACGATCGAGATCGACGGCCTGCTCATCATGGCGCCGGCGCCCGAGAGGCTGCGGCTCAGGACCATGGTCGATCTCGACAGCGGTCAGGCGCGGACCACGGTCCGGGGCGGCTGAGCATGGACCGGGTGTTTCTGGAATATTACGAGGAGGAACTCGGGCACGTCCGGGCGCTCGCGGCCGAGTTCGCCGACCTGCATCCGGCGGTTGCGGGAAACCTGTCGCTCGACACCGTGCCCTGCCCTGACCCCTACGTCGAGCGGCTGCTGGAGGGGGTGGCGTTCCTCGCGGCGCGGACGCGCCTCAAGCTCGACGGCGAGGCGGCGCGGTTCGCGCGCGCGGTGCTGGAGGGGCTCTATCCCGATCTGGTGGCGCCGACGCCCGCCGTCGGGATGGTGCTGCTGAAGCCCGGGCAGCAGGTCCAGACGATGATCGCCGGCCACGTGGTCGGCCGGGGCCGGCGGCTGGTGGCGGACCTGCGGCCCGGCCTGTCGACGCGGGCAGTCTATTGCACGGCGCAGGACGTGACACTCTGGCCGGTCGAGATCGCGGCGCTCCGGCACCTGCAGGACCGGAGCGCGCTGGCCGCGGCCGGCGTCGGTGCGATCGGGGGCGCGACGGGCGAGTCGGCGCTCTGCGTGACGCTGCGGCGGGTGGGGCCGGGATCGCTGGGCGAGCTGGCGCTCGACGGCCTCGACATCTTCTTCCGCAACCGGGCGCCGGCGCTGTTCGACGCCCTGCACGGCGCCTCGGTGGCCGTGGCGGCGCGGGTTCCGCGCGGGCCGCTGGTGCCGGTCGCCGGGCCGTCACTCGTCGGGCTCCTCGACGCCGAGGCACTGATGCCGCGCACCCGGGCGGGGTTCGAGGGATACCGGCTGCTGCGCGAGTATTTCATGATGCCGGAGCGGTTCCACTTCGCGCGGATCGGCGGGCTGCGCCCGGCGCTGGCCGCGGCGGAGCAGGAACTCGAGCTCGTGTTCCTGCTCGGGCGGCCGACGCCCGAGCTTGCGGACGTGCGGGCGCCCGACCTGGCGCTGTTCGCGACGCCGGTGATCAATCTCTTCGA
>JBGALW010000209.1:0-6174 GCA_044223585.1 Amaricoccus sp.
CTCGACACGCTGCTGGCCCGGGCCGGCGAGATCCGGCAGCCGAAGCGCCGCGAGGTGCTGCTCGGTCACGCCGACCAGATCCGCGTCTCGCGCGATCTCGTGACGCTCCGCCGCGACGTGCCGCTGGAGGAGCCGCTGGAGGCGCTGGAGCTGCGCGACCCCGACGCCGGGACGCTGCTCGACTTTCTCGGCGTCATGGAGTTCCGCACGCTTGCCACCCGCGTCGCGACGAGGCTCGGCACCGAGGCGCCGGTGATCGAACCGAAGGCGACCGAGGGACCGGCGGCGGCCTCGCCGGCGCGCGAACCGGTGGCGCTGCCGCCGCTCGATCCCGCGGGTGTCGTCCTGCTCCGGGACGCTGGGGCGCTTGCCGGCTGGCTCGCGCGCGCGACCGAAGGCGGCACGCTGGCGCTGGCGGCGGAGATGGACGCGGCGGACGAGATGCGCGGCGCGCCGGTCGGCCTCGCGCTCGCGCTGGCGCCCGGCGCCGTCGCCTACCTGCCGCTCGGCCACGTCGCCGGCGAGTCCGGCCTCTTCGAGGAAGCGGCCGAGGGACAGGTCGCGCGGCCCGAGGCGCTGGCGCTCTTGAAGCCGGTGCTGGAGGACGCCTCGGTCCTCAAGGTCGGCCACAACATCAAGGGACTGGTGAAGTGGGCGGCGCGCGAGCGGATCGCGCTCGCGCCGCTCGACGACACCATGCTGATCTCCTACGCGCTGCACGCGGCGCAGCACGGCCACGGCCTCGACTATCTGGCGGAGGTCTATCTCGGCCACGTCCCCGGCACGGTGAAGGCGCTGACCGGCGGCGGCCGCGCGGCGCGGCGATTTGCCGCGGTGCCGGCCGACGAGGCGGCGCGGCTCGTCGGCGAGCACGCCGAGGTGGCGCTCCGGCTCTGGATGGGGCTGAAGCACCGGATGCCGTTCTCGCGCGTGACGCGGGTCTACGAGACGATGGAGCGGCCGCTGGTGCCGGTGCTCGCCGCGATGGAGGCGAACGGCGTCCGCGTCGACCGCCAGGCGCTGTCGCGGCTCTCGGGCGACTTCGCGCAGCGGATGGCGGCGCTGGAGGCGGAGATCCATTCGCTCGCCGGCGGGCCGTTCAACGTCGGCTCGCCGAAGCAGCTCGGCGAGGTGCTGTTCGGCGCCATGGGCCTCGGCGGCGGCCGGAAGGGCAAGACCGGCGCCTTCTCGACCAGCGCCGACGTCCTGGAGGAGCTGGCCGCGCAGGGCCACGACCTGCCGGCGCGGGTGCTCGACTGGCGGATGCTGTCGAAGCTTAAGTCCACCTACACCGACACGCTTCAGGAGGCGATCAACCCGGAAACCGGGCGGGTCCACACCTCCTACATGATCGCCGGCGCCGCGACCGGGCGGCTCGCCTCGACCGAGCCGAACCTGCAGAACATCCCGGTCCGCACCGAGGAGGGCCGGCGGATCCGCGAGGCCTTCGTCGCCGAGGCGGGCAACCGGCTCGTCAGCCTCGACTACAGCCAGATCGAGCTGCGCATCCTCGCGCACATGGCCGACATCGGCGCCCTCAAGCAGGCGTTCCGCGACGGGCTCGACATCCACGCGATGACGGCGTCGGAAATGTTCAACGTGCCGATCGAGGGCATGCCCGCGCATGTCCGGCGGCAGGCGAAGGCGATCAACTTCGGCGTCATCTACGGCATCTCGGCCTTCGGGCTGGCCAACAACCTCCGCATCCCGCGCGAGGACGCGAAGAAGTTCATCGACACCTATTTCGAGCGGTTTCCAGGGATCCGCGAGTACATGGACCGCACCGTCGCCTTCGCCAAGGCGCATGGCCACGTCGAGACGCTGTTCGGCCGCCGGATCCACACGCCCGAGATCAGCGCCCGCGGCCCGCATGCCGCCGCGGCGCAGCGGCAGGCGATCAACGCGCCGATCCAGGGGTCGGCCGCCGACATCATCCGCCGGGCGATGATCCGGGTCCCCGCGGCCATCGAGGACCTGCCGGCACGGATGCTGCTGCAGGTCCATGACGAGCTGCTGTTCGAGGTCGCGGAAGCAGCGGTCGACGAGACGATCGACCGGGTCCGGGCGGTGATGTCCGGCGCCGGCCTGCCTGCAGTCGCGCTCGACGTGCCGCTGGTGGTGGACGCGGGACAGGGCCCGACCTGGGCCGCGGCGCACTGAGGCGGGCTCCGCAATCCGTCTGATCGCTTCGGACAAGCGCGTCGCCGACCCTCTCGCGTCGGCGGTTGCACTCGGCTCGTGCGACGAGACGATGGAGCAACCGGCAGCGCCTGCCTCGGCTGGCGCGAAGCGCCTGCCGGGGGCAGGCAGGCGCTGCCGGTGCTGCCGCACCGGCGGGATATCTGCGCCGGAGTGCGAGCAACAACTCCGCCGCCCATGCCGGCGCACCGGATGGTCACCGGGGGTTGGCTAAGGCCATGGCGTTGCACGCGGCTCGTGCCGAATCCCGTCAGGATCCCCCGAAAATGGCAAGCCGGATTCCAGCCACATTCCAGCCGGTTTCCAGCCAGAGAATTCCACGCTTCTTCAGCGGCTTGCGCGGCATCCCTGGAGACACGGCAAACTTCCCGCCTTCTCCCCGCCAGCGGCCGCTAACCTTTCATCAGCCATTCCCGTTCACGCAGGGACGCGAAACCGGGAGCGCACGCGATGAACGCCCATACCCAGCTCGGCCCCGACCTCCGCCAACGGTTCCTGGACGGGATGAGCCGCGCCGCCGCCACGGTCAACGTCGTCGCGACCGACGGGCCTGCCGGTCGGGCCGGCGTCACCGTCTCGGCGATGGCCTCCGTCTCTGCCGACGGTGACACGCCAACCCTGCTGGTCTGCATCCACCATCTTTCGCCCGCCGCGGCGACGATCCTCGAGAACGGCCGCTTCGTCGTCAACGTGCTGCGCCAGGACCAGACGGCGGTGTCCGACACCTTCGCCGGCCGGCTGAAGCCCGGCCCCGGCGGCGACCGCTTCGGCTGTGCCGAGTGGGTCGCCATGGCCTCCGGCGCGCCGCGGGTGCGCGACCCGCTCGCCGCCTTCGACTGCCGCCTGCTGAGCGCCGAGCGCATCGGCACGCACCACGTCCTCGTCGGCGCCGTGGGCGAGGTGTTCGTTGCTGAGGCGGGCAATCCGCTGCTTTTCACGAACCGGGCCTATGGGGTCGCCGCCAGCCTGCCGCCCGTGCGCACGGTTGCCGAGGCGCGGCGGCGCACCAGGCTCCGCATCGGCGCGCTGCCACCCTTCGGGCCGTACCTCCTGCCGCGGATCGCCGCGGCCATGGAGGCGTCGCACGGCCCGGTCGCGTTCGACCTCGTCGAGGCGGAGCAGGCGCCGCTGCTGCAGCGGCTGCGCGAGGGCAGCATCGACCTTGCGGTACTGAGGGACCGCGGCCTCGGCGACGGGCTCGAGGTGGCCCGCATCGCCGCGCTGGAGCCGCACGCGCTCCTGCCCGCCGGCCACCCGCTCGCCGCGCGCGAGCGCATCGCCCTCCCGGACCTCCTCTCGGAGCGGCTCGTCCTGCTCGATGCCGGGCTCGGCCGGGCCTGGACGATGGCGCTCTTCGACGGGATCGGCACCCCGCAGATCGGCTTCCGGGCGCAGACGCTCGAGATGGCGGCAGGCCTCGTCGGGCAGGGTCTCGGCTACACGCTGCTCGCGGCCCGTCCGGCGGGTGCGATGAGCTGCGACGGCCACGCCCTCGCGTTCCGGCCGCTGGACGGCCCCGCCCCGTCCGGCAGCCTCGTGTTCGCCAACCCTGCCGGGGTGCCCCGAAACATGGCAACCGACGCGTTCCTGCGGACCGCGCGCGAGATTCTCGACCTCGGCTGACCGCGGGATCAGGGCCGGCCGCGGTCCCCCGGCTCGGGCGGGCCGTCGTGGTCCGGTGGCCCGTGCCTGTCCTGCAGCAGCGCCCGGGCATAGGCCGCCCGTTCGTCCGGAGTCATCCGCGTCACCTGCTGCATCAGGAGGCCGGTGCCCCGGGCGGAGAGATCCTCGATGATCTGCCCCGCCCCGCCCAGCACCCGCTCGACCGCAGCCGCGTCGAAGGGCTCGGCGGTCAGTGCGGCAGCGAATTCGGCCCGCTGGCCGCGCAGCGCCTCACGCGGGCCGATCCAGGCGTCGCGGCTGTCCCGGATCGCCCGCCCGAGGTCGCGGCGGTAGGGATCGGGCAGCGCGCGGGCATACTGCCAGAGCCCGGGCGGAGGCGGCGGGGGCGGCGGCCCCTTCAGGATCGCCCCGAGGATCAGCCCGGCAAAGGCGAGGTTGAGGCCGACCGACCCGACCAGCGCCCAGGTCATCCAGCGCCGGCGCGGCGTTCCGCTTTCCTCGGCCATCACACTTACCCCTCAAGCGCAGCGTAGTCGTAGAAACTCGCGACGGAATCGGTCGCGGCGTCGTCCCCGGAAGCGGTGCGGCTCCAGCTCTGCGACCAGTCGGAATCCGTCACCATGGTCCCGGTGCTGCTGTCGATGCTGACGCCACCCGCGATCCCGATCCAGAAGCCGAGAGCTGCCGAGGCACCCAGCACCGCGGCACCCGGCCAGCCGCCCACCGGCCCAAAGAGCCGCCGAAGCGACCATGGCCGCTGCCGCGGCGGCGCCTGCCGCACCGGCAGTGCCGGCCGCCGCTCGGCCGTGACCGCGGCAGCGTCGGCGAGGATGTCGGCGAGCAGCGCGGCGGGCAACGGCGCGTCGCCGCTCGTCCGCGCCGCACGGAAAAAGGCGGCCAGTGCCGCGTCGTCTCCGGTCATCCGCCTTTCGGTCTCAGTCATCGCCATACCCCAGTTCCTGCCGGCGCCCGAGCAGATCGGCCGCCAGCGCCCGGCGCGCCCGCGCCAGAAGGCTTTCCACGGCCTCGACGCTGGTGTCGAGCACCGCGGCAATCTCCGGGTTGCCCCGGTCCTCCAGATGCCGCAGCACCACCGCGACCCGCTGCCGTTCCGGCAACCGGCCCAGCGCGGCGCCGAGCGCCTCGGCCCGCGCCCCGTCCTGCAGCCGCTCCAGCGGCGCCGGCGCCTCGTCGGGCAGTTCCGGTACCGCGTCGGTCGCCACCTCGCGGCGGCGCCGCAGGCGGTCGATGCAGAGGTTGCTCGCTACCCGATAGAGCCAGGTCGCGAGCGCCGCACCCTCCGCCTGCCAGTCCGGCGCCATCCGCCACAGCCGCAGCATCGTCTCCTGCGTCACGTCCTCCGCCTCCGCCGGATCGCGCAGCATCCGCCGCGCCAGCGCCAGCACCCGCGGCGCATGCCGGAGCGTCAGCACCCGCGCCGCGGACTGGTCGCCCCCAGCAAAACGCGCCAGCAGCACCGCGTCCGCGACGTCGCCGTCCGGGGGGGCGGCGTCGGGAGCGGAAGGCATGGCTGCCCGGGGGGCGGCCGCACTGTCGGGCGTCCTCGTCATGCTCGCCAGTATGGCCGTCCCCCGCACCCGCGTCTCGTCCCGCCGTCGGGCGGCGGCCGCCAGTGCCGCCGCTCCCGTCATTGCCCGAAGCCTCAGCCGCGGCTGTCGTCGTCGTCCGGACCCCAGGGCGCCATCCCGCGGAACCCCGGGCCGTCTCCGTGGCCATGCGACCCCTTGCCCGGCCGATCGTCACCCATCCGGTGCCGCGCACGCGCCGCATGACGCTCGCGCGCGGCGTCCGCTTCGGCGCGCGAGATGGCGGCGTCACGGTTGGTGTCGAGCCCCGCGAGCAGCATGTTGACCCGGCTATCGGCAAGCTCGACGACCGTCACCTTGCCGGCCTCCGTTGCGCCCATCGTCGCGAGGATCCTGTCAGCAATCTGCTCCGCCGGGTTCGGCGAGAACACCTCCAGCAGAGCTCCCGGCGGGGACGGCAGGGCAGCGATGAACTCGGCGCGGTCGAGCGCCCCGTCACCGTTGGCATCGGCCGGCGTCAGCCGTGCCACCGCGCGGGCCTGCAGTTCCGCCCGCGTCAGGATGCCGTCGCCGTCGGTGTCGATCGAGGCGAAGTCGACGCCGCGGGGTCCCGGTCGCATCGGCCCCATCGGACCCGGCCCCATCCGGCCGTCTTCCCCGGACTCCTCGGCCATCGGTCCCTGCCCCATCCGGCCCTCGCCCATCGGGCCTTGGCCCATCCGGCCCTCACCCATTGGACCCTGACCCATCGGCCCCTGGCCCATCGGACCCTGACCCATCGGACCCTGACCCGTTCCGTCCTGCC
>JBGALW010000210.1:0-6167 GCA_044223585.1 Amaricoccus sp.
CGTTCCCGGCCCGTACCGAGACGAAATCGACCCCGAAGCGCCCAAGAACGCCGTGGTCGCGAAGCGCGTTCGCCGCCCGCAGGCCCGCGGCCTGTATGTCCAGGCGATAGGCGGCGTCGGCTGGGAATCGGCACCCGAGGAACACCTGGCCGGACGGGCCGCCGAGCACCTGGTCATGGGTCGAGATCGCCTCGACGGCACCGAGAGGGTCGACCCGGAACTGAGCGGACGGCGACCGCTTCTCGGCGCCCTCGATGAACGCCTCTGCGACCGCGCCCATCTCCGCGATCTTGGCCCGGTAACTTTCCCAGGTCACCGACCTCGCCTCGAGGGCCATCCCGGGCAGGCGCTGCCTGACCCAGCCTGACAGGCTGCGGTCCTGCGGCGCATCGTCGAAGCTGAAGACCGCATTGCCTTCGCCGGAAAAGCCTTCGTTGAGCTTCACGACGGCGCGCCGCATCTCCGGGTTACGCCGCTTGAGCTCGTACAGGGCCTCCGCCAGTTCCGCGGCGTCGGCGATGTCCTCGACGCCGGCGGCGATCGGCACACCGGCGCCGCGCAGCAGCTTGCGGCCGCCGCTCTTGGAGGCCAGCGGCAGGAGGTCCGGATCGCAACCATAGATCGGAATTTCCAGCCTCACCGCCAGCGAGCGCTCGAGGCCCGACACGTTGAAGCAGGTCATGTGAGCGTTCGCCGTGTCGCCGATGGCGGCCTTGAGCCGCGCGACGAGACGCGGCCGTGCGAGGATCTTGGCCGCCAGCGGATGGAGGCCGGCATCGTAGCAGCAGAAAAGCGTCAGCCGCTCGCGCGCGTGGCGCGTGGGAATGCCAGGCAGCAGGTGCAGGTAATAGTCGATGACGCTGTCCGCGATCGGCTCGCTGCTGAGGAAGATCACGCGGGTCCGTGGCATCCTGAGCAGGAGCAGCAGGCAGAGCATGCGCTCCTCGTAGTGGTTGGCGCCGGTGATCTTCGACAGCACGTCCGTGTCGAGCGACAGGCTGGGCAGCACGACCACGGTGCGCGCCGCCCCGGGATCGGGAAAGACCTCGCGGAACAGCCGGGGCAATCGCTCCTGCAGTCGCCGGAACGCCTCTCCCTCGTCGATCGACCCGTGCATCAGGTTCTCCCGGTGGCCTTGCCGGACTTTCGACGCACTGATGCCGTTCGGGCAAGCCTGTCGATCAATCAGTCGGTCCGCCCTTTCAGCTGGTCGATCTCCAGCTCGTCCAGATCCAGATGCTTGCGGGCTTCGTTCAGGACGGCATCGTCCAGCGTCGGCGGACCGAGGTCCACGCCGTGCGAGAGACGCGTCACGATCTCCGTCAGCGCCGCAATCCGGGCATGCTTCTTGTCTTCGGACGGGACGAGGCACCAGGGCGCGTGCCGCGTCGAGGTCTTCGCGAACATCTCCTCCGTCGCCGCGACATACTCGTCCCAGTGGCCGCGGTTGCGGAAGTCGTCATAGGACAGCTTCCATCGCTTGAGCGGATCCTTGAGACGCGCGTCGAAGCGGCGCAGCTGTTCCTCCGGAGTGATGTGGAAGAACAGCTTGACCAGCCGGGTCCCGTCCTCGGCGATCATCCGCTCGAAGCTGTTGATCTCGCGGTAGGCAGCCTTCCAGCGGCGGGCGGGCGTCAGCTCCTCGACACGCTCCACCAGCACCCGGCCATACCACGACCGGTCGAAGGCGGCGATGGCCCCGCGCGGCGGCAGGCGCTCCATGAAGCGGAGCAGGTAGTGCCGTGCGAGGTAGTAGTTCCTCGGCGGCCCGATCGGCCAAACCTTGAAACTGCGCGGATCGAGGGCGGCCGACAGACGGCGGATCGTGCCGCCCTTGCCCGCGGCGTCCCAGCCCTCGAAGACTATCACCGCGGATCGCCCGGAAAACAGGTACGCCTGCTGGATCGCGCAGAGGGTCCGCTGCAACCTGGCAAGCTTCTTCATGTAGGCAGGCGGATCGAGCCTGAGGCTCATATCCGCGTCCCTGAGATTTGGCTTCCGTGTCTCGGCCTTGCCGCCCATTCCCACTCCGATCGAGACAAGGAAAACGCACGTTCGCCGGGGAAGCAACCAAACAGTGGTTGCGGGCGACGATGATCGCCCTCGTCTCCGGATCTGGCTGCGCCGGATGAGAAAGCAGGCCGGAAATTGCGGGCAAGCCACTCCGGCTGTGATAGACTGACGCCTGACGCAGCAGAGGGTGGAGATAGCGGTGGATGCAGCGCAGATTCGGCTGGTTCAGGAGAGCCTGCCGAGCATTCGGGAGCACCGTGCCCCGGCCTCGACGAATTTCTACGACAACCTGTTCGCGCTGGCGCCGCAGATGAAGGGCATGTTCCGGTCGGACATCACCGGCCAGGGCATGCGATTCATGACGACGCTGGCGACCATCGCGGACCTGCTCGACGAGCCCGAGGAGCTCAGCGACGAGATCGACGAGCTCGCCAAGGCCCACGCCGGTCTCGGGGTCAGCGCCGCCGACTTCACGCCGATGGGAGCCGCTCTCATCGCAACGCTGGGCGAAACGCTCGGCGACGAATTCACCCCCGAGCTGGAAGCGGCATGGAAGGCGGCCTACGAGCGCTTCGCCGAGCTCATGATCGCGAAGGGCGGGTTCACCTGACGGCCCGGCAGCGGAACTTGCGGAGCGGCTCTCCAAGAGACGCTCAGTCGCTCCGCTCTCGTGCCACCGCACCAAGGCGAAGGATCGCCTCGCAGATCGCCGAGAAGCTCGCGGCGGCGCGCCGGCTCATGTGGCGGGCGCGCAGGTAGCCGTGGACGAGTTCGGCCTCGTTGCGCCACTCTGCCGGAACACCGGCCGCGCGCAGCGCCTCCACATACGCCGGTCCGTCGTCGCGCACCGGATCGACGTCGGCAGTGACCACGAAGGCCCCGGGAAGGCCCGTGAAATCCCCGGCCCGCAGCGGCGAGCATTCGGGATCGGCACGGACGGCCGCGGCACCGCCGGTATAGCTCCGGTCGTAGACGTCGAGGTCGGCCGTCCGCAACATCGGCGCCTCGGCGTTCTCCGCATAAGATCGTGCGCTGCGGTCCCCGCCCAGCGCCGGATAGATCAGCACCTGGCCCCGCGGCATCGGTCCGCCGGTCCGGCGCATCCGCAGACAGAGGGCCGCCGATAGATTGCCCCCCGCGCTGTCGCCCGCGACGATGCCGGGACGCCCTGACGCGGCAAGCGCGGTCCAGACCGACGCGACATCGTCGAGCTGGGCGGGATAGACGTGCTCCGGCGCGAGGCGGTAGTCGACGGCGAAGAGTTCGAGGCCGGTGCGCGCGGCGATCTCGGCGCAGACGTCGTCGTGGCTCTCCAGCGAGCCGACGACGAAGCCGCCGCCGTGGGCATAGAGCACGAAGGGTTGCGCGCCGTGGCCCGATCCGGTCGGCCGGTACCGCCGGACGGGAACGCCCCCGAGGCGGAGGTCTTGTACGTCGAGGCCGGCGGGGCGCTCGACGCGAAAGACGCCGCACATGTTGTCGTAGAGACGCCGGTTCTCCGCAGCCGAGACGCCGTTGGCCTCCGCCGGGTAGGCGGCCTCGGTCCGGTCGATGAAGGCCAGGACCTCGGGATCGCTGATCCGGGGTGCGGTCACGAGGCCGCCCGCGCCGCGAGCGTCCGGTCAAGCCAGTCCGGGTCCATCTCGGGCATCGAGGAGAGCAGAAGGTCGGTATAGGGATGGTGCGGCGGGGTGAAGATCGTCTCGCGCGGACCCTGCTCCACCACCGCGCCGTTCTGCATCACCACCACTTGGTCGGCGATGGCCCGCACGGTGGCGAGGTCGTGGGTGATGAACATGTAGGCGACCCTCGTCTCCTTCTGGAGCCGGTCCAGCAGACGAAGGATTCCCTCGGCGACGAGCTGGTCGAGGGCGGAGGTCACCTCGTCGCAGATGATGAAGTCGGGCTCGGCGGCCAGCGCCCGCGCGATGCCCACCCGCTGTTTCTGCCCGCCCGACAGTTCGCGCGGGTAGCGGTCGATGAAGCTGTCCGGCTCCAGTTCGATCTCGGCAAGCAGCGCACGGATGCGCTCCTCCTGGTGGCGGCCGCGCAGACCGGCGTAGAAGCGGAGCGGCCGGCCGATGATCTCGCGCAGGGTCTGGTTCGGATTGAGCGCGGTGTCGGCCATTTGGTAGATCATCTGGATCCGGCGGAGGTCATCCTTGCTGCGCTGCTCCATGCGGGCCGGCAGCGGCTTGCCCTCGAAGCTGATCTCGCCGCTCGCCGCAGGCAGCAGGCCGGTGATCACCCGGGCGGTGGTGGACTTGCCCGAACCCGATTCGCCCACGACAGCGACGGTGTTCCCGCGGTGTACCTCGAAGGAAACGTCACGGAGCACCGGCAATCCGGGCGCATAGGCGGCGGTCACTCCCTTGAGGCGGATCACCGGCACATCCGTGGCTGCCGGCGCGGCCTTCGGCGCGGCCCGGAACTCGCGCACCGCCCAGAGCGAGCGGGTATACTCCTTCTGCGGAGCGGCAAGCATGGCGCGGGTTCCGGCCTCCTCGACCTCGTCGCCCTTCAGCAGCACCTTGATGCGGTCGGCCATCTGGGCAACGACCGCGAGGTCGTGGGTGATGTAGACCGCCGCCGTGCCATAGTCGCGCACCGCGTCGCGGATCGCCGCGAGCACCTCGGTCTGGGTGGTGACGTCGAGCGCCGTGGTGGGCTCGTCGAAGATGATGAGGTCCGGCTTGCAGGCCATGGCCATCGCGGTCATCGCCCGCTGGAGCTGGCCGCCCGAGACCTGGTGCGGATAGCGGAAGCCGATCTCGTCCGGATTGGGCAGGCGCAGCCGGGCATAGAGCGCGCGGGCGCTCGCCTCCGCCTCGCTGCGGCTCTGGGTTCCATGGACGATCGGACCTTCGACATACTGATCGATCAGCCGGTGGGCGGGGTTGAAGCTCGCTGCGGCGGATTGTGCCACATAGGCGATGCGGCTGCCGCGCAGCGCCCGGCGGCGACGCTCGGGCATGGTCCGGAGGTCGAGGCCGTCGAAGTCGATCGTACCGCCCGAGATGCGGCAGCCGTCGCGGGCATAGCCCATGGCGGCGAGCCCGATGGTCGACTTGCCGGCGCCGGATTCGCCGATGAGGCCGAGGACCTCTCCGCGCCGGAGGTCGAGGTCGACGCCATGAACGATCTCGGTCCAGCCGTCGGCGGTGCGGCCCTCGATGCGGAGGCCACGGATGGTGAGAAGGTTTTGGTTGTTCATCTGGACCTCCTAGTCCTTGAGGCCCGAGGCCCGGTGCAGCATCCAGTCCACCACGAAGTTCACGCCCAGCGTCAGGAGGGCGATGGCGGCGGCGGGCAGCAGCGGTGTCACGTCGCCATAGGAGATGAGCGCGGCGTTGTCGCGGACCATCGAGCCCCAGTCGGCGGTGGGCGGCTGGATCCCGAGGCCGAGGAAGGAGAGCGCCGAAATCGTCAGGAAGACGAAGCAGAAGCGCAGACCGAACTCGGCGATCAGCGGGGCAGCGATGTTGGGCAGGATCTCGCGGCGGATCTGCCAGGCCAGCCCCTCGCCCCGGAGCCGCGCGGCCTCCACATAGTCCATCACCACCACGTTCATCGCCGTGGCCCGCGTCAGGCGGAAGACACGGGTGGAATCGAGGATCGCGATCACCAGCACCAGATTGATGATGCCGGTGCCGAAGATGGTCAGCAGCAGCAGCGCAAAGAGAAGCGACGGGATCGCCATCAGCACGTCGACGAGGCGCGACAGCATCTGGTCCACCCAGCCGCCGAGGGTCGCGGCCAGAAGGCCCGCCATCCCGCCCAGGCCGAAGGCGAGCGCGGTGGTGGCGAGCGCGATACCCACCGTGTTCCGGGCGCCCCAGATCAGGCGGGAGAGCATGTCGCGGCCGAGATTGTCGGTGCCGAGCGGAAAGTCCCCGCCCCACGGCTCGAATTCGAGGCCGACGACCTCGGATTCCCCGTGGGGCGCGAGATGGCCGGCGAAGAGGGCGACGAAGGCATAGGCGAGGAGCACGACGATTCCGAACCAGGCGGTCGGGGGTGCCTTGCGCAGGGCGAGCAGCATGGGTCCCTCCAGAGGCTGGAGCCAGACCGTTCCAGATTGAGCCAACCTGAAACAGGACTTTGCTCTGATTCAATGGTTTAGCGCGAAAACTCGGGGTTCGGACCTCAGCGGT
>JBGALW010000011.1:0-42164 GCA_044223585.1 Amaricoccus sp.
GGAGTGTTGAGGCCTTGCCGGTCCTGGGACCTGAGAGTTTCCGGGGCGGTTGCTCCTTCGGCGGCGGGTTTCCCCACCTTCTCCCGGCAAAGCCGTTACGTCAGCGACGCTTACCTGATGGTGATGATTCGCGCAACACCCGAAGTCCCGAACGGTCGACACGATCGCGCAGATCGGCACGGGAGCCAGGCGCAGGCACGGGCGCGGCGGCTACCAGAGGCTGACCAGCCCGTAGTGCTTCAGTGCCAGCACGATCAGGGTGATGGTGCCCGCCGAGCAGATCGTCGTCGCCAGCAGCGCGGCGGCGGTCAGGCCCGCCATGCCGAAGCGGGCGCCGATGATCGGGTAGATGCTCATCATCGGCATCGCCGCGAAGATCGTCCCGCCCGCCACCATCACCGGCGGCAGGCCGGGCGTCAGCGACAGCGCGACGAAGACGGCGAGCGGGTGGAGCAGGAGCTTGCCGGTGACGATGCGGGCCACCTCGGCCGGCGTCCCGCCGCGCGGCAGGCCGGCGAGCGTCCCGCCGACGACAAAGAGCGCGACCGGTCCTGCCACCGCACCCATCAGCGACACCGGACGGGAAACCGGTTCCGGCAGGCGGATGCCGAGGGCGGCAATCGTCACCCCGAGCGTGATGGCGACGAGCAGGGGATTGCGCACGAGACTGCCGGCGACGCCGAGCACGATGCCGCTGAGCGATCCGTGCCGGCGCTGGCCCATCTCGGCCAGCACCATGCCGAGCGGCACGACGACGAGGTTCTCGATCACCATGTTCTGAGCCAGCAGCGGCGCCGCCGCCGGGCCGATCATCATCGCCGCGATCGGAAAGCCCATGAAGCCGCTGTTCGCCGACGACATGCCGAGCGCCTGCACCATGGCGGGCGTGAGCCGGAGCCCGAGCAGCCGCCGCCCCAGGCCGAAGGCGAGAAACAGCACGCCGAGCGACGCGCCGCCGTAGCCGACGAGGTAGCCGCGGTTCAGCGTGTCGCCGAGCGGCGCTCCTGTCAGGGCGGTGAAGATCAGCGACGGAAGCGCGATCTTTAGGACAAAGCCCGCGAGCGCGCCCATGGCGGCCGGCTCGACGTACCGGGTCCGCACGGCGAGCCAGCCGGCGCCGATGACGAGAAAGACGGGAATGATCGCCGCGAGGACGCCGAAGAGCATGAAGACCGGCCCCTGGTTCCGCCGGCGCGCGGCAGGCGCGCGGACGGTGTCCCTTCCCTGCGCCTTCCGCCGCGCGCTGACAACCGCTCATGATGCAGTGCAGCAAAAATTCCGCGTGCCGGTTGCCTTTCCGCAACGACGTCCGGCGGCCGCGTGCGCCCGACGCAGGCGCAACATTGCCGTGGCATCTTGCGGGATTGTGTGAAAGCGTGAGCGCCGCGAAGGGAGAACGGGGGTTCCATGTCGATCAAGGCCAGCATCTATCACCTCACGCACTACCGCTACGACCGGCCGGTCGTGCTCGGTCCCCAGGTGATCCGGCTGCGCCCTGCCCCACACTCCCGCACCCGTGTCCTGTCGCATTCGCTGAAAGTCTCGCCGGTCGAGCATTTCGTGAACCACCAGCAGGACCCCTACGGCAACTGGCTCAGCCGGTTCGTCTTTCCCGAGCCGGTGACCGAGCTGAAGATCGAGGTCGACCTCGTCGCCGACATGACGGTCTACAATCCCTTCGACTTCTTCGTGGAGGAGACCGCGGAGAAGCTGCCCTTCGCCTACCCCGAGGATCTGCACGACGACCTCGTGATCTACCGCACGCCGGAGCCGATGGGTCCGCATCTCGCCGCCTTCATGAAGACGGTGCCGACGACGGCGGACAATACCGTCAACTTCGTCGTCGACCTGAACCGGCGGCTCAGCGAGGAGATCGGCTACGTCATCCGTCTGGAGCCGGGGGTGCAGACGCCGGAGGAGACTTTCGAGCGGGGCACCGGGTCGTGCCGCGACTCCTCGTGGCTGCTCGTCCAGGTCCTGCGCAACCTCGGCCTCGCCGCGCGCTTCGTCTCGGGCTACCTCATCCAGCTGAAGCCCGACCTCGTGTCGCTCGACGGCCCCGCCGGCACCGACCACGATTTCACCGACCTGCACGCCTGGTGCGAGGTCTACCTGCCGGGCGCCGGCTGGATCGGTCTTGACCCGACCTCCGGCCTGCTGACCGGCGAGAGCCACATCCCGCTGGCGGCGACGCCGCACTATCGCAACGCCGCGCCGATCAGCGGCCTCGCGACCTTCGCCGAGGTCGACTTCGCCTTCGACATGCAGGTGCGCCGGGTCGCCGAGCACCCGCGGATCACCAAGCCCTTCTCGGACGAGGCGTGGGACGCGCTGAACGTCGTCGGGCGCAAGGTGGACCAGAGCCTCGCGGTCGGTGACGTGCGCCTGACCATGGGCGGCGAGCCGACCTTCGTCTCGATCGACGACTTCGAGAGCGCCGAGTGGAACACCGCCGCCGTCGGACCGATGAAGCGCGCCCTCGCCGACAAGCTGATCCGGCGCCTCCGCGACCGCTTTGCCCCCGGCGGCTTCCTGCACTACGGGCAGGGCAAGTGGTATCCGGGCGAGAGCCTGCCGCGCTGGACCTTCTCGCTCTACTGGCGCCGCGACGGCCAGCCGATCTGGCAGGAAGCCGGGCTGATCGCCGAGGAGGGCGCGCAGACCGGCGTCGGACCGGCGGAGGCGGAGAAGCTGCTGCAGGGCATCGCCAGCCATCTCGGCGTCGAGCGGGAGATGGTGACGCCCGCCTTCGAGGATCCGGCGGAGTGGATCGTCAAGGAAGGCGACCTCCCGGTGAACGTCACCCCGAAGAACTCCAAGCTCAAGGACCCCGAGGAGCGGCACCGGATCGCCAAGGTCTTCGACCGCGGCCTGACGACGCCGTCGGGCTATGTCCTGCCGATCCAGCGCTGGTGGCAGAGCCAGGCGTCCGGTGGCCCGCGCTGGCATTCGGAGAAGTGGCGGACGCGGCGCGGCTATCTCTATCTCGTCCCCGGCGACAGCCCGGTCGGCTTCCGCCTGCCGCTGGGCAAGCTGCCGTGGATCTCGGCCTCGAACTATCCCTACACCAACGTCACGGACCCGACGGTGGCACGCGGGCCGCTGCCCGACTTCCGCAACCGTGCGCCGAAGCGGGCGCCGGCCGAACCGCCGCAGCCGATCTTCGGCGGGCGGGCGCAGCCGATGGCGCATTTCAGCGCCGACCCGACTCAGCAGCAGGAGGTCGTGGAGCAGGAGATCGGCGAAGCGGGCGGCGCGGTGCGCACCGCGATGTCGGTCGAGCCGCGCGACGGACGGCTGTGTGTGTTCATGCCGCCGGTCGAGAGCATCGACGACTATCTGGAGCTCGTGGCGGCCGCCGAGACCGCGGCCGCGGAACTCGGCCTGCCGGTGCATATCGAGGGCTATTCGCCGCCGCACGACCCGCGGCTGAACGTGATCCGCGTCGCCCCCGATCCGGGCGTGATCGAGGTCAACATCCATCCCGCCACCTCGTGGGAGGACTGCGTCGCCATCACCACCGGCGTCTACGAGGAGGCCCGCCTGTGCCGGCTCGGCGCCGACAAGTTCATGATCGACGGCAAGCACACCGGCACCGGCGGCGGCAACCATGTCGTGGTCGGCGGCGCGACGACGCTCGACAGCCCGTTCCTGCGCCGGCCGGACCTCCTGCGGTCGATCGTGCTGCACTGGCAGCGGCATCCGTCGATCAGCTATCTCTTCTCCGGCCTCTTCATCGGCCCGACGAGCCAGGCGCCCCGGATCGACGAGGCGCGGCACGACGCGCTCTACGAGCTGGAGATCGCGCTTTCGCAGATGCCGCCGCCGGGCGCGGGCGAGGCCCCTGCCCCGTGGCTGGTGGACCGGCTGATGCGCAACCTGCTGGTCGACGTCACCGGCAACACGCACCGGGCCGAGATCTGCATCGACAAGCTCTATTCGCCGGACGGGCCGACCGGGAGGCTCGGGCTTGTCGAGTTCCGCGGCTTCGAGATGCCGCCGGACGCGCGGATGAGCCTTGCGCAGCAGCTGCTGATCCGGGCGCTGATCGCCCGGCTGTGGCACGATCCGGTGACCGGTTCGCTGACCCGGTGGGGCACGGTGCTGCACGACCGCTTCATGCTGCCGCACTTCATCTGGGCCGACTTCCTCGAGGTGCTGCGCGACCTGCGGGAGCACGGTTTCGACATGCGCCCCGACTGGTTCGAGGCGCAGCAGGAATTCCGCTTCCCCTTCTGCGGCGAGGTGGAGACCGACGGCGTGCACCTGGAGCTGCGCCAGGCGCTGGAGCCGTGGCATGTCCTCGGCGAGACCGGCGCGATCGGCGGCACGGTCCGCTATACCGACAGCTCGGTCGAGCGGCTGCAGGTGAAACTGACCGCGACCGACCCGGACCGGTACGTCGTCGCCTGCAACCGGCGGCGGATGCCGCTGCAGAAGACCGAGACGAGCGGCGTGTCGGTCGCGGCCGTGCGCTTCAAGGCCTGGCAGCCGGCGGCGGCGCTGCATCCGGTGATTCCGGTTCACGCCCCGCTGACCTTCGACATCTACGACACCTGGTCGGGCCGGGCCGTCGCGGGCGCCACCTATCACGTGGCGCATCCGGGCGGGCGCAACTACGACACCTTCCCGGTCAACGGCAATGAGGCGGAGGCACGACGGCTGGCGCGGTTCGAGCCGATGGGTCACACGGCGGGCGGTTACCTGCCGCCGGAAGAGCGCGCGTCGGCGGAGTTCCCGATGACGCTCGACCTGCGCCGGGCGCCCGGCATCTGACATGGAGGCGCGGGAGCGTGCCATTCTGGATGCGGAGACGCGGCTCCTCGCCTCCTATCGCCCGCCGGCCGGTGCCTCGGACGAGTTGATCGACCGCGACGGGCGGATCCGTCCGGTCTGGCGGCAGTTCATCGGCCACCTCGCCACTCTGACGCCGGAAGAACTGCACCACCGCTTTGCCCGCGGCGACCAGTATCTGCGCGATGCCGGCGTCTATTTCCGGCAGTACGGCACGGACGGCACCAGCGAGCGGGCGTGGCCGCTCGCCCATATCCCGGTGCTGCTGGAGGAGGAGGAGCATGCCCGCATCGCCCGCGGCCTGATCCAGCGCGCGAACCTCCTCGAGACGGTGCTGGCGGACCTCTATGGCCCCAACCGGCTGGTGGCGGACGGCTACCTGCCGGCCAGCCTCGTCGCGGGGAGCCGGGAGTGGCTGCGGCCGCTGGTGGGCATCCACCCGCGCGGCGGCCACCACCTGCACTTCGTGGCCTTCGAGATCGGCCGCGGGCCGGACGGCACGTGGTGGGTGCTCGGCGACCGCACGCAGGCGCCGTCAGGCGCCGGATTTGCGCTGGAGAACCGGGTCGCCACCTCGCGCATCTATTCGGACCTCTATGCCGAGGCGCATGTCCACCGCCTCGCCGGCTTCTTCCGCAGCTTCCGCAGCGCGCTTCAGGGCCTCAGCAACGACCCGGACGCCCGGATCGCCATCCTGACACCCGGACCGCTCAACGACACCTATTTCGAGCACGCCTACATCGCCCGCTATCTCGGCTTCATGCTGCTGGAGGGCGAGGATCTGACGGTGGAAAACGGCCGGGTGATGGTCCGCACCGTTGCGGGCCTCCGCCCGATTTCTGTGCTGTGGCGCCGGCTCGACGCGGCGTTCGCCGACCCGCTGGAGCTCGACGCCACCTCGCGGCTCGGCACGCCGGGACTCGTCGGCGCGGTGCGCGCCGGGTCGGTCACGCTGGTCAATTCGCTCGGCTCGGGCATCCTGGAGACGCGCGCCTTTCTCGCCTTCCTGCCGCGCATCGCCGAGGCGCTGCTCGGCGAGCCGCTGATCCTGCCCAACATCGCCACCTGGTGGTGCGGCCAGCGGGCGGAGCGCGACCACGTCCGCGCCCACAAGGACCGGATGATGATCGGCTCCGCCCTCTCCACGCGCCTGCCGTTCGAGGCCGACGAGTCGACCGTGCTCGGCAACCGCTTCCGCGACCGTGCCCGCCACAGCTTCGACGCCTGGATCGACGCCGACGGCGCGCAGCTCGTGGGACAGGAAGCGGTGATGCTGTCCACCACGCCGGCCTTCGACCACGGCGTGCTGGTGCCGCGGCCGATGAGCCTCCGGGTGTTCCTCGCCCGCACCCCGAACGGCTGGCAGGTTATGCAGGGCGGCTTTGCCCGGATCGGCAATGCCCCGGATCCGAGCGCGATCGCCATGCAGCGCGGCGGCACGGCGGCCGACGTCTGGGTGGTGAGCCCGCGGCCGGTCGAGTCCGTCACCATGCTGCCCTCGGGCGAGGCGCCCTATGCCCGCGTGCGTCCCGGCGTCCTGCCGAGCCGGGCGGGCGACAACCTGTTCTGGCTCGGCCGGTATGTCGAGCGGGCGGAAGGCGCGATGCGCCTGCTGCGCGCCTACCACATCCGCCTCGCCGAGACGGCCGATCCCGAGACTCCGCTGATCGCCTATACCGCCGACTACCTGGAAATGCTCGGGATCGACGTGCCGGAGCCGATCCCCTCGGCGCTGATCGGGATGCTCGAGTCGGCAATCATCAGCGCCAGCAACGTCCGCGACCGCTTCTCGATCGACGGCTGGATGGCCCTGAACGATCTCGCCAAGACCGCGCGGCGAATGTCGGAGCGGGTGACCGCCGGCGACGACTGCGCCCGCGCGATGAGCGTGCTCCTGCGCAAGCTGACCGGCTTCTCCGGCCTCGTGCATGAGAACATGTACCGCTTCACCGGCTGGCGCTTCCTGTCGATCGGCCGCAGCCTGGAGCGCTCGATCGCCATGGCGGGCGCCCTGTCATGGCTCGCCGACCGTGAGGCGCCGGACGGGGCGCTCGACCTCGCGATCGAGGTCGGCGACAGCGTCATGTCGCACCGACGCCGCTATGCCGTTACCACGACGCGCGAGACGGTCCTCGACCTGCTCGGCCTCGACACGCTGAACCCGCGGTCGATCCTCTACCACCTGACCGAGGTGCGCGATCACACCGCCTTCCTGCCGGACGCAACCGCCAACGGCCAGATGTCCGCCCTGTCCCGCGCGGTGCTGCAGACCCACACCCATCTTGCGGTGCAGACGCCGGACACCTGCGATGATCTACGACATCGGCATGACGATCGCCTACGACTATGACCGGCCGGCGGTCGCCGGACGGCATATCCTGCGCCTGCTGCCGGCCGACCTGCCGGGCGTGCAGCGGCGGATCAGCGGCGTCGTCACCATCCGGCCCGAGCCGGCGGAGCGCCGCCAGATCATCGACTTCTTCGGCAACGCCGCGATGGAGGTGGCGTTTCGCGCCGCCCACGACGAGATCGTCTTTCGCGTCATCGCCCGGGTCGAGCGGCTGGCTCCGCCACCGGAGCTCGACATCTCGCCGTCCCTCACCAGCCTGCCGCACGAGATCGCCGAGTATCGTTCGCTCGACGCGGAGGCGCCGCATCATTTCCTCGGGGCGAGCCCCCGTACCGCACCGACGCCGGAGATGACGGCCTACGCGCGCGAGCAGGTCGGCCCGGCGGCAACGGCCTGCGAAGCGGTGCGGGCTGTCGGCATGGCGCTGCACCGGGACATGACCTTCGACCCCGACGCAACCACCGTCGACACGCCGCCATCGGAGGCCTTCTCCCGCCGCCACGGTGTCTGCCAGGACTTCGCGCAGGTGATGATCGCCTGCCTGCGCGGCATCGGCGTCCCGGCCGGCTACGTCTCCGGCTTCCTGCGCACCAACCCGCCGCCCGGCCAGCCGCGGCTGGAGGGGGCTGACGCGATGCACGCCTGGGTCCGGGCCTGGTGCGGCTGGCAGACCGGGTGGATCGAGTTCGACCCGACGAACGCCTGCCCGGCTGGCGCGGACCACATCGTCGTGGCGCGCGGGCGGGACTATGGCGACATCGCGCCGGTCAAGGGCGTGCTGCGCATCGCCGGCGACCAGAAGACCGAGCAGGCCGTCGACGTGGTGCCCGTCCCAAGCTGACGGGCGCGCCGTCGCTGGCGGACCGGCCGACCCTCAGTCGTCGTCCCCGCCATCGTCGGCGTCCGTGGGCGCATTCGCGTCGCTGGTCTGGCGTGTGGGCCGGGCCTGCGCCGATCGGGCATCCGGCCCGTCCTCGCGGGCGATCCAGACCTTGCGCTGTGGAAACGGGATCTCGATCCCCTCCATGTCGAACCGCTTCTTCACCGTCTCCGCATAGGCGCGGCCGACGGCCCACTGGTCGCCGGGCCGCGTCTTGAGGCGGGCCCGCAGGACGACGGCGTTCTCCGCCAGCGCCTCGACCCCGAACCATTCGATCCCGCCGACCAGACGCCAGCGCCAGTCCGGGTCCTCGGCCAGCTGATCGTAAGCGGCAAGCATGGCGGCCTTCGCGGCGTCGATGTCGGCCCCGTAGGCGATCGAGATGTCCGCCAGATGGTAGCTGAAGCCCTTGGTGTGGTTCGACACCGCCTCGACCGACGAGAAGGGGATGAGGTGATAGACGCCCTCGACGTCACGGAGGCTGACCGACCGGATCGTAAGGTTCTCGACCACGCCAACCTTGCCCCCGGCCTCGATCACGTCGCCCACGTTGATGGCCCTCTCCACCTGGATGAAGAGGCCGGTGATGACGTCCTGCACCAGCTTCTGCGAGCCCCAGCTGAGGGCGAGCGCGATGATGCCGGCGGATGCAAGCAGCGGCGCAAGGCTGATCCCGACGACGAGCAGTGCGTAGTAGAGGCAGACCAGCAGAACCGCCACCGCCGCGGCGTTCTTCAGCAGCGAGAACAGCGTCTGCTCGCGTGCGGTGGGGAGGCGGCCGCCGTGCGGCGTGAGCCGGTACTCGATCCAGGTGCTGATCGCCAGCCAGACGCCGAAGCCGCCAAGCTCAATGAGCATGAGGCTCAGCGTCGATCCCAGGATGTCGACGCCGAAGTGGCGCTGCACCCAGTCGGTCAGCCCGAAAATGCCGAAGGCCTGCAGCGCGAATATGATCCAGAGCGCCACGATGACGTAGCGAAGCACCCCGACGAAGGTGCGGACGAAATCGTTGAGGCGCGCCTCCACCCCGGGCATGGCGCGCTTCACGGGATCGGACAGGTGCACCCCTCCCGCGGCCAGCTGTCCGAGCAGCCGGCTGATCAGCACGGCGAGGGCGAGGGCCGCCGCCGCCTGGACCATGTACTCCAGCAGAACGAGCCCCGCGGCGCCGGACGTGGTCAGCTGGTGCAGGAAGAAGGCGAGGCAGGCCAGGGCAACCCAGTGCCAGAAGCGCACCGCGAACGAGAGAAGAATCGGCCAGATTTCCTCGCGCTCCGCGGCCAGCCGCTCGAAATACTCACGGGGCGCCCGGCGGTGCCGCACGACGAGCAGCATCAGGTAGAGGAGCGCGACCGCGTAGACCGCGACCGTGGCGGCGCGGGCAACGATCGGCGTCGAGATCTCCAGCAGGACCGACGGCAGCAGCAATTCGCCGACCGCCATGAGGATCGCGACCACGGACAGGCGCCTCGTCCAGTACCGCGCGGTGGTGTCCTGCATCGGAAACGGCCGCAGCTCGGGAACGGACGGGCTGAACACCGCGCGCAGGACGACAACGAGACCGCCGGCGGCCAGGAAGGCCAGAAGATAGCCGATCAGGATATGGTTCTCGGGCGCGTCGATGTCATCCGGAGCCAGCGCCGCCCCCGCGACGCTGGCCGCGATCGCCGCAACCACTATCAGCATGAAATCGATCGAGATCTTGGCCAGCGCGAGCAGGGCGACCCCGAGCGGACCCCGTCCCGCGGCCCGGCGTCCGATCATGCGCAGCAGCGGCAGGAGTGCGAGGCGTCCGAAGACGGCGACCGCGAGCGAGACGACGGTCGGCGGGAGAAGCGCCCGGGCGGCCAGATGGGCGTCCGCCGGATCGATCGAGCGGAGGCCGCGCAGCCGCCGCAGGTTGGCCCGCGCGGAGGCGATGTCCTCGCGCACCCAGACCGCGAAGCCGGAAACCGCTCCTTTCAGCCCGTCGAGCAGCGCGCCGCCGGGCCGCGGGGGCGCGCTGCCTTCCCCGGCCACGTGCGGGTGCGGCGCCTCCGGGTGCGCGTGCGCCGCCGGCAGGCCCCGCGCGGCAAGGCTCTTCTCGGCGATGGCCGACCCGAAGCCGGACACCGGCGGAACGGCCGGCTCCTGCGCCCGGGCCGCCGCGCACCAGAGGATCAGCAGCAAAGCCGCGAGTGGCGCGATGCAACGGAACGGCAGTGACATTCGCTTCCCTGTCGGGTCTCCGATGCCGCTGTTTGCCACGCCGGGGCCGAAACTTGAAGCCGCGGGGCAACAGCGGACGCCGCGATGTTCCACGCGCCGTCCGTGGGATCGAAGGCGGCAGATCAGGCCGGCGCTGCTGATGGCGGGACCGGAGAAGGTCGGGTGATCTGGCTGGCGAAATGCGTGCTCAGGACCGCACCCGCGCCTCCGCCCCCTTCTTCAGACGGCAGCGCTATCCCGTTGTGCGGCAACGGCAATGTATCGGCCTGTGCAATACCACAGGCCAGCATCAGGCCCGCCGCCAAGTTGCCGCTCCACCGTCGCACCTTTGCTGCAGCGGCGCGCCGCGACGCAAACGGGCGGTTGTCAGACCGTCATCCAGCGGCGGACTTCCGCTTCGTCGAGCTCCTCCGGGGTGCCGGCGAGCACGATGCGGCCGCGGTCCATCACCGCAATCCGGCTGGCGAGGGCTACGGCGAAGTCGAAGAACTGCTCGACCAGCACGATCGCCATCTTTGAGGAGTCGCGCAGATATTCGATCGCCCGACCGATGTCCTTGATGATCGACGGCTGGATGCCCTCGGTCGGCTCGTCAAGCAGCAGGAGCTTCGGCCGCGTCACCATCGCCCGCCCGATGGCAAGCTGCTGCTGCTGGCCGCCCGACAGATCTCCGCCGCGGCGGTTCATCATCTCGGCCAGCACCGGGAAGAGGTCGAACACTTCCTCCGGAATCCGGCGCTCGCCGCGCGGCAGCAGCGCGAAGCCGGTCTCCAGGTTCTCGCGGACGGTCAGCAGCGGAAAGATCTCGCGCCCCTGCGGCACCGTCGCGACGCCGAGCTTGGCCCGCGCGTCCGGGCGCAGCTTCGAGATCTCGTGCCCCTCCCAGGTGATCGAGCCGGCCTTGATGCCCTGCCGACCGGAGATCGCCCGCATCAGCGAGGTCTTGCCCACGCCATTCCGGCCAAGGATGCAGGTCACCTGCCCCTCCTCTGCCGTCACCGACACGTCGCGCAGCGCCAGCGCGGCGCCGTAGGACAGATCGAGATTCTCCACTTTCAGCATCGCTCAGCGCCCCAGATACACTTCGACCACTTCCGGGTTGGCGGAAACGTGGTCAAGCGACCCCTCGGCCAGCACCGCTCCCCGGTGCAGGACCGTCACCTTGCAGTCCAGCGCGCGGACGAAATCCATGTCGTGCTCGATGACGACGATCGAGTGCTGCCCCTCCAGCGACTTCAGGAGCTCGGCAGTGCGCATCGTCTCGGCGTCCGTCATCCCCGCCGCCGGCTCGTCGACGAGCAGGAGCAGCGGATCCTGCGCCAGCAGCATGCCGATCTCCAGCCACTGCTTCTGGCCGTGGCTGAGGCTGCCGGCGAGCCGCGCCCGCGAGTCGCCGAGACGGACGAGGTCGAGGAGTTCGGTGATCTTCTTCGCCTCGCCGCCCGAGAGCTTGTGAAACAGCGTCGCCCCGACCCCGCGCTTGTTGGCGAGGGCGAGCATGACGTTTTCCTCGACCGTCAGCGTCTCGAACACCGTCGGCTTCTGGAACTTCCGGCCGATGCCGAGACGTGCGCAGTCGGCCTCGTCGAGTTTCGTCAGGTCGAGGTCGGCGCCCCAGACCACGCGCCCGGTGTCGGGACGGGTCTTGCCGGTGATGATGTCGAGCATCGTGGTCTTGCCGGCGCCGTTCGGCCCGACAACCGCCCGCATCTCGCCCTTGGCTATGGCGATCGAGAGGCCGTTGATCGCCTTGTAGCCGTCGAAGGCCCGGTGAACGTCCTGAAGGTAGAGCTGGGTTTCCTGCATCGGGCTCACTCCGCCGGCTCGGGTTGCGCCTCGGGCACCGGCTCGGTCTTCTTCCGGCCGAGATGATCGAAGAGGCCGAGCACGCCCTTCGGCAGGAAGATCGTCACCAGCACGAAGGCGAGGCCGAGGACGAAGAGCCAGATCTCCGGAAAGTTCGCGGTCAGCCAGCTCTTGCCCGCCGCGACGATCAGCGCGCCGAGCGCCGCCCCGACCAGCGTGCCACGGCCACCGAGCGCCACCCAGATCACGATCTCGATCGAGTTTGCCGGCGAGAATTCGCTCGGGTTGATGATGCCGACCTGCGGCACGTAGAGCGCGCCGGCGATCCCGGCCAGCATCGCCGAAACGGTGAAGACGAAGAGCTTGTAGTGCTCGACGCGGTAGCCCATGAACCGCGTCCGGCTCTCCGCGTCACGCACCGCCACCAGCACCTTGCCGAACTTCGCCGTGGTGACCCACCGGCCGAGCACCAGCCCCCCGGCGAGCGCGAGCCCCGAGAGCACGAAGAGCGACACCCGCGTCGTGTCCGCCGACAGGCTGAAGCCGAGCACGTCGCGGAAGTCGGTGAGGCCGTTGTTGCCGCCGAAGCCCATCTCGTTGCGGAAGAAGGCGAGCAGCAGGGCATAGGTGAGCGCCTGGGTGATGATCGAGAGGTAGACCCCGGTGACGCGGCTGCGGAAGGCGAAGTAGCCGAAGACGAACGCGAGCAAGCCAGGCACGAACAGCACCATCAGGCAGGCGAACCAGAACATGTCGAAGCCGTGCCAGAACCAGGGCAGCTCCTTGTAGTTCAGGAACACCATGAAGTCGGGAAGGATCGGGTTGGCATAGACCCCGCGGTCGCCGATCTCCCGCATCAGGTGCATGCCCATCGCATAGCCGCCGAGCGCGAAGAAGGCGCCGTGGCCGAGCGAGAGGATGCCGGCGTAACCCCAGACGAGATCGAGGGAAACCGCGAGCAGGGCATAGGTGAGGTACTTCCCCAGCAGCGCGACGATGTGGCTCGGCACATGGCCCGCGCTGCCGGGATCGAGCATCAGGTTGCCCACCGGCACCAGCACGATGACGATGAACAGGATCGCGAGGAAGATGCCGGTGCGGCGGTCGATGAGAGTTTCCTGCATCTCAGGCGTCCACGGCTCGGCCACGCTGCGGGAACAGGCCCCGCGGCCGCTTCTGGATGAAGAGGATGATGAAGACGAGGATCAGGATCTTGCCCAGAACCGCGCCGACGAAAGGCTCGAGGAACTTGTTGGCGATGCCGAGGCTGAAGGCCGCCGCGAAGGTACCCCAGAGGTTGCCCGCACCGCCGAACACCACGACGAGAAAGCTGTCGATGATGTAGGACTGCCCGAGGTTCGGCGAGACGTTGTCGATCTGGCTGAGCGCGACGCCCGCGAGCCCGGCGATCCCGGCCCCGAGGCCGAAGGTCAGCGCGTCGACCTTGGCGGTGCGGATGCCCATCTCCGCCGCCATCGCCCGGTTCTGCGTCACCGCCCGCATCTGCAGGCCGAGGGGCGTGCGTTTCAGCAGGAGCAGCAGGCCGGCGAACACCGCGAGGGCGAACAGGATGATGTAGAAGCGGTTCCAGGTCACCTGCATGCCGCCGAGCTGGAACGCGCCCGACATCCACGACGGGTTGCCGACCTCCCGGTTGGTCGGTCCGAAGATCGTGCGAACCGTCTGCTGCAGGATCAGGCTGACGCCCCAGGTGGCGAGCAGCGTCTCCAGCGGCCGGCCATAGAGGAAGCGGACGATCCCGCGCTCGATCGCGACGCCGATGGCGCCGGCGACGACGAAGGCCGCGGGGATGGCGATGAACAGCGACCAGTCGAAGAGGCCCGGCGCGTGCGAACGGATCAGAGACTGGGTGATGAAGGTCGTGTAGGCGCCGATCATGATGAGTTCGCCGTGCGCCATGTTGATGACGCCCATCACGCCGAAGGTGATGGCGAGGCCGACGGCGGCAAGCAGCAGCACCGAGCCGAGCGACAGGCCGAACCAGACGTCCTGCGCCAGACCCCACATCTCCTGCCGGCGCTCGATCCCCGCGACCGCGTCCTTCGCGGCCTCCGCCACCTCCGGCTGGTCGGCGTTGGTCAGCGGGCTGAGCAGCGCCAGCGCATCGCCGCCGCGCGTCGCCACAACGGCGATCGCCGCAACCTTGTCCGCCGGGGCGCCGTCGCCGGCGAGGACCGTCGAGGCGCGCGCCGCCTCCAGCGCCGTCTTGACCCCGGCGTCCGTCTCAGCCGCCAGCGCGGCGTCGATCGCCGGCAGCCCGGCGGGATCGGGGCTCTTGAAGGCCTGTGCCGCTGCGGCCATCCGCTTGGCTGGGTCGGGGTCCATCAGGGTCAGGGTCGCCATCGCCGAGCGCACGGCCCGCCTCAGCCCGTTGTTGACCTTGATCGCGTCGGTGGACCGCGCCGCCACCGGCCCGAGTTCGGCCCCGGTCAGCGCGTCAAAGCCCGTCGCCTTGGAGCCGCGGCCCTCGACGCGGATCACCACGCCGTCTTCCTTGCGGACCTGAAGCTGGCCTTCGCCCAGCGCCGACAGAACCGCCGCCGCCCGCGGATCGCCGGTGGCGGCGATCTCACCCACCACCGCCGCGCGGTCGTCGAAACTGCCCGCGGGAAGCTCCGCCACCAGCGCCTCGAGCGTCTGGTCCTGCGCCAGCGCTGGCACGGCCGCCAGCATTATCCAGGTCAGTACGGCAGCGATCCGTCGCATCAGGCCCCCACGGTCATGCAAGAAGCGGGGCGCGCGGTCTGCGCGCCCCGCCGTCAGGTCAGTTGGTCGCGCCGCCGCACTGGCCGGTCTTGACGTTGAAGTTTCCGCACTGCATCGGCTTGCGCCAGACGCCGATCAGGTCCGCGGATTCCGGCAGGTAGTCCGACCACTCGTCGCCGAGCACGAGGCCGCTCGTCTCCCACACGACGTCGAACTGGCCGTCGTCGCGGATCTCGCCGATCAGCACCGGCTTGGTGATGTGGTGGTTGGCGCCCATCGAGCTGAGACCGCCGGTGAGGTTCGGCACGGATACGCCGTTCATCGCCTCGATCACCGCGTCGGCGTCGGTGGTGCCCGCCGCCTCGACCGCCTTGACCCACATGTTGAAGCCGATGTAGTGCGCCTCCATCGGGTCGTTGGTCACGCGGTCCGGGTTCTTGGTGAACTCCTGCCACTTCTCGATGAACTCGGCATTCTCCGGCGTGTCGACGCTCTCGAAGTAGTTCCATGCCGCGAGATGGCCGACCAGCGGCGCGGTGTCGATGCCCGCCAGCTCCTCCTCGCCGACCGAGAAGGCGACGACGGGGATGTCCTCGGCGCTGATCCCCTGGTTGCCAAGCTCCTTGTAGAAGGGAACGTTGGCGTCGCCGTTGATCGTCGAGACCACGGCGGTCTTCTTGCCCTGGCTGCCGAAGTCCTTGATCTGCGACACGATCGACTGCCAGTCGGAATGACCGAAGGGCGTGTAGTTGATCATGATGTCTTCCGACGCGACGCCCTTCTGCTTCAGGTACGCCTCGAGGATCTGGTTCGTGGTGCGCGGATAGACATAGTCGGTGCCGGCGAGCACCCAGCGCTCCACGCCCTCGGTCTCCATCAGGTAGTCGACCGCCGGGATCGCCTGCTGGTTCGGCGCCGCCCCGGTGTAGAAAACGTTCCGCTGGCTCTCCTGCCCCTCGTACTGCACCGGATAGAACAGGATCGAGTTCAGCTCCTCGAAGACCGGCAGCACCGACTTGCGGCTGACCGAGGTCCAGCAGCCGAACACCACGTCGACGCCCTGCCCGGCGATCAGCTCGCGCGCCAGTTCGGCGAAGCGCGGCCAGTCGGATGCGGGATCGACGACCACCGGCTCGAGCTTCTTGCCGAGCAGCCCGCCCTTGGCGTTCTGCTCGTCGATCAGCATCAGCATCACGTCCTTCAGCGTCGTCTCCGAGATCGCCATCGTGCCGGACAGCGAGTGCAGGATTCCGACCTTGATCGTTTCCTCCTGCGCTGCCGCCACGCCGGCGAAGAGACCACCCGCCAGCGCAGGTGCGATCAGGAACCTGTTGATTTGGCTCAGCATACTTCCCCTCATCCTGTCAGATCAGACGTTTCTTCTCCGGCGGCTCGTCACGGCACGCCGACGCACGCCCCGTTGGCGATGCGCACGGCCCGAAGCGGGGCTCAGGCTGGGACGGAAGCCCCGGGGGATCAAGCACATTCGCCCAATTCATGATCGTCAGGCGGCAATAGCACAGTTTTTGCACATTCTGGTGCCATTGACGTGATCGCGGCCCAATGGTTAAGCAAAGGTTGTACGCGGGATCCCTTACACGCTGCCGCATCAACAGCCGGCAGCGTCACAGATCCCCGTTGCCATCCTGTCGGGCGCGACTGTATAGCCGCGGGATGGCAGGGCGGATCGGCATCCGAATTATCGTCCCGGCGCTCTGAGCCTTCAGGGCCGCCGGGTCACGCGCGTTCCCCTGCTCCCTTTCCCGGATGATCCGATGACCACCGACACGACCGCCAGCGATGCAGCCGTCGACTACAAGGACACGCTGTTCCTGCCGAAGACCGACTTCCCGATGCGCGCCGGCCTGCCGCAGCGCGAGCCGGAATGGCTGGCCCGCTGGGAGGCGCTCGGCATCTATCGCCGGCTGCGGGAGAACGCCCACGGCCGCAAGCCGTTCGTGCTGCACGACGGCCCGCCCTACGCCAACGGCAACCTCCACATCGGCCACGCGCTCAACAAGGTGCTGAAGGACTTCATCGTCCGCTCGCGCCAGATGATGGGCCACGACAGCCGCTACGTCCCCGGCTGGGACTGCCACGGCCTGCCGATCGAGTGGAAGATCGAGGAGCAGTATCGCGCCAAGGGCCAGAGCAAGGACTCCGTGCCGGTCAACGAGCTGCGCGCCGAATGCCGCCGCTTCGCCGAGCACTGGGTCGGCGTCCAGCGCGAGGAGTTCAAGCGGCTCGGTGTCACGGGGGATTGGGAAAACCCCTATCTCACCATGGACTTCCACGCCGAGGCGGTCATCGCGGACGAGTTCATGAAGTTCGTGATGAACGGCTCGCTGTTTCTCGGCTCCAAGCCCGTCATGTGGTCGCCGGTGGAGCAGACCGCGCTGGCCGAGGCGGAGGTCGAGTACCACGAGCATACCAGCCACATGATCTGGGTGCCGTTCCGGGTCGTGTCCTCGGCAAGCTTCCCGGAGAAGGACGCCTGCCTCGGCACCGATCTTCTCTCGGCGCGGGTGGTGATCTGGACGACCACCCCCTGGACCATCCCGCAGAACCGGGCGGTCGCGTTCAGCCCGACCATCGGATACGCGCTCTACACCGTTAGCTCAGCGGCGGAAAATTCGACCGCCCGCGTCGGCGAGACGGTGGTCCTTGCGGAGAAGCTGGCGGACGAGGTCTTTCGCGTGGCGAAGGTCACGGGATACGAAAAGCTGCGCCCGGTCCCGGCGGACGAGCTTCGCGCGCTCACCCTTGCCCATCCGTTCCGCGGGATCGAGGGCGGCGCGGGCGAGTGGGACTACGACGTTCCGATGCTGCCCGGCGAGCATGTGACCGATGACGCAGGCACCGGCTTCGTCCATACGGCGCCCAGCCACGGCGACGACGACTACCAGCTGGGGCTGAAGTTCGGCCTGCCGATGACCTACAATGTCGAGCCGGACGGCACCTATCGCGCCGACCTGCCGCTGCTCGGCGGGCAGGCGATCATCCTGCCGAACGGCAAGGAAGGTCCGGCGAATGTCGGCGTCATCAAGGCGCTGGCGTCGGTCGGCGCGCTGTTCGCCAAGGGCAAGCTCAAGCACAGCTACCCCCACTCTTGGCGCTCCAAGGCGCCGGTCATCTATCGCAACACGCCGCAGTGGTTCGTCGCGATCGACCGGCCGCTCGAGGACGGCATGAACGAATACGGCAGCACCATCCGCGAGCGGGCCCTCACCTCGATCGACCGGCTGGTCAGCTGGTACCCGGTCAGCGGCCGGAACCGGCTCTACTCGATGATCGAGGCCCGGCCCGACTGGGTGCTGTCGCGCCAGCGCGCCTGGGGCGTGCCGCTCACCTGCTTCATGCGCCGCGGGCCGGACGGCACCGCCGAGATCCTGCGTGACCCGGCGGTCAATGCCCGGATCAAGGAAGCCTTCGAGCACGAGGGCGCCGACGCGTGGTTCGAGGAGGGCGCGAAGGCGCGCTTCCTCGGCAACGACCACCCGCACGGCGACTGGGAGAAGGTGACGGACATCCTCGACGTCTGGTTCGACTCCGGGTCCACCCACGCCTTCGCGCTGCGCGACCGTCCGGACGGGGTCTGGCCGGCCGACGTCTACCTGGAGGGCACCGACCAGCACCGCGGCTGGTTCCATTCCTCGATGCTGCAGGCCTGCGGCACCCGCGGCCGCGCGCCCTACGAGGCCGTCGTCACCCACGGCTTCACGCTCGACGAGAACGGGATGAAGATGTCGAAGTCGCTCGGCAACACCACGGCGCCCGAGGACGTCATCCGCCAGTACGGTGCCGACATCCTGCGGCTCTGGGTGGCGCAGTCCGACTATACCGTCGACCTGCGCATCGGGCCGGAGATCCTGAAGGGCACCGCCGACAGCTACCGTCGGCTGCGCAACACCCTGCGCTTCCTGCTCGGCGCCCTCGACGGCTTCGACGAGGCCGAGCGGATCGCGCCGGCGGAGATGCCGGAGCTCGACCGCTGGGTGCTGCACCGGCTGACCGAACTCGACGCGGAGGTGCTCAAGGGCTACGCGGCCTATGACTACCAGAAGGTCTTTCAGGCGCTGTTCCAGTTCGCGACGGTGGACCTTTCGGCCTTCTACTTCGACATCCGCAAGGACGCGCTCTACTGCGACGCCGCGACGAGCCCTCGTCGGCGGGCGGCCCGCACCGTGCTCGACGCACTTTTCGAACGGCTGGTGACGTGGCTGGCGCCGATGCTGCCCTTCACGATGGAGGAGGTCTGGCTGTCGCGCTTCCCGGGCGAGGAGGCTTCCGTGCACCTCGTCGATTTCGTGGAGACGCCGCGCGACTGGCACGACGCGGCGCTGGCGGCGAAGTGGGAGGGCGTCCGCCGCGCCCGCCGCGTCGTCACCGGCGCACTGGAGGTCGAGCGGCGCGAGAAGCGGATCGGTGCGAGCCTGGAGGCCGCGCCGGTGGTGTATGTCGCCGACGACGGCCTGCGGGCGGCGCTCGGGTCGATCGACTTCGCCGACGTCTGCATCACCTCGACGCTGGCGCTTGCCGCCGGGACCGCTCCCGCCGGCGCCTTCACGCTCGACGACGTGGCCGGAGTCGCCGTGGTTCCGTCGCTGGCGGAAGGCGGCAAATGCGCCCGCTGCTGGAAGATCCTGCCGGACGTCGGCACCCACGCCCATCCGGGCGTCTGCGCCCGCTGCGACGAAGCGCTGGGGTGAACGTGGCGGTTCCGCCCGCCGCTGGCGGGCCGGACCGCGGCGGCCTTCTTTGCCGGACAGGCCTGTGATAGGGTCGCGGCAGGTCGGCAGGGATGGGACCGATGGTCAGGATCGGCTTGTACGGCGTTGCCGGCCACATGGGCCTGACCATGGTGCGGGCGATTGCCACGAGCCCGCTCTGCACGCTCTCGGGTGGCTGCGAACGGGCTGACTCGCCGAAGATCGGCGAGGATCTCGGCACCCTCGCGGGCCTCCCGCCCGTCGGCCTTTCCCTCATCGGCGACGTGGCCGCCCTCTGCGCCGCGTCGGACGTCATCGTCGACTACAGCGCCGCCTCGGCAACGATGGCGCTCCTGCCGGTCGCGATCGAGCGAGGCACCCCGGTCCTGGTCTGCACGACCGGTTTCACGGCGCTTCAGCAGGATGCTCTCGTCGATGCGGGCCGTTCGCTTCCGGTCATGGTCGGGGCGAACATGAGCGTCTCGGTCATCGCAATGTACCAGCTGGTCAGAACCGCCGCCCGGCTGCTGGGCGAGCAGTTCGACATCGAGATCTTCGATTTCCATCCGTGGGACAAGATCGACGCGCCCTCCGGGACGGCGCTCGAACTCGCCGAACATGCCGCCGAGGGACGCGGCGTCGCGCTGGCCGACGTGATGGTCACCGCCCGGCATGGCGAGACGGAGCGGCCGAGGCGCGGCAGGATCGGCTTCTCGTCTGCCCGAGGCGGCGAGGTGACCTGCGAGAACTCGGTGTTCTTCGCCGGTCCCGGCCAGCGCCTCGAAATCATCAGCCGGGTCACGGACTACCGGGCGTTCGCCGGCGCGACGCTTGACGCCGCGATATGGCTCGCCGGCCGGCCCGCCGGCTTCTACCGCATGGAGGACATGCTGCCGGAATGACGGCGGTCCGGAGCGGCGCCTGCGGCCGGGGCTTCAGGGAAGGCGACCGCCGGCGCTCCGCGCCAGCCGCCGCGTCGGGAAGGCCTGCATCACCATGCCGGCCAGCATCAGCCAGAGGCTCGTCGCCGCCAGTCCGATCTTGACCCAGCCGGCCGGGTCGAACTCATACCAGACCGACCAGCCGGCGAGTACCACCCACACCAGCGTCACCGGCAAGGTGACGGCGCGCCAGCGTTCGGTGCGCACCGGGTGGACGAACTTGAGCCAGGTGAACTGCGCCAGTCCGAGGGCGAGGATGATCCCGAGCGTCACCCAGGCCGGCGGCGAAAAGGTCAGGCACACGAGGAGCGGCATCTGCCAGACCGCCGGAAAGCCGACGAAACAGTTGTCCGCCGCCTTCATCCGCACGTCGGCGAAATAGACGACGCCGGTCAGCGCGATCCAGAGCGCGGCGATCAGGCCCCACGGCGACGGCAGAAGGCCGGAATAGATCAGCGCATAGGCCGGGATGAACACGTAGGTGAGATAGTCGATGACGAGGTCGAGGATCACCCCGTCCCAGTTCGGTGCGTTCTTCTTGGTATCGACGATGCGCGCCAGCGGGCCGTCTATGCCGTCGACGATCAGCGCCAGCCCGAGCCAGCCGAACATCAGCCGCCAGTCCTCGCGGTTGGCCGCGATCAGCGCAAGCAGCGCCAGCGCCGCGCCGGAGCCGGTCAGCAGGTGTACCGAGAAGGCGAGCGGCCGGGTCTTCATGGCCTCTCCGATACGGTGAAAGCGCCCGAAAGACTACCCTGCATCTCAGCCGCGGCGGGCGAGGATCGGCGCCGGTCCGAGCGGGATCGGCCCGAGCCGCGCCTCGCCGCCAGAGAAGTCGAGCGGCACCCGGATCTCGTCCCCGCCACCGCCGAGGCCGGCGACGAGCCCGAGCCCGGCGCGCGCCGCCCCGGCGATTGCCGGGTTGACGAGCCCCGCCTGCTCGGCGGCGTCGAGCATCTGCCGCCAGTTGCGGGCGCGGAGGTCGAGGTGCCCCTCGGCATAGCCGCGGGCATCGGCCGTCAGGGTGCCGTCGGCCGAAAGGTCGAGCTTGCCCCAGTCGACCGTCAGCGACCGGACCTCCACCGCCTCCAGCGTCGGGCTGCCTGCCTCGACGGCGGGACGGTCCCAGGGCCGGTCGAAGGTCAGCAGCGCGTCGAGCGACAGGTGGCCAAGCTCGCCGGGCAGCACCGCGCTGGTCGGCAGCCGGCTCGCGACGTCCGGCGGCAGCGTCAGACCCTCGGCGTTGAACGAGAGGTCATGCGAGAAGGGCGCGACCCCCTCCCCCTCCGCCTGCCGGGTGGCGAAGATCGCCTTGCCGATGCCCGCGGTCCAGCCGCCATCACCGCTGAGGCGCATGTTCTCTATCTCGAAGGTCGAGTGGTCGAGTTCCAGCCGCGTGGTCGGCCGGAACAGCACGGATCCGCGCAGGAGGTCGCTCTCGGCACGGATCGTCTGGTAGGGCGTCGCGACGATCTGCTCACCCGGCAGGACGGCGATGATGTGATGCGGCTTGTAGGTGAGGCCGAGGATCTCGAGCGTGTCGGCATGCCATGACCAGCCGGCCTCCGGGTCGGCGAGCGCGAGGCCGGTCACCGTGGTGTCGACGCGGCTCGGAAAGCCTGCGACGCTGACGTCCGCCGCCTCGGCGATCCAGCCGTCGGCCCGGCGCTCCTCCAGCCAGTGGGTGATCGCCCGGTCCCGCGCGGTCGCCTGGAAATACCAGAAGCCACTCCAGCCGAGCGCCGCCAGGATGACGATTGCCAACAATGCCCGCATGCCCTACCCCGTCCGCTCGACTGGATCGGGGGATAGCGCAGGACCGGTGGCGGGAACAGCGGAAACGGGCTTGTGGGTATTCGGCTACGGGTCGCTGATCTGGCATCCGGGCTTTGCCTTCGACGACCGCAGGGTCGCCGTGCTGCGCGGCTATCGCCGGGCCTTCTGCATGACTTCGATCGTCTATCGCGGCACGCCCGACCGGCCGGGGCTCGTGCTGGCGCTCGACGCCGATCCGGCAGCGGAATGCCTGGGCGTCGCCTACCACATCCCGCCGCAGGACGCCGCGGCGACCCACGCCTACCTCCGCGAGCGCGAGCTCGTCTCCTACGCCTACGACGAGGCGCGGGTCGGGCTGGCGCTGGAGGACGGGCGCAGCGTGGACGCGATCGCCTACGTCTCGAACCGCGCGCATCCGCAGTATCGCGGCGGCCTGTCGCTGGAGGAACAGGCGGAGGTCATCGCCCGCGCCGTCGGGCCGCGCGGGCCGAATGCCGACTACCTCCTCAACACCGTCGACGCGCTGGAGGCACTGGGCCTGCACGACGCCGACCTCGTGACCCTCGCCGGGCTGGTGCGGGGCCACCTGCGACCGGGGGTCTGACACGGGGCCGGAGAGACAACTTGCCGATGCCATCGTCAGGGCACGCCCAGTGAACGCCCTGTCGGGGCAAGTCCGAAGCAACCGCCGTGTCCGGAGTCAGACGAAGACCCGTCCGCCCCCTCCGGCCCCGAAATCGTGCGCGCAGTCGGGCGCGGTTCGGATATGCTGCCCGCATGGCTATGGAGTGGGCCGCATGGCGGATTTGACCTGGACGGGTGAAACGGGCCGCGACTGGGTGCGGCAGCGGACGGCGATCGACCGGCAGATGGCGCCGGTCTGGGAACGGCTCTCGATGGCGCTGGCGCCGATCCCCGGCGAGCGGATTGTCGATCTCGGATGCGGCGCCGGAACCACGACCCTTGCCATCGCCGAAGCCGTCGGGCCGGCGGGACAGGTGACCGGCCTCGACATCTCGCCGGACCTCGTCGCCGAGGCGCGGAACCGCGCCGCCGGCATGGCAAACGTCACCATCCTTGAGGCCGACGCCGCCACCTTTGCCTTCCCGCCGCAGGCGTTCGACGCCCTCTGCTCCCGCCACGGCTGCATGTTCTTCGACGACCCCGCTGCCGCCTTCGCCAACATCCGCCACGGCCTCCGTCCCGGCGCGCGCGTTGCGATGTCGGCCTTCGGCCCGCTCGCGGAGAATCCCTGGGCCACAGTCCCGCTCCGGGCCGTCGAGACGGTGCTTGGCCCGTCGCCGGACGGGCCACCGGGTCCCGCCGCCGGCCCCGGACCCTTCGCCTGGGCCGATCCTTCCGTGTTCGAGACGGCGCTCGGCAAGGCCGGCTTCCGCGACATCGCCTGGACCGGCCACCCGCTGCGCTTCGCCGTCGGGGCCGACGGGGATACGGACCCTGTGTCGCGGGCCGTCACCATGGTCCTCGCCATTGGCGTCGCCGCCCGCCGGGTGGGCAGCGCCGGCGCAGGCGTGGCCGAGCGCGTGCGTCCCGCGCTCCGCGAGGCGCTCGCGCCCCATGTCGAGGATGGATGGGTGCGCCTGCCGGCGCACGTCTGGATCATCACCGCGACCGCCTGACGGCGACCCGCGCAGACGCCGGCCGCCGATCTACTTGCCGTCGATGACGCGGAACTTCGGCGGGGCACCCTCGCGCCGGCCGGCAGCCTTCGGGTTGCCGTCGATCGAGCGCAGCCGCGGACCGGCGAACTCGGCCTGCGCCTCGGCAAAGCCCGGCATCGCCTGCTTCGCCTCCACGCCCTGGCTCGGCTCGACCGGCGTCACCGCCACGTCCTCGATCGTGAAGGAGAGCGGCGGCGCGAAGAGATCGCCCTCGCCGGAGGCGCAACCGATCACCCGATTGATGTCGCCGAAGTCGCTCCGGAGCGGCATGAGCAGCATCGTCGCGCGATAGACCCCGGCGCGGTTCGGTGCGGCAAGCCGCAGCTCCACCACGGCCGGCTCGCCCATCACCACGTTGAGCAGCCGGTCGAAACGCACCCGGTCGGTCTCGTCGATGAGCAGGCCGGGCTGCATGCCCCGCACCTCCATCCCCATCATTTCGCAGATCTTCATTCCGGCGAGGCGGATCCGCATGTTGTCGGGACCGAGCTTCTCGACGATGAACATGTTCTCAAGCGCGGACTCGAACTGGCGCGGGTCGATTTCCGCCCGGTAAGGGGCAATTCGGCCCGCGCGAAGCCTGTCCCAGTAGGTTCTAAGCGAAGAAAGCATGAGATCGTTCATGTCGAAACTTGACCGCGTCCAGCCTGACCGTTTACCTCGGGTTCGGCCGGGTGCCGTGCCCATAGGGTAAATGCTTTGTTCATACGCTACACAACCTGTGCCGGAAAGTCGCGTCCTTCGTACAGCCTATCTTAATTTGCATCAAAGTTGGGGAAAATTTCGGCGCCATTTCGCCTATCGCGCGAGCAGGAGGACGCCATGGCCCTGACGTCGATGACCGGATTTGCCGACCTTTCCGGCACGGCCGAGGGAATCGCCTGGGTCTGGGAAGCGCGGAGCGTGAATGGCCGGGGCTTCGACCTTCGCCTCCGTCTGCCCGAGGGACTTGAGTCGCTGGAGGCGGCCGTGCGGGCCGCGGCGGCCAAGGCGTTCACCCGGGGAACGGTGACCATCGGCCTGCGGCTCGGCCGGGGAGCAGGCGCGGCGGTGCCCCGCACCAACCCCGCGGCGCTTGCCGCCTCGGTGCGCGCGGCGAAGGCGGCAGCCGATGCCGCGGCAGCCGAGGGGCTGGTGCTCGCGCCACCGACGGCGACGGATCTCCTCGCGGTGCGCGGGGTGCTGGAACTCGACGCGACACCGCCCGCCGAAGCGCCGGAAATCGCGGCGCAGCTCGCAGCCGAGGCGCCGACGCTCGTCGGCGCGCTCGCCGACGCGCGACGCCGCGAGGGCGAGGCGCTCGCGGTGATCCTCGGCGGTCAGGTCGACCGGATCGAGGCGCTCGCCGCTGCTTCCCGGCTGACGGCGGAGGCGCGATCCGGCCGCACCGGCGCCCTGCTGCGCGAGCGGCTGGCCGCGGTCCTCGACAGCATCGCCGCCACCGAGGTGCGGATCGACGAGGCGCGGCTCGCCCAGGAGATGGCGCTGCTCGCGGTCAAGGCCGACGTGACCGAGGAACTCGACCGGCTGCAGGCCCACGTCACGGCGGCGCGGGGCCTCCTCTCCGGGGATGGCGCGGTCGGACGCAAGCTTGACTTCCTGATGCAGGAGTTCAATCGGGAGGCGAACACGCTCTGTTCCAAGGCCGGGTCGGCGGACCTGACGGCCCTGGGGCTGGAACTCAAGGTCGTGATCGACCAGATGCGCGAGCAGGTCCAGAATGTCGAATGAAGCCAAGCCCGCCGGGCGCCCGCCCCGCCGCGGCCTTCTCATCATCCTCTCCTCGCCGTCCGGCGCGGGCAAGTCGACGCTGTCGCGGCGGCTCCTCGAATTCGACCCGGAGGTGCGCTTCTCGATCTCGGCCACCACCCGCCCGCCACGGCCGGGCGAGCAGGAGGGGCGGGAGTACTTCTTCCGCAGCCGGCGCGAGTTCGAGGCGATGGCGGCGTCAGGCGAGATGCTGGAACATGCCGAGGTCTTCGGCCATCTCTACGGCACGCCGCGCGCGCCGGTCGAGGCGGCGATCAAGGCCGGGCAGGACGTCCTCTTTGACGTCGACTGGCAGGGAGGCCAGCAGATCCGCAATTCCAGCCTGCGCGACGCGGTGATCTCGGTGTTCATCCTGCCGCCGTCGATCCCGGAGCTGGAGAGCCGGCTGCGCGGGCGCGGGCAGGACAGCGAGGCGGTGGTCGCCGAGCGGATGGCGCATTCCCGGGACGAGATCAGCCACTGGGCGGAGTACGACTTCGTGCTCGTCAACAGCAACCTCGCGGAGTGCGAGGCGGACCTCCGGTCGATCATCGCGGCGGAACGGTTGCGGCGCGACCGGCGGCCGGACCTCGTCGACCGGGTGCGGGAACTGAACAGCCAGTTCGAGCAGCGGCTGATCGCTGAAGGGGGAAAACGGGAATGAGCCTTTACGCACTCGACGGCATCGCACCGACCCTGCCGGAGAACGGCGACGCCTGGGTCGCGCCGGGCGCGCGTCTCTCGGGAAAGGTGATCCTGGAGGTCGGCGCCTCGGTCTGGTTCAATGCCGTGCTCCGCGGCGACAACGAGCCGATCGTGGTGGGTGCGGGATCGAACGTGCAGGATGGCTGCGTCTGCCACACCGACATCGGCTGTCCGCTGACCATCGGCCCGGACTGCACCATCGGCCACATGGCGATCCTGCACGGCTGCACCATCGGCGAGGGCAGCCTCGTCGGCATGGGCGCGGTGATCCTGAACCGGGCGCGGATCGGCCGGGGCGTGCTGGTCGGCGCCGGCGCGCTCGTCACCGAGGACAAGGACATCCCGGACGGCTCGCTGGTGGTCGGACGGCCGGGAAAGGTGGTGCGGATGCTGACGGAGGCCGAGATCGAGGGGCTCCGCCGTTCCGCCGCCGGCTACCGCGCGAACATGCGCCGCTTCCGCGACGGGCTCGTTCCGGTCGCGGGCTAGTCTCAGAGCCTGTCCGAGAAGGTGGTTATGGAGGTTGAGCGACCGCCGTCAGCCTGATTCACCGTTGTTTCTGGCAAGAGCCGACGGGGGATCGGATGGCGTGGACGGCGGCCACCCGGGGCGACTATGTGCGCGCGAGCGGGAGCTACGCAAGCGATGTGACGGATCGGGAGTGGGCGTTGATCGCGCCCTTGCTTCCGGCTGCGCGGGAGGGCGGGCGTCCGCGCACGACGTGCCTTCGGCGCGTGGTGAACGCGATCTTCTATCTGCTCCAGGCGGGCTGCCAATGGCGGATGCTGCCGCGAGACTTCCCGCCGCGCAGCACGGTCTACGGCTACTTCCGGGCCTGGATCGAGGCCGGGGTCTGGTCGCACCTCCACGACGTCCTCTATTGCCGGACCCGGGAACTCGAAGGTCGCGAAGAAAGCCCGACCGCGGCGATCATCGACAGCCAGAGCGTGAAAACCGGTGCGAACGCCCGCGATACGGTCGGATTCGACGCCGGAAAGCGGGTGAAGGGTCGCAAGCGCCACCTCCTCACCGACACCCTCGGCCTCATGCTGCGCATCGAGGTCCACTCCGCCGGCGTTCAGGATCGTGATGGCGCCGCACTGGTCTTCGACCGGATCACCCGGCGCTTCCCGTTCCTCGAACGCTTCTTCGCCGACGCCGGCTACCAGGGCCCGCGCGTCGCGGCGGCTGCTCCCCGATCGGTCGAGATCATCAAGCGCACCGACGCCGGCTTCAAAGTCCAGCCCAAGCGCTGGGTGGTCGAGCGCACCTTCGCATGGGCATCCATCAACCGACGCCTCGCTCGTGACTTCGAAGGCGCCGCCGCAACCGCCCGCGCCTTCTTCCAGATCGCTATGATCAAGCTCATGGCCCGCAGGATCGCTCGCTACCACGACTTTTGAGTCAGACTCTTACGGGTGCGGGGCGACGCTGGTTCACCAGCCCTGGCCTCTCGGCTTGTGCCAGGGCAACGAACGGGTAGCATCCGCCGAGACAAGCAATACTGTGGCGTACAGACTGTGAGGTGACCTCTTGAAGTGGGGGGAGGACAGGCTCGACCAGATCAAAGAAGGACGCGAACGGGCCGTCGCGGAACGCCGGCGACTTGTCGAGCGCCTGAGGGATCGGCGGACACGGGCGCCTGAAGCAGAGGGTGATCTTCCGCCCCCTCGTCCCGTCGAGCCCTGTCGATGTGCGCAGCTGGATGTGGAGGCGGCGATGTCGGCCGCAACTCGCCTCCGCTTCATGCGGCTACACACGAGCCTCGACGTCCGGGTCGCCGGACCGGAACCGCTCAACCGGCCCACGCTGTTCCTTTTGCGCAGCTTCCTCGCCGCCGTCGTGGGTGGCGACTCGACCGCTGTCCTGCAATGGCCATTCAGCCAGCGCGACGCCTCCGTTCTCCACCCCTTGGCCTTGCTGGCCGCCCTTTGCAGCCCGCCGGCTCGAACGGAGAACCGCAACACTTGGTGCGAGGCGGTCCCAGATTTCAGAACGCTCTACTTTCCGTGGAGGGGCGGCGGAACGGGCGCGACACAGCGCTCCATCCTGGTCGACCGCCGCGAGCTCTTGTTCCACAACGGCCACCATCTGATGCGGCAGCACGTCGGGGGCCCTGAGGCCTCCGAGCAGCTGGCGTGGCTCCACGAGACTTATGGCCACATGACGCTCCTGAGGCTGCGTGACGCTTCGAAGCCGCATTTGGCGCATCCGACGCTGGCCGAGCTCTATCCCATGTTCGCTGACGACGGCGCCGAGCTCGGCGTTTTCCGTCAGGCGGTTGGGGAGTTGCTTGGCCGTGTCAGCTACGGTGCGCCTCGTCCTCGGTGACATCGTCACGTTCGGCCCGCGCCGCGCGCCAAGTGCCCACGATGATCTCCGGCTGCCGGAAGATGCCGCGCAGGTGATCGATGACGGCAGCCTCGATTTCCGCTGCCGGCACGCGGCCGACCGGGCAGGCCTCCGGACCCCGCTTCAGCACGTCCTGGCTGACGTAGTAGCGGTAGAGCCGGTTGCCCTTTCGCGTGTGCGTCGGCGACATCGCCGCGCCGGTCGGGCCGAAGATCAGACCCTTCAAGAGGGCACGCGTCTGCGCCCGGGTATTGGCCGAGCGTCGTCGGCTTGCGCACACTTGTGACACACGTGACAGGCTATCCCGTTCCTTCTTACGCGCGCACGCGCGTACGCGTATGAGGGGAAACGGGAAGCTGCGTCTCATCCGTCTCATTGCGTCCCGCGCGAGGCGCAAGGCCGTCACTCGACAATCCGGTGGATCACTGGCCGCAGTGGCTCCGCCGAGAGATCCACCGTGGCGATGGTGATTGGCAGCCTGAACCTGCGCGGTCCCGCGCTTCCTGGGTTGAGGAAGACGATGCTTCGCCTCGTCTCGATCTTGGGCATGTGCGAGTGGCCGGAGATGACCATGTCGAACCCAGCGGCCGCCCGATCGAGGTCGAGGTCGCCGAGATCGTGGATGACGTAAATCGTCTGGCCGGCGAGCGTCACCGCCTGCCACGCCGGGAGCTCCCGCGCCCAGGGTTGGGTATCGACGTTCCCGCGGATGGCCGTGACCGGTGCGATCTCCGCCAGGCGCGGGACGAGGCTCGGGCTGCCGATGTCGCCGGCGTGGACGATGTGCTCGGCCCCGCCAGGGCGTCCAGCGCCTCGGGGCGCAACAGGCCGTGGGTGTCGGAGATGACGCCGAGCAGCATGGGGTCATCCAACACCGGATCGCGTCCACGCGCGAGGTCTTGCGGGCGCCGTGGCCGTCGGTTCGGAGAACATCCGCCGGCCGCCGGCGCACCGGCGGTGGGAGTACGCGCTCAGCGTCATCGTCTCGCGGCTGAACGTGGGGGAGGTACATCGTAGGCTCGGGCAGAGGTATGTGGTCGCCCAAGCCGGGTCTCATTGAGCCCGGCTTTCTACAGCTCGCCGCTTTCGCTCCACAGCAACTGAAGGTAGATCGGAGATCGTCGGTCGCTAACGGGGTTCGTCACATGGTTGATTGGGAAGGTCGCCGTGACAGTGATGTCACGAAGGATGGGCGAAACGCCTACGAGCGAGACTACGCTCGCGTTGTTCACTCAGCTGCCTTTCGCCGTCTCCAGTCGAAAACTCAGGTACTCGGCGTTGGTGACAGTGACTTCTATCGAACGCGGCTCACGCACTCGATGGAAGTAAGCCAAATTGGCGAAGGCATTGCTCGCCGCTTGAAGGCGTCAGCTCTCAAGGGAACGCCCAGCGACGACACGCTGCCGGACCCGATCTTGGTCAGGACGATATGTCTCGCGCATGATCTAGGTCATCCACCATTTGGGCACGGGGGGGAAGTAGCACTAAATCGCTGCATGATTGAGCATGGAGGCTTTGAAGGCAACGGGCATACCCTTCGCATACTGAGCCTGATCGAGCCATACCATGAGCGGTACGGAATGAACCTAAGCCGAAGGTCTCTTTTAGGTGTCCTAAAGTATCCGGCCCCCTACAGCGCTGTCGTCAATCCGCACGCTTACGAATCGGGAGACTGTGGGAAGGGCTCCATATTCAAGGCCAAACCGTTCAAGCCGCCGAAGTGCTACATGGACACGGAACGCGACGTCGTGGGGTGGATCTCAACGGGCCTTGAGGATTGGCCACGAGTAAGCTCCGAGTTCGAGACTCCGGCGCCGATGAAGCATCGAAAAACGATCCACAAGTCTCTCGATGCGTCCATAATGGAAGTTGCCGATGATATAGCATACGGGGTACACGACTTGGAAGACGCCGTCGGCTTAAAGCTTGTCAACAAACAGAATTTTTCCGATATGGTGTCGAAGGATGATCTGTACGCATTTTGCGGCTGGGCTGACGGATTGAACTACGACGATTTGATCGATCGGCTGTTCTCAGATCACACATTTCAACGTAAGAAGGCTATCGGAGCTCTCGTAGATTTCTGCGTGCGCCACACGAGCCTAAGTACGGCCAACAGCAGTGGCTTCAAGAACCCGATCTTTGCCCTCCGCGCTGAACTGTCGGAGGGAGCGCGTCAGGTGCTCGGAGCTTTACAGCGATTGGTCGAGAAGACCGTGATCTTCACGACAACCGTCCAGCAACTTGAGTTTAAGGGCCAGAAGATCGTTACCGAGCTTTTTCAAGCGTTTGCAACCGATCCGACGCGGTTGCTGCCGCTACGGGACGCGAAGCGCTGGCAAGACGCCCAAGGCGACCCGGCAATGCAGCATCGGGTGATCTGCGACCACGTGGCCGGGATGACCGACGAGTATGCCACGAAGCGGTATCAGCAGATGTTTGAGCCTCGGATTGGCTCGGTCTTCGATCGGCTCTAATGTCGCCCTGTCAAGCAAAATCGCACTCGTGAGACATCGCCAGTTGAGACATCGCGGGGGATTCACTTTTCGCGGGAATGGCCCTAGATTCTCGGCATGATCGGGAGAGGCGCGAGCGACGCTGGCGCCGCCTCCCGGTCCTGACCTGAAGATCGGCGGCCAACCCGCTGAATTCACGGGTCCTTCCCGGCGCTTATCGTATGCCGGAGCGCGCCAGTTCGCTAGCGACAGCCGCGTTTTTTTGGGAAGCCACCCGGCATCCGGAATCCACCGGCGCGCCTGATATCGCCAACAAAACAAAGACTTCCCCCCTTCCGGGGGTGGCTTCCGCTGGACCCCTGAAGGAGTCCACCGGACCCAGTGGAATCCAGTGACGGAATCCACCTCCGGGAATCCACGTCCCTCGCCCCCAAGGTGCCGACCCATGACCCTGAGCTTCGCTCCGGAGCGCATCGAGCATTGGCCGCTCGAGCGCCTGAAGCCCTATGCCCGGAACGCGAAGACCCACGGGGCGGACCAGGTCGCGAAGATCGCCGCGTCGATGGCGAAGTTCGGCTGGACCAATCCGGTGCTGGTCGGAAGCGACGGCGAGGTGATCGCCGGCCACGGCCGCATCCTCGCCGCCGCCGAGCTCGGCCTGACCGAGGCGCCGGTGATCGTGCTCGACCATCTGACCGAGGAAGAGCGGCAGGCGTACCGCATCAGCGACAACAAGCTGACCGAGCTCGGAGCATGGGACGAGGCGCTGCTCGCCGCCGAGCTGCAGGCGCTGGCGGCCGACGACTTCGACCTGTCGCTCACCGGCTTCCCCGACGCCGAGCTCGACCAGCTGCTCGCCTTCGACGTCGGCGGCGGCGAGACGACGGAGGGGCCGAGCGTCCCGCCGGTCGTGGTGCCTGAGCCTCCGCGCAACCCGGCGTCGCGGACGGGCGATCTCTGGATCCTCGGCGACCACCGGCTGCTCTGCGGCGACAGCACCAGCGCGACCGACGTGCGCCGGCTGATGAACGGCGAGCGGGCGGCGCTGTTCGCGACCGATCCGCCGTACCTCGTCGACTACGACGGCTCGAACCATCCGACCCGCAACAAGGATTGGTCCCCGAGCTACGGCGTCACCTGGGACGACAGCTCGCAGGGCGCCGAGCTCTACGACGGCTTCATCGCTGCGGCCGTGGCCGAGGCGATCGCCGAGGACGCCGCCTGGTACTGCTGGCACGCCTCGCGCCGCCAGGCGATGCTCGAGGCCCGCTGGGAAAAGGCGGGCGCCTTCGTGCATCAGCAGATCATCTGGGTGAAGGACCGCGGCGTCCTCACCCGCTCGCACTATCTCTGGAAGCACGAGCCCTGCTTCATGGGCTGGGTGCGGCCGCACCGGCCGGCGAAGATCGCCGACGAGACGCTGGCCTCGACTTGGGTGATCCCGAGCCTCGCCGGCGAGGAGCGCCCGGACCAAGGCCGATGCCTCCGCCGGCGACGCCACGGCCGTCGCGGTCGTTCGCGGCCCGGCCATCGTCAACCGCCACGATCTCGTCTTCGCCGGCACGCCGTCGGAGCCCGAGATCACCGCCGCCCATGCCGCGCTCGCGGCTGCGGGCATCCTGGTCCGCTAAGGAGACGCCGCAATGGCCAGCATGGACATCTTCGAGGGCGACGCCTTCTCGATCATCGAGCTCACCCGGGCTCTGGAGAATATCCCCTTCAAGCCGGCGACGCTCTCGGGCTCGGGCCTGTTCGGCGATCGCGGCGTGCGCGCGCGCACCGTGGTGATCGAGAGCCGCGACGGCACGCTGTCGCTGATCCCGTTCTCCGAGCGCGGCTCGGCCTATGACCAGCAGGTCGCGGAGCGCCGCGACGTGCGCGCGTTCGTCTGCCGCCAGTTCAAGAAGCAGGACGTGATCTGGGCCTCCGAGATCCAGAGCGTCCGTGACTTCGGCTCCGAGAGCGCGCTGCAGCAGGTGCAGACCGAGGTGGCGCGGCGTCTGGGAAACCTGCGTCGCGATGCCGAGGCCACCTTCGAATACCATCTCCTCAACGGCATCCAGGGGCTGGTGAAGGACCCGAAGGACGGGGCGACGGTGGTGAACTACTTCACCGAGTTCGCCATCACCCCGGCCACCGAGGTCGACTTCGACCTCGACAACGCCTCGCCGGCCTCGGGCGCGCTCCGCAAGCGCTGCCAGGCGCTGATCGAGGACGTCGAGGCGAGCATGGGCGGGCTCGCCACCGGGGCGGTGCAGCTGCGTGCGGAATGCGGCTCGGCCTTCTTCGCCGACCTCGTCGCCCACAAGGAGGTGCGCGAGACCTACCTCAACACCGCGGCCGCGGCCGATCTCCGGAGCCGGGTCGCCGACGAGGTCAGCTTCGGCGGCATCAGCTTCCGGCGCTACCGCGGCAGCGCCGCCTTCGGCGTGCCGACCGACAAGGCCTACTTCTATCCCGAGGGCGTCGACGGGCTCTTCGAGATCTACTACGCCCCGGCCGACACCTTCGAGACGGTCAACACCCTCGGCCTGCCGCTCTACGCCCGGGCGATCCCGGACCGCGAGCGCGACGAGTGGGTGCGGCTGGAGATCGAGAGCAATCCGCTGCCGATCTGCACCCGGCCGCAGGTGCTGCGCTCGGCGCGGCGGACGTGACGGCCTTCGCCGCCGCGGTCGACGCGCTCTTCGCCGATCCGAACCTCGCGCAGGCGGCGGTCTACGAACCAGCGGACGGGGACCCGTTCCCCGTCCGCGTCATCGCGCGCCGGGCCGACGCCATCACCGAGTTCGGCGAGGCGCGACTCTGGTCGGAGACGACGCGGTTCGATGTGCGCGCCAGCGAGGTCGCCGCCTCGCGCCCGGGCGACCGGATCATCATCGACGACACTACTTATATTGTGCAGGGCGAGCCGGTGCGGGACCGCGAGCGGCTGGTCTGGACGATCGACACGAGGCCCGCGTGAAGCTCAAGCTCGACATCCGGCCCGACCTCGTCGCGATGATGGCGGCGGAGATCGCAGCCGGCGAGCGGGCGGTGACGGCGGCGATGCGCGAGGCGGGTACCGGTCTCAAGCTCGCCTGGCGCGGGCAGATCACCGGCGCCGGGCTCGGGGCCCGGCTCGCCAACTCGATCCGGTCGGAGGTGTTCCCGAAGGCCGGCGCCAGCCTCAACGCCGCGGCGGTGGTCTGGTCGAAGGCGCCGGTCATCGTCGGCGCGCATGACGCCGGGCCGCTGATCCGGTCGAAGAACGGCTTCTGGCTGGCGATCCCGACGCCGGCCGCCGGCAAGGCGCTCGGTGGCCGGCGGATCACGCCGGGCGCGTGGGAGCGGAAGACCGGGCTCCGGCTGCGCTTGGTCTATCGGCGAACCGGGCCGAGCCTGCTCGTCGCGGACGGGGCGCGGATCAGTTCGCGCGGGCTCGCCGCGGCGTCTCGGTCGAGGACCGGGCGCGGCCAGGTCACCGCGCTGATCTTCCTGCTGGTGCCGCAGGTGAAGCTGCCGAAGCGGCTCGACCTGGCGCGGGATGCCGAGCGGGCGCACGACGCGGTGCCGGGACTGATCGTGGCGAACTGGGTGGACGGGCGCATTCGATAACCGGCGAGAATGCGCCAGGAACAGCCGTATTGATCCGGACAGCTGACATCCGCAAATGATCTCCATAGTGCCCATTCGCCAGCAATCTCGCATGCATTCCACGTGTCCGGGCACTATTGGATGGTGTCGCAGAAGCCGTTCGGGGACCCAGAAGCCATGAATGCATCAATCTTAGATCCGCAGCTTTTTAGCGAATTGAAGACCGCGCTTGACCGTGGATTGGCGTCCGGGGACCTGATGACGCCCACGCAGATCGGGCAGCAAACCACGCTGTTTAGTGATCGCTTCGGATCTACTGTGCTGGGAGGCTTGGACGGCGAGGCCCTATTGCGGCTGATGCACGGGCGCGAAAGCAGCGAGTCCAGATGCCTTGCATATTGGCTGGAGTTTAAGAACGACGAAGAGTTCTCCGGCAACCGCTTCGGGGGAATTGGTGGCGGTTCTGCTTTAAAGTTCGGCATTTTTCAACGCCAAAGCGATGGCGCTTGGATAACTGGGTCACCGCAGACACAGCAAGTCCTGTCTCTCGAAGATGCCGTCGCGATTGCGCGAACCCAGCGCGACGAGCTGTTAACCGGCGCCGAAGTACTCGAATCGTTCAACTCCGGTGACACGACGGATGCGTCGTACGCGCAGCTTCAGACTGCTATGGAGCAGGCGGCGCCAAAACTATCCGGCGTCGGCTGGGCTCACAAGTACTGGTTCCTGATGAATCCAGACCGGATTGATGACTATCACAGTCCGCGTTACCAGCGCTTTCATCTGTTTAAGCTTTTACAGATGCCACCCGATCAGGTTGGTATATTGGACGGCAACGCACCGCGTTTCATCTGTGCCGGCCGGTTCGTAAGTGTTGCGCGCGAGCTTGGAGTGCCCGTCACGACACTAAACACGATCTTGAATTGGCGTGACGGCGGAATCCATCGCTATTGGCGCGTAGGCACCACCGAGGGGGACACAGGTGAAAGCCATTGGACCGAGATGCGTGATGGAGGTTTCGTTTCCATCGGTTGGTCGGAGCAGGTTCCAGACCTCACGGAAGTCATCGGCCAGGANGGTATCCGGACAGCGCAGGTGTGGCATCGCGTAAGGCAGGCGAGATCTTAAATTTCGCGCAGGAGATGGCTGAGAAGGACTTGGTGCTCGCTTGCGAGGGGCAGACCGTGCTTGCGGTGGGCCGCGTGAGTGGGCCGTATGAATACGATCGAAACCTTGGTTTCCCGCACAAGCGCCCAGTGCAGTGGCTGATGCTCGATTCGTGGCGTATGCCGGATAAGGAAGGTCCGCGCACCACTGTCTACGAACTCGGTAGGAGCGCGGCCAACCTCCTTGATCTTGAGCAGCGACTGTACAGGAGAGACCTTCCTGCTGCATCCGTCCCGCGCTCGGCGACCGCGGAACCCATGTCCGTGCCCGCAGCTTTGGCGCCGCTCGATCAATTCTCGGCAAGGGTCGAGGCAATTCTGCGACGCAAAGGCCAAGTAGTGCTTTATGGTCCACCCGGCACCGGCAAGACCTACCGTGCGCTGGCTGTCGCCAGCGAGCTTGCGGCGCGCCGCGCATTTCAGAAAAGCTTTGCCGATCTCACCCAGCCGGAGCGAACAATAGTCGCTGATGGTGACGGCCTGGTGCGCATCTGCACCTTTCACCCTGGGTGGGGTTACGAGGACTTCATCGAGGGACTCCGGCCCGCGACTATTGGCGGCCAGATGGTTTTCGAGCCGCGCGATGGCGTCTTCAAGCGCCTTTGCCTCGATGCGGCCAAGCAGCAGAACAAGCATTTTTTCCTTGTTTTGGATGAGATCAATCGGGGCGACCTGCCACGTGTTTTTGGCGAACTGATCACCACGATCGAGTACGATAAGCGGGACAGAGTGATTCAGCTACCAGTTACCGGTTCGTCCTTCGCGGTGCCACGTAACGTCTTCCTGATCGGCACTATGAACACAGCTGATCGTTCGATTTCTCTAATGGATACCGCGCTTCGACGACGGTTTGGATTCGTCGAATTGATGCCGGATAGCGCCGTGTTAGCGGGGCGAAGGGCAGGCGGGCTGCTGCTTGGTCCTTGGCTAGATGCGCTAAACACGCGGTTGCGCCAACATTTGAAGCGCGACGCCCGCAATTTGCAGATAGGGCATGCTTACTTGATGCCGCCTCAACCTATCACGTCCGTGGCGGAGTTTTCTCGTGTTCTTCGCGATGATATCATTCCATTGCTTGAGGAATACTGTTACGACGATTTCACAACTCTGAGGGATATCCTTGGGGGCGAACTGGTCGACGCCGAAGCCGGGCGCATACGCGAAGAGATGTTCGGCGTAAACCGGGAGGGCGATCTGGTCCAAGCCATGTCATTCGAGGAGATGCAGCCACTTGTCCTTGACCAGGAGCCAACAGAAGGCTCGCTTATCAGCGAGGCTCCTGATCTCCCTGCTAATGACGGTGAGGGTCAGGATGACGCCGACACTGCGGCCTGACGGCATCACCCGATTCGTCGTCGGAATGACTGAATGGGATCAGGTCGGTCCTGCAAACGACTCGCGCTTGAAGGGTTGTTCGTTGGCAAACGATGCTCAATCCCGCCGACTGGCCGACACATTGCGCGGGCGATTGGACATTCGCGAAGGGTATGAAGGTCTGGAGATAGCGAGCACGTCATTTGTCGGACGCGTCGATATCGGTCCGTTGCGCATCTCGATCACGCCGAAGCTTCCGGCAATGCCGCTCGCCCACCTGTTGAGTTATGCGTATGGGTTGCGTGATCTCGCCACAATCGAGGAAACGCACGCCCCTACCACGCGCTATGGTTTGGTTGATCTTCTGATAGCGTTGCTCACGGCAGAGGTGGAGGAGTTACTGCACCGTGGTTTGGCGCGTTGCTATGTCCCGGTATCGGAAAAGCTGGAGAGCCCGCGGGGTCGCCTCCTGATTGACCAAATTATCCGAAAGGGCGGGGTACGAGAGGCAAGGCTTCCGTGTCGGCACTTCGAGCGCCGGGCCAACTGGCATCTGAATCGAGTATTGCGCACGGGCCTCGAGGTCGCTGCGCGGATGGCTGAGGATCGGGATCTTCGGCGCCAAACGCATCAGCTTTCGGCGAGGTTTGGCGATGTCGAGCGTCTAGCACGACTGGACATTGACGACATTGAACGAGCCGAGCGTGAGCTAACTCGCCTGACCGCTGCCAATAGGCCAGCGTTGACGATCATCCGGCTACTACACGACACGCTCGGGTTGGCATTCGACTTTGCGGAACATTCCAATCGAATGCCCGGGTTTCTATTCGACATGAACATGTTCTTTCAGCGCCTCCTCTCGCGCTTTCTGCACGACAACCTTACGGGCACGCGCATTGCGGATGAGGTGCCAATCCGCAACCTGTTTGCCTACGCCCCTGGTGGGAACCCCAAGCGGCGTAGGGCACCGGCTCCACGGCCGGACTACGCTCTTTTTCATGGCAGCACGCTTTATGCATTCGTTGACGCAAAGTACCGCGACATTTGGGAACGCGGTCTCCCGGCCGAATGGCTCTACCAACTTTCGCTTTACTCGCTTGCCTCGCCGAGACAAGTGAGCGTGCTACTCTATGCCTCGATGGCCGCGGACGCACGCGACGAGCGAGTCGACGTCCGTCAGCCAATAACGTGGTCCGATGAAGGACCGGCCTCGGTCATCCTTCGCCCGGTGCCGTTACCCTACCTCGCAGAACTTCTCGCCCCCGATCGATTTGCGGCCTTCGCCCGCAAGCGGCGGGAATTGGCAAACCAGTTCGTCGTTCCCCAACTTCGGAAGCCCGGCCCGATGGCCGCCTGATGATGCCCCACAAGAAGGCCCGGAGGGCCCCCGGGGAACTTTGTGTATGTGCCTGCTTGCGGCCTTTCAGACGGCACGACCCGCCTGTGCGAAAGACCGCATTCGAAAAAGCTGGGGTGTGGTAGCGTCCGGTGGTCCAAAAATACCGCTCAGGGCCGCCGACTCCAGACGTCGCGTAGCTTTAGTTAGGACCACTGAGCCACTATGCCCACCACACGCGAAACGATCCTTCGGGCCTTACACGCGCTCCTGCAGACCCAGCCTGCACCGGTGCTGCGTGGCGAGGTCCTGCCCGAGCGCGTGCCGTCCGCCGGCCTCCTGATCCTCCGCGACGGCGACCCGGGCGAGCCCGCGGTGACCCTCTCGCCGCTCCGCTACCACTTCCAGCACCGCGCCGAGGTCGAGGCGGTCGTGCAGGCGGGCAGCGGGCGGGACGCTGCCTTCGACAGCCTGGCAGCTGGCGTCGGCACACTGCTCGCGGCCGACCGAACTCTCGGCGGCTTGTGCGACTGGGTCGAGGCCGAGGCGCCGCGATCGGTCGACCTCGCTGTCGACGGCACGGCGACACTGAAGGCCGCCGTCATCCCGGTCGTGCTGCACTACGCGAGCGCCGATCCGCTCGGCTGAGGCGGTCAGCAGGTCCGGTAGTGGTTGCCGGAGTAGCGGCAGAATTCCTCGGCCGTGCCGCTGTCGATCATGACCGCGGTGATGTCGCGCCCATCCGGGAGGAAGCACTGGCCGACGATGCGGCCGTAGCGGTCGATGTCGCGCTGGCGACAGGTGAGCTGCTGACCCGCAATCAACGCCGCGAGCGCGGAGGTCGCCTGCGATCCGCCGGGCATGTCGACCTCGGGGGCATCGAGTCCCCACACCCGGATGCGTTCGCTGGCGGAGCTGAGCCAGAAGGTATCGCCGTCGACCACCCGCGTGACGCGGCCGACGAAAGTGCCGGCGCCATCCGCCGCGGCTCCGGCGGTGTCGCCAGGCAGGTTCGCGTAGCCCGCGCAGGCGGCGAGCGCGACAACGGCGACCGCCGTTCCGATGGTATGCTGGCTGAAACCGCGGGCGTACCGCCGGCGGCGGCGCTTGAAGGAGATGGGCCTCATTTCGCCCAGTGTCCTCCACCGATGAGGTTGCCGCGGCGGCGCTGCCACCGCGCCATCTCGTAGTACCGGGTGGCGATGTCGAGACCCTTGATCCCCAAGTGGCGACGCTCGGCAATACGGGCGACACGCCGGTAGTGCTCGCGCCGCTCCCCGGACACCGACTGGTCGCCCGAAAAAGTCTGCGCCATCTCGACGCCGCGCGAGCCGAACCGATAGACCAGCGCTTCCGCCTCGAGCATGGCCGCCCGGCGCGCCCGCAGCGCAGACCAGATGCGAGAGAACATGAACGACCCCACCAGTCCCCGGCGGGAGTGTGGGCAATCGCACCACGACAGGCAAGCAGCAGCAGCCGCCACGGTAAACCGCTGACTCTACTTCGTTAATCCACGAGAAGGACACGCACATGGCACGTGCTCAGGGAGCCCGCGCGCAGATGGCGCTCGCGTTCGAGACGGTCTACGGCACGGCGCCGGCCAGCGGATACACCCGGGTGCCGTTCGCCAGCACCTCGCTCGGCTCCGAGCAGCCGCTGCTCAGCTCGGAGCTGCTCGGCTACGGCCGCGACCCGCTCGCGCCGATCAAGGACGCGGTGACCGCCGACGGCGACGTCGTCGTGCCGATCGACGCTGAGGCCTTCGGCTTCTGGCTGAAGGCCGCGTTCGGGGAGCCCGTCACCAGCGGCGCCGGTCCCTGGACCCACGAGTTCCGCTCGGGCGGCTGGACGCTGCCGTCGCTGTCGATCGAGACGGCGATGCCCGAGGTGCCGCGGTATGCGATGTACTCCGGCTGTGTCCTCGACCAGCTGAGCTGGCAGCTGCAGCGCTCGGGGCTGCTGACCGCGACGGCGAAGCTGGTGGCGCAGGGCGAGATGGTCGGCACGACGACCGCCGCTGTCACGCCCGCCGAGACTGCCCTGAAGCGCTTCGGCCACTTCAACGGCAGCATCACCCGGAACGGCTCGGCGCTCGGCAACGTGGTCTCGGCGGAGATCACCTACGCCAACAACCTCGACCGCATCGAGACCATCCGGAGCGACGGTCGCATCGACGGGGCGGACCCCACCATCGCCGCGCTGACCGGCCGGGTCGAGGTGCGCTTCGCCGACAGCACGCTGGTCAACCAGGCGATCGCCGGGGATCCTTGCGAGCTCGAGTTCGCCTACGCGCTGCCCTCGGGCGAGAGCTTCACCTTCACCGTGCACGCCGTCTACCTGCCGCGGCCGCGGATCGAGATCGCCGGCCCGCAGGGCGTGCAGGCCACCTTCGACTGGCAGGCCGCCCGAGACACGGCCGTCGGCCGCATGTGCACCGCTACACTTGTCAACGACATCGAGGAGCTCTGACCCAGCGAGAGTCGACCGCCCGTTGCCCGTCTCCGTCCGAAAATGCGGACCGGGCGGCCCCTCGCATCCGCATCGGCCCACGCTCACCAGGGTAGCTCGTAGCCCTCGGCATGCCAGAAAGCGCCACTGTTCTGAAGCTCAAGTGTGTCGATGCGTTCGATCAGACCTCGAGCTGCTTCCGCCGGAGGGATGCCACTTCCACCTGTCAGTTCGGTCGCGACCATACCGGGATGAAGCAACGCGACGGCGACGCCACGCGGCATGAGCTCGTGTCTGAGATTGGTGCCGATCTGATTGACGGCGGTTTTCGAGGCTCGGTATCCGTACCTGCCGCCCGAGCTGTTGTCGCCAATCGATCCCATCCGGCTCGTCACGATCGCAACCTTCGATCCTTCTTGCAGGTTGCCGGCAAGTGCTTCGGTGACCCTCAGCGGGCCAAGTGCGTTCACCGCGAACTGGGCCAGGATCGCGCCGTAATCGAGGCTGCCGAAGGCGTCCTTCCCCATGATGCCAGCATTGTTGATGATCACGTCCAGCGGCTGGTCGCCGATCTCGCGCTTCAGGCGCTCTATCGACTCCGCATCGCTGACGTCGATCCCATCGATGATGCGCACCCCGAGTTCCCTGAGTTTGGCACTGGCAGTCCTGCAGACGGCTATGACGTCGTCGCCGCGCGCGCTCAGCTGCGTGCAAAGCTCGAGGCCAATGCCCCTGCTGGCGCCTGTGATCAGGATCGTTGACACTAAGATGTCCCCCCTGGGTCGGGCTCGGTTCGCGAAGAACGCTGGCGACTTGGCGACGCTGTCTTGCTGAGCTTCGTCCGAAGCGGAAGCCGATGCAACGAGCGTCGCGTGCGCCGCGTCTTCGCTGTCGCCAAGACTGAGTGTAGCTCGGCTGCCGCACGGTCCGCTTCCGGCCCGGTAGCCGACCTCAGGGGCTGGACTTCGCAACATCCGACATCTGATCCGGCAGTCCCGCAACCCGGGCAGGTTGCCGTCGACCACCCTGGCTCAGCGCCCGACCCGCCCGAAGGAGACGACAAGGTATGCTCAGACTCGACCTGACCTCCGAGCCGCGCTGGCTCGACCTCGGCCACGGTGCGCGCATCCGCGTCGCGCCCCTGACCACCGCGCTGATGGTGGCATCGCGCAGCGACGCTGCCGTCGAG
>JBGALW010000211.1:0-7419 GCA_044223585.1 Amaricoccus sp.
GAGAGCTTCACGCCGCATTTCTCGCGGGGCTGGCGCGACGACGCGATCCAGCGCGCCTATCTCGAGGCGACGTACCTCTGGTGGGGCGACCCGGCGAACAACCCGGTGTCCTCGGTCTACGGCGGCCGGATGGTGCATGTGCCGGAATGCGCCGCCTGGACCTGGGACGCGCGGCCGTACCCGTTCTTTCCGGCGCTGACCGATGTCTGGACGGACGGGGCGAACTGGCGGCTGGGGCACTGGCTGACCGGACGGCTTGGCGCGGTGTCGCTGGCGGCGCTCGTGCGGCACCTCTGCCTGCGCGCCGGGCTGCCCGAGTCCCGGATCGACGTCACCGGCCTCTGGGGCGCGGTCGAAGGCTACGCCATCACGGCGCTGGAAAGCCCACGCGCCTCGATCACAACGCTGTCGCGGCATTTCGGCTTCGACGCCGTCGAGACAGAGGGGGGGATCCGCTTTGTCATGCGCGGCCGGGCCTCCGTCGCCACCCTCGCGCCCGACGATCTGGTGGCCACCCGCGAGGGCGATGTGCTGGAACTGACGCGCGGCCAGGAGACCGAACTGCCGCAGGCCCTGAAATGGCAGGTCGCCCGCGCCGACGAGGATTACGACGCGGCCCTCGTCGAGGCCCGGCGCATCACCGTGGACACGACCCGGATCGCGTCCGAGTCCTTTCCAATGGCGGTGCCGCCCGAGGAGGCCGAGAGGCGCTGCCGCCGCGCGCTGATGGAGGCGTGGGTGGGCCGCGAGACGGCGGCGTTCCGTTTGCCACCCTCGCGCCTCGCGTTCGATCCGGCCGATGCGATCCGGCTCGCGCATGACGGGCGTCTGGTCGATCTGCGGCTCGTCTCCATCGCCGACGCGGCAGCGCGCGGCATCGAGGCGGTGCGGCAGGACCGTGCGACTTACGATCTGCCGCCCGGCGATCCCCGCGCGGCGTCGCTGACGCGGGCCGTGGTGTTCGGCGCGCCGGACGCGGTGCTGATGGACCTGCCGCAGCTGACCGAGGACCAGCCCGCGCATCGACCGTTTGTCGCGGCGCACGCTCTTCCCTGGCCGGGCGAGATGGCGGTGTTCCGCAGCCCCTCGACGGACGGGTTCGAGTTGCTGACCACGTTCGGCAGCCGCGCCCGGATCGGAGCGCTGGTCTCGGACTTCTATCCGGGCCCCACCTCACGCTTCGACCACGGCAATGCGCTTGTGGTCGATCTGCTCACCGGCACGCTGGAGAGCGTCACCGACCTGACGCTGTTGGGCGGCGCCAATGCGCTGGCTATCGAGAGCGCGCCCGGCACCTGGGAGATCGTGCAGGCGGGCGCGGCCGAGCTGCTGGCGCCGGGTCGATACCGGCTGACCCGGCTCCTGCGCGGCCAGCGCGGCACCGAGGGCGCGATGGGCAATCCGGCGCCCGCTGGCGCTCTTGTCGTGGTGCTGGACGCGTCGCTGGCGTCCCTGCCGATTGCCGAGGCCGATCTCGGATTGCCGTGGAACTGGCGCATCGGTCCGGCGAGCCGCCCCGTCAGCGACGAGACCTATGTGGCGCAATCCTTCACGCCCGCGGGCGTCGGGCTGCGGCCGTTCTCCGTCGCCCATGTCGAGCAGCCGTGGCGCAGGCCGCGCACGCCCGGCGATCTGACGATCCGCTGGACGCGCCGGTCCCGAGCTCTCGCGGCCGACAGCTGGGGCGGGCTAGAAGTGCCGCTCGGAGAAGAGCTCGAAGCCTACGAGGTCGAGATCCTTGATGGCGCGACCGTTAAGCGGGTGCTGAGCACCGCCACCACCAGCGCGGTCTACACCGCCGCAGACCAGACCGCCGATTGGGGCGCGCCGCTCGGCCCCGGTGACACGCTCGACAGCCGCATCTACCAGCTCTCCGCCCTCGTCGGGCGGGGCGCGCCCAAGACCCTCACGCTGATACTCTGAAGGCCATCCCATGTCCGACGCCACGACCCATCTCCTGCTGCCCTACATCCTGGCGGCGCAGGCCCAGAAGCACGTCACCCACAACGAGGCGCTGCGGCTGCTCGACGGGCTCGTGCAGCTCTCCGTGCTCGACCGCGATCTGACAGCGCCGCCCGGCAGTCCCGCCGATGGCGATCGCTACATCGTCGCCTCGGGCGCGACGGGCGAATGGTCCGGATGGGACCTGAACGTCGCGCTCTGGACCGATGGCGCCTGGCTGCGACTTCCCCCGCGGATCGGCTGGCGCGCATGGGTCGAGGACGAGGGCCTGCTGCTGGTCTACGATGGCGCGGGCTGGCTCGGGACCACACCGGCGGCGCTGCAGAACATGGCGCTCCTCGGGGTTGGCACCACGGCGGATGCATCGAACCCGTTCTCGGCCAAGCTCAACGCCGCGCTCTGGACGGCGAGGACCGTGGCCGAGGGCGGCACCGGCGACCTGTTCTACACCATGAACAAGGAGGCGGCCGGCGACGATCTCGGTCTGACCCTCCAGACCGGCTTCGTGACCAAGGCGCTGGTGGGGCTGTTCGGGTCGGACCGCTTCCGGCTCGCGGTCTCCGCCGACGGCAGCACCTTCTTCGACGGGCTGAGCGTCGACAACGCCACCGGCATTGTCGATCAGCCCCGGCTGCCGCGGTTCAAGGCTTACACGAACTACGACAACTACGTCGGCGTCGGCACCTGGACCAAGATCGGCCTTAACAACACCGACTACAACGATCAGGGCGCGTTCGACGCCGTGAACAACCACTTCGTCGCCCCCGTGGACGGCACCTACCTCTTCGGCGCGACTCTGCTGTACAAGATCAACGCCAGCGCCACCGCCCGCATGCGCGGGCGGCTCGTCCTGAACGGCACGACCGAAATCCGCGGCTCCCTCGGCGAAATCTCCGCCACTCATGTCTCGCTCGCTACCGCGATCTGGCTTCAGACCATGGTGCCGCTGACGGCAGGCGATACCGTCGAGCTGCAGGGGTATTTCCGGGTCGCGGACGGCTACTTCGCCGCCGACCACACGTCCTTCTGGGGCTGCAAGGTCGGCTGAGCGGCGGAAGGAGGATCCGATGAACCCACCCCGATCCGAGGGCTTCGTGCGCATGCCCGACGCCGAGTTCGAGGCGATCTTGACCCGGGCGGCGGAGGAAGGCGCCAAGCGTGCGCTGGCCGATGTCGGCCTCGACGGCGACGAGGCCGCGCTCGACATCCGCGATCTGCGCTCCCTGGTCGACTGCATCCGGCTGGTCCGCCGCACCGCGATGCAGACCGCCGTCCGCATGATCACCACCGGCGTCATGCTGGCGCTGCTCGCGGGTATAGCGATCAAGCTGAAGATCTTCGGCGGCGGCCCGTAGCCGCTCAACACCCCCGTTCACCAGCCCAACCGCACCCGCCCTCGAGGCGGTTTTTTTTCGTTTCGGAGGACCCTCATGACCACGACCTTCCACCGCCATTGGCGTGATGTGCCGGAGAGCGCCTGGCGCTGGCCGAATTTCTCGCCCGCCGAGATTGCATGCCGGGGCACCGGCAAGCTGCTCGTGAACGAAACCGCGCTCGACAAGCTGCAGGCGCTGCGCGACCGGCTGGGCAAGCCGCTGATCGTCCGCTCCGCCTACCGCAGCCCAGAGCACAACCGTGCCGTGGGGGGCGCGGGCCGGTCGAAGCATCTCGACGGCGCCGCCTTCGACATCGCCATGGCGAACCACGATCCGGTGGCCTTCGAGGCTGCGGCGCGCGAGGTCGGATTCCTCGGCTTCGGCTTCTACCCGCGATCGGGGTTCATCCATGTCGATCTCGGGCCCGCGCGGCAGTGGGGCGAGCGGTTCCCGGTACGGGCGACGGCATTCGCAGCCGAGACGCCGCCCGCCCGCGAAGTGCTGGCCGAAAGCCGCACCATGAAGGGCGGCGGCGCGGCTGGTGTGGCGACGCTGGGTGTCGCGGGTGTCGAGGTGGCGCAGAGCATCCTCGCCGAGACCCAGACCGCCATCCTGCCGCTGGTGCCTTATCTCGATACCCTGCGCTGGATGTTCATCGCGGTGGCACTCGGTGGCATCGCGGTCACCATCTATGCCCGCCTCGATGACTGGCGCCGGGGGCGGCGGTGATCGCCACGCTCCTGACAGGGATCGCGGCCAGCCCGGGGTTCGGGTGGCGTTGCGCTACGCCGCCACAGTGCTGGCCGTGCTCCTGTTCCTGCTTTCCTTCGGCGCTCAGGGAGCAGCAGGACCTCGCCGAACGCCTAGAAACCACGGAGAAGGCCAATGACGTCAACGACGGATGTTGGAGGCCGCGGCTCGCCGCCCTCGCGATCGCGATGAGCTGGCTGAGCGGCTGCGCGACGTAGTCGGTTCTGATGCGGACAGGCTCGGCGCCTGTCCGCCGATTCGTCGAGTACGGTACAGGCGCGGGCCGCGGAAAGAGCTGACTTTGCTGCCGAACTCGGTGCTCGCGGATATGCTGTCAGACTATGCGGTGATGCGGGATCAGGCGCGAGGTTGCATTAACTAACTCGCCGCTTCTCGATCAAATAAACGTATCGAGCATTCTCTCAAGCAACTCTTCATCGTCGTTTTCTGGCGAGCCAGAGGCTTTCCGACGCAGCGAAGTCTGCCTTGTCATCCCTCTTCCATCTGGCTCTGCCTTCGATGCTAAATAATCAGTCGGACCACTACTTATTTCTTCTTTTGCTCGCCAAGATTGGTCAGGGCTTTGCCCTTCGTAAGTCGGCTGTTGCAACGACCTTTTCCTTCACCTTCTTGGGCTTCTTCGCTTCGGTTGCCGCGTTGCTTGTCACCTTTGGACATTTCGATTCCTCCTGGTTCCGATTTTTTAACGAAGCACTGCTCAGTGTTCTGTTTCCTTGAACACCGTGGATTAGTGTCATGAGCTCCTGCCCGCGGGACGCCGCCCCTCACATCATTCCACCCATTTCGGACATTTCGCTGTCGGCGCCGGCCTTCTCGAACTTGCGCGACCATCGCTCGGTCGTGATCAAAAGCCCGGCAATGGACATAGCGTTTTCGAGTGCGATCCGAACTACTTTCGTCGGATCGATGACACCGGCCTTCAGCATGTCGCCGTATTCTTCGGCCTGTGCGTCGAAACCAGCTCCGGCTGTCGTTCTCGATGACCTTGCCAACAACGACCGATCCGTCGACCCCGGCATTTTCGGCAATCTGGCGCAGCGGTGCCTGGATCGCGCGCCGGACGATCTTGATGCCGGCATTCTGATCGCCATTCTCGCCCTTCAGCGTCGCCAGCACCTTTCCGGCGTGAACCAGGGCCACGCCGCCGCCGAGGCGCGAACACCTTCTGAACCGCAGCGCCAGGTGGCGTTCGGCATCGTCGACGCGGTCCTTGCGCTCCTTCACCTCGATCTCGGTTGCCCCGCCGACCTTGATCACCGCGACGCCGCCGGCCAGCTTGGCCAGACGTTCTTGCAGCTTCTCGCGGTCGTAGTCCGAGGTGGTCTCCTCGATCTGCGCCTTGATCTGGGCGATGCGGGCCTGGATGTCACCCTTCTTGCCGACGCCGTCGACGATCGTGGTGTTTTCCTTGGTCATCGAGACCTTCTTGGCCTTGCCGAGCATGTCGATCGTGACCGTCTCGAGCTTGATGCCCAGGTCTTCGGAGATGACCTGACCGCCGGTGAGGACGGCGATGTCTTCGAGCATCGCCTTGCGGCGATCGCCGAAGCCCGGCGCCTTCACGGCCGCGACCTTCAGGCCGCCGCGCAGCTTGTTGACGACGAGCGTGGCCAGAGCCTCGCCTTCGACGTCTTCAGCGATGATGAGCAGCGGACGGCCGCTCTGCACGACCGCTTCGAGCAGCGGCAGCATGGCCTGCAGGCCCGACAGCTTCTTTTCGTTGATGAGGATCAACGGATCGTCGAGCTCGGCGACCATCTTGTCGGCGTTGGTGATGAAGTACGGCGACAGGTAGCCGCGGTCGAACTGCATGCCCTCGACGACGTCGAGTTCGGTCTCGAGACCCTTGGCCTCTTCGACGGTGATCACGCCTTCCTTGCCGACCTTGTCCATCGCCTCGGCGATCATCTTGCCGATGGCGACTTCGCCGTTGGCCGAGATGGTGCCGACCTGGGCGATCTCTTCGCTCGACTTGACCTTCTTCGAGCGCTTCTTCAGGTCTTCGATGACGGCTTCGACCGCCAGGTCGATGCCGCGCTTCAGGTCCATCGGGTTCATGCCGGCGGCGACCGACTTGATGCCTTCGCGGATGATCGAAGCGGCGAGAACGGTGGCGGTGGTGGTGCCGTCGCCCGCTTCGTCGTTGGTGCGCGAAGCGACTTCGCGGACCATCTGGGCGCCCATGTTCTCGAACGCGTCAGAGAGCTCGATTTCCTTGGCGACGGAGACGCCGTCCTTGGTGATGCGCGGAGCGCCGAACGACTTCTCGATGACGACGTTGCGGCCCTTCGGGCCGAGGGTCACCTTCACCGCGTCGGCGAGGATCTCGACGCCGCGCAGCATGCGCGTGCGGGCATCGGTGGAGAACTTAATGTCTTTGGCTGCCATTTTTTCCGTTCCTTACTCGACGATGCCCATGATGTCGGATTCTTTGATGATCAGCATGTCGTCGCCGTCCACCTTCACTTCGGTGCCGGACCACTTGCCGTAAAGGACGCGATCGCCCTTCTTGACGTCCAGAGCGACGAGCTTGCCGTCATCGCCGCGCACGCCGGGACCGACGGCGACGACTTTGCCCTCTTGGGGCTTTTCCTTGGCGGTGTCGGGGATGATGATGCCGCCGGCGGTCTTGGTCTCAGCCTCGAGGGGCTTCACCAGAACGCGGTCATGCAGGGGCCGAAACTTCATTGTCTGGCTCTCCGTGAGAGATTGGGGAAAACAAATTGTCCGTCGCAAGGCGGTGCCGGCTTGTGGCCGAGCGGCTGTTAGCACTCCCGCCTTTTGAGTGCCAGATACCTAGGCCCGCCCTCCGGAAGAGTCAAGCCGCGCAGGACAGATTTAATCGCCGTTTATTGCAGGAATATGAGGGGCTTCCGAAGCAATTGCGGAGCGCGATCAGCGTACGTGATAATTAACTTTAAGAGTTAACTATAATAATTTGAAATTATTATAGTTATGAGGCCTTACGGCGGGCGAATCGGGCCGCCGTGTCCGCATCCATGCCCACCGTGAGGTGCACCACGCCGTCTTCGCCGTCCTTGCGGCCGAGCACGTCGGCATGATCGTAGAGCCAGGCGATGGCGGCGCCGTCGCCGGCCGGCAGGTCCAGTTCACGCACCTCGCGCCCGGCACTCAAGCGCTCGTCGAGCAACGCCAGCAAGGCATCGCAGCCTTCCCCGGTCAGGGCCGAGACGGCGACCACCTCCGGATCGCGGGCGGTGACGGACAAGAGGCGCTGGTGCGCCCCCTCCTCCAGCCGGTCGAGCTTGTTGAGCACTTCGACCACCCGAGCCTCGCTTTCGGCCTCGAT
>JBGALW010000212.1:0-6103 GCA_044223585.1 Amaricoccus sp.
GGGCGCTCGACGCCCTCGGGCCCGACCGGCTGCGGCTGGTCGGGCTTTCCGCCGTCGCGGCCGGGGTCGGGCTGGTCTGGCTCGCCCGCGGCTGAGCGCCCGCGCCGGGTCTCTCGGGCCGCCCGCCTGCGCGCGCAAGGGCTCACATGAGGGCTCACAGGGGCGTGAGGGCACGCAGCCGTGACTTGCGCCAAGTTACGGTCGGGATCATCTGGCGTTCAGACATGGCGCGCTGCGATTGACGCCCTGCGCGCATCTCGAAACCGAAGGAGGCGACCCTTGACCCATCCGCTTGCAACGCTCGTCCGCGGCGTCCGCGCCGGAGCATCGGCTCGCCCGCGCCTCGCCAGCTCGGGCGTGGCGCTGGCCGCGGGGCTTGCGCTCGGCCTGGGGGCGACGGCGCCGGCCTTCGCCGAGACGACCGATCTGAGCCAGTCCGCCCCCGCCGTCCAGATGGTGCCGAACAGCTTCGCCGATCTCGCGCAGAAGCTGAGCCCGGCGGTGGTCAACATCACCACCACCACGACCATCGCCCGCGCCGACCGCGGCCCGGCGCCGGTCCTGCCCGAGGGCTCGCCCTTCGAGGAGTTCTTCCGCGACTTCATGGACCGCCAGCCCGGCCAGCGCGGGCAGGGGCCGCGCCAGCGCCGGTCGAACGCGCTCGGCTCGGGCTTCATCATCTCGCCGGACGGCTACATCGTCACCAACAACCACGTCATCGACAGCGCGGACCAGATCTCGGTCGAGCTGTTCGGCGGCGGCAACCTCGACGCGGAACTGGTGGGGCGCGATCCGCGGACCGACATCGCCCTCCTGAAGGTGACGCGCGACGAGCCGCTGCCCTTCGTGCAGTTCGGCGATTCGGACAAGGCGCGGGTCGGCGACTGGGTTCTGGCGATCGGCAATCCGCTCGGGCAGGGATTTTCGGTTTCCGCCGGGATCGTGTCGGCGCGCAACCGCACCCTGCAGGGCAGCTACGACGACTTCATCCAGACCGACGCGGCGATCAACCGCGGCAACTCCGGCGGCCCGCTGTTCGACATGGAGGGCGGGGTGATCGGGGTGAACACCGCGATCCTGTCGCCGAACGGCGGGTCGATCGGCATCGGCTTTGCCATGTCCTCGGCGGTGGTGAGCCGGGTGGTGGACCAGCTGCGCAATTTCGGCGAGACGCGGCGCGGCTGGCTCGGCGTCAGGATCCAGAATCTCGATCCCGACATGGCCGAGGCGCTCGGCCTGCCGGACGCCAGGGGTGCAATGGTCACGGACGTGCCGGAAGGACCTGCCCTCGACGGCGGCATCAAGACCGGGGACGTCGTGCTGCGCTTCAACGGCGAGGTGGTCGAGGATACGCGCGAGCTGGTTCGGATCGTCGCCGACACGCCGGTGGACTCGCAGGTGGATGTCGTGGTCTTCCGCGACGGCAAGGAGGAGACGCTGAAGGTCAAGGTCGGCCTGCTGCAGGAGGCGACGCTGGCCGCCGCCCCCGGCGCCGCGCCGGCTCCGGACGCCGCGCCGACGGCCGAGGCGGTGCTCGGGATGACGGTGACGGTCGTCACCGACCAGCGGCGCGAGGAGTTCGGGATCGGCAAGGACGTGAGCGGCCTCGTGGTGACGGCGATCGATGCCAAGTCCGACGCCTTCGACAAGGGCATGCGCGAGGGCGACGTGATCGCCGAGGTCGGCCAGGTCCCGGTGACGAGCCCGGCGGACATGCGCGACCGGATCGAGGCGGCGGAGCAGGCGGGCCGCAATTCGATCCTCCTGCTGGTCCGGCGCGACGGCGCCCCGCGCTTCGTGGCGCTGAGCCTGTCGAACTGACCGTCAGTGCGCGACGGGCGTCCGGGCGGAATCGCCGCCCGGCGGCCATTCCTTCGGTCCCGGCAGGCTGTCGACGGCAACGATCCGGTCGAGCAGGGCGGAGATGTCCTCGATCTGCTCGGACACGACATGGATCACGCTGCCGTCGCGCTGGAGGCGGCCGGTGATCTTCAGGCAGCGGCCGGCAATCACCGCCCGTCGGAACCGCTCGAACACCTTTGCCCAGACGACGATGTTGGCGACCCCGGTCTCGTCCTCCAGCGTCAGGAAGATCACGCCCTTGGCCGTCCCCGGCCGCTGGCGGCAGATGACGATGCCCGCGACGGTGACCCGCCGGCCGTTCGGCACGTCGTCGAGCGCGGCTGCCGTGAGGCAGCGGCGGGGAGAGGAGGGCGCGCGATCCATGGGACAAAGATAGAACATCGATGGACGCTGCGGCAAGCTTTCCTTCCCGCCGCAAAGCTGCCATCCATGACTGGCACCCCAACACCGGCGAGGCCCGATGTCTGAGCACCTGACGATCGTCGCCCACCCGCTCGTGCAGCACAAGCTGACGCTGATGCGCGAAAAGGACACTTCGACCGCGTCCTTCCGGCAGTTGCTGCGCGAGATCAGCCTGCTCTTGGCCTACGAGGTCACGCGCGACCTGCCGATGACGACGAAGACGATCGAGACGCCGCTGACCGAAATGGAGGCGCCGGTCCTGAAGGGAAAGAAGCTGGCGCTGATCTCGATCCTGCGCGCCGGCAACGGCCTGCTCGACGGGGTTCTGGAGCTTGTCCCCTCGGCCCGCGTCGGTTTCGTCGGCCTCTATCGCGACGAGACGACGCTGCAGCCGGTCCAGTACTACGACAAGGTGCCGTCAGACCTCGACGAGCGGGTGGTGATCGCGCTCGACCCGATGCTCGCCACCGGCAACTCCTCCGCGGCGGCGGTGTCGCTGCTCAAGGCCAAGGGGGCGACCGACATCCGCTTCCTCTGCCTGCTGGCGGCGCCCGAGGGGGTCAAGCGGATGGAGGAGGCGCACCCGGACGTGCCGATCATCACCGCCGCGCTCGACCGGCGGCTGAACGAGAAGGGCTACATCGTTCCGGGGCTCGGCGACGCGGGCGACCGGCTGTTCGGCACCAAGTAGCCGGCTATTCGGCCGGTATCGCCTGCCGCCACATGTCGCGGAGCTTGAAGCCGAGCAGCACGCAGACCAGAATCAGCGTGATGCCGTTGGCGGCGATCACCGGCATCTGCAGCGTGCCGAGGCCGTAGACCAGCCACAGGAAGACGCCACTGGCGAGGACCGCGAGCATCGGCAGGTTCAGGCTCCCGGCGGTGCGGGCGCGCCAGGTCTGAAGAACCTGCGGCAGGAACGCGAAGGTGGTCAGGCAGGCGGCGACGACGCCCGTGCACTCGATAAGCGACATTTTTCTCAGGAACCGTTCACGGGCAGGACCATCCCGCCTCGTCTACAGGATGGTCCCATTTCGCACCTGCGAGAACGCACGAAATAAGCAATCCCGCCATGCGGGCGCTGCATGGCCGATGCAGTCGGCCAAGGGTCCGGGCCGCGTCGGGGGTCCATTTTCGCGCCTTGACCGCGGCCGCGCAATATTGTTGCCTGCGCGCGGCAGTGTATGGCGGGGGGCTGGCGGATGCGGATCGGGCTCTATCCTGGCACCTTCGACCCGGTGACGCTCGGGCACGTCGACATCATCCGCCGCGCCTGCAGCCTCGTCGACCGGCTGGTGATCGGCATCGCCATCAACCGCGACAAGGGGCCGCTGTTCGACCTCGATGCCCGCGTCGCCATGGTCGAGGCCGAATCCGGACCCATTTCCGCCGAAACCGGGACCGAGATCCTCGTCCATCCGTTCGAGAACCTGCTGATCCACTGCGCGGCGGAGGTGAACGCCAGCGTCATCATCCGCGGCCTGCGCGCCGTTTCGGACTTCGAGTACGAGTTCCAGATGGTCGGCATGAACCGCCAGCTCGACGATACGGTGGAGACGGTGTTCCTGATGGCCGACGTCCATCATCAGGCGATCGCCTCGCGGCTCGTCAAGGAAATCGCGCGGCTGGGCGGCGACGTGCGCGCCTTCGTCTCGCCCTCGGTGGCGGACCAGCTGGAAGAGAAGTTCGGTCCGAGGCGGTCAGACACAAAGTTGCGGCTGCGCCCGGTTTGAGGGTTTCCGCCGCCCGTCCGCTCGCCTAGGGTCCGCGCCGCATGGCTCAAGGAGGAAGCGATGGCCGAGACCGACAACGCGGACAACACGCTCATCATCGCCCTGAAGGACGGCGGCGAGGTCGTCATCGAAATGCTGCCCGACGTGGCGCCGAAGCATGTCGAGCGGATCAAGACGCTGGCGCGGGCGGGCGAGTATGACAATGTCGCATTTCACCGCGTGATCGAGGGTTTCATGGCCCAGACCGGCGACGTGGCGAACGGCGACATGGAGGACAATTTCAACATCCGCCGCGCCGGCACCGGCGGATCGAAGCACCCGGATCTGCCGGCAGAATTCTCCCGCCTGCCCTTCGACCGGGGGGTGGTCGGCATGGCGCGGTCGCAGAACCCGAACAGCGGCAACAGCCAGTTCTTCATCATGTTCAACGACGGCCATTTCCTGAACGGCCAGTACACGGTCTGGGGCCGCGTCACCAAGGGCATGGAGCATGTCGACAGGATCACCCGTGGCGAGCCGCCCGCGAGCCCCGACCGGATGATCTCCGTCCGCGTGGCGGCCGACGAATGACCATGCGCCCCTCGCTTGTGGCGGCCACGCTCGCGGCCTTCGCGTCGGCCGCATCCGCCGCCGACGTGCTGGTGATCGACGTCGACGGATCGACGCAGGGCCGCATCGAGATCGAGCTGATGCCCGAGGTCGCCCCGAAGCATGTCGCGCAGATCGAGGCGCTGGCGAAGGCCGGCGCCTATGACGGCGTGGTGTTCCACCGGGTGATCGACGGCTTCATGGCGCAGACGGGCGACGTCCAGTTCGGGACGAAGGCCGCCTTCCCGCAGGGCCGTGCCGGCACCGGCGGCTCCGATATGCCCGACCTGCCCGCCGAATTCTCGAAGGTACCGTTCGAGCGGGGTACCGTCGGCATGGCCCGGGCTGCGGATCCCGACTCGGCAAACAGCCAGTTCTTCATCATGTTCGCCCCCGCCCCGTCGCTCGATGGCCAGTACACGGTCGTCGGCAAGGTGATCGCCGGGCAGGACGTGGTGGATTCGATCCGCCGCGGCGAGGGGTCCAACGGCGAGGTGTCCGACCCGGACTGGATGGCGAAGGTCAGCGTCCGGCAGGAGTGAGGGAGGAGAGAATGGCTACACTCGACGAACGGCTGGCTGCGCTCGGGGCGGCGATTGCCGCGGCCCGGACGAAGCTCGCGGCGGAGCAGGGCTTCGAGAATGTCGAGATCGGCGACCTCCTGGCGACGATCAACGAGGATTTCGAGGCGGTCGTGGAGGGTGACGAGGCCGCCCGGCACGCACAGCTCGACTCGATCGAGGCCCGGCTGGCGGCGGTTCAGGCGCAGATGAAGGAATAGGGCGGTCCGAGGGGGGCATCGCGCCCCCGCGGACCGCGGCTCAGGCCGGATGTGACGGCGTCCGGGCAGCGCGCGCCTCGTAGGGGCGCGCGATGTCCGTGAGGCTGACGTCGAGGCATTCGACGCTGAGCGCGATCTCGCCATCGCCCGCGAAGACGAGGTGCAGGGTTCCGGCGCCCTCCGCCGCGGGGACGAAGGTCAGGGTCAGCAGTTCCAGGACGAGGTCGCGGTCCTTCGGGTCCACACCGTTGGCGCGCGCAGCGAGGACGCCGTCGATCGCCAGCACCGACTGCACCCGCTCGAAGGGCCGGCCCTGCCGCTCGGCAGCTGGCGCATCCTCCCAGCGGAAGCGGTTGAGCAGGAGCGCGAAGCGCCGCCGCCGGCGGGCGAAGGCGATCTCCGAGGTCTGGGCGATCGCGTCCTGCACCAGCGCCGACAGGACCGGCAGATCTTCGGCCGTCTCGGCGCGCAGCCGGAGCGCGCGTTCTACGCCGTCCTCGAAGCGGGCGTCCTCTGCCGTCATGCGGCCTTCTCGTGGACGCGCTCGATCCGCGCCCCGCAGGCGGAGAGCTTTTCCTCCAGCCGCTCGTAGCCGCGGTCGAGGTGGTAGACCCGGGCGACGCGGGTTTCCCCTTCGGCGGCGAGCCCGGCGAGGATCAGGCTGACGCTGGCCCGGAGGTCGGTCGCCATCACCGGCGCGCCGCGCAGCGTCTCGACGCCGGTCACCGTGGCGGTG
>JBGALW010000213.1:0-6103 GCA_044223585.1 Amaricoccus sp.
TGGAGACCCCCGACGAGGGGACTGTCGTCAAGGGCACGGTCCTCGCCATCGAGGCGGGACAGGCCATCATCGACATCGGCTACAAGATGGAAGGCCGCGTCGATCTGAAGGAATTCACCCCTCCGGGCAAGGCCCCCGAGATCGCGGTCGGCGATGTCGTCGAGGTCTATCTCGACCGCGTCGAGAACGCGCGCGGCGAGGCGGTGCTGAGCCGGGAGAAGGCCCGCCGCGAGGAGGCCTGGGACCGGCTGGAGAAGGCCTACGCCAAGGAGGAGCGCGTCGAGGGCGCGATCTTCGGGCGCGTCAAGGGCGGCTTCACCGTCGACCTCGGCGGCGCCGTGGCCTTCCTGCCGGGCAGCCAGGTGGACGTGCGCCCGGTGCGTGACGCCGGTCCGCTGATGCACATGCCCCAGCCCTTCCAGATCCTGAAGATGGATCGCCGCCGGGGCAACATCGTGGTGTCGCGCCGCGCGGTTCTCGAGGAGAGCCGGGCCGAGCAGCGCGCCGAGATCGTGGCGCGGCTGGCCGAGGGCGACGTCATCGACGGCGTGGTCAAGAACATCACCGAGTACGGCGCCTTCGTCGACCTCGGCGGCGTCGACGGCCTGCTGCACGTCACCGACATGGCGTGGCGCCGGGTCAACCATCCGAGCGAGATCCTGAACATCGGCGAGACCGTCAAAGTCCAGGTGATCAAGATCAACAAGGAGACGCAGCGCATCAGCCTCGGCATGAAGCAGCTGCAGGCCGATCCGTGGGATACCGTCGAGGCGAAGTTCCCGATCGGCTCCAAGCATACCGGCCGCGTCACCAACATCACCGACTACGGCGCCTTCGTGGAGCTGGAGCCTGGGATCGAGGGGCTCGTCCACGTCTCCGAGATGTCCTGGACCAAGAAGAACGTCCATCCGGGCAAGATCGTCTCCACCTCCCAGGAGGTCGAGGTCATCGTGCTGGAGATCGACGGCCAGAAGCGCCGCGTCAGCCTCGGCCTGAAGCAGACCCAGGGCAACCCGTGGGAGAATTTCGCGCGGAGCCATCCGAACGGCACCGTGGTCGAGGGCGAGATCAAGAACATCACCGAGTTCGGTCTGTTCGTCGGCCTCGAGGGCGACATCGACGGCATGGTCCATCTCTCCGACCTCGACTGGAACCGGTCGGGCGAGGACGCGATCCAGGACTATCGCAAGGGCGACATCGTCAAGGCGGTGGTCACCGACGTCGACACCGAGAAGGAGCGGATCTCGCTCTCGATCAAGGCCGTCGAAGGCGATCCCTTCGCCGAGGCGGTGGCGGGCGTGAAGCGGGGCGACATCGTCACCGTCACCGTCACCTCGATCGAGGATGGCGGCATCGAGGTCGAATATGACGGGATGAAGTCCTTCATCCGCCGGTCGGACCTCAGCCGCGACCGTGTCGAGCAGCGGCCCGAGCGGTTCACCCGCGGCGACAAGGTCGACGCCCGCGTCGTCTCGATCGATGCCAAGGCCCGCAAGATCGGCCTGTCGATCAAGGCGCGCGAGATCGCCGAGGAGAAGGAAGCGGTGGAGCAGTACGGCTCGTCCGACTCCGGTGCTTCGCTCGGCGACATCCTTGGCGCCGCCCTGAAGCGCAAGGACAACGCCTGAGCGCATGGACGCTCTGGAACGCGATTTCTACGAGGAGCGGCGCCGCAAGTGGCGCCGCTCGGCGTTCTGGCGCGGCTTTTTCGTGGCAGCGGCCCTGGCGCTGCTGCTCGGGCTCTGGCTCGGGTCGGGCGGCGTCGCCCAGGTCGAGACCCAGATCGCCCGCTACGAGGTGACCGGCCTCATCACCGACGACCCGAAGCGCGACGCGCTGCTTGAGGAAATTGCCGACGACGACAGGGTCAAGGCATTGATCCTGCGGATCAATTCACCCGGCGGCACGACCGCCGGGTCGGAGGCGCTCTATGCCTCGATCCGCGCGGTGGCGGAGAAGAAACCGGTCGTCGCCATTCTGGCGGAACTCGCGGCGTCCGGCGGCTATGTCGCGGCGATCGCGGCGGACCATATCGTCAGCCGCGGCAACACGCTGACCGGGTCGATCGGCGTCATCATGGAATATCCCGACCTGACGCGGGTGATGGACCGGCTGGGCGTCGCGATGGAGACGATCCGCTCGTCCGAGCTCAAGGCCGAGCCGTCGCCCTTCCGGCCGACCAATCCAGCGGCGCGGGCCGTGGAAGAGGCGATGGTGGCCGAGGGCTACGGCTGGTTCCGCGACCTTGTCGGCGGCCGGCGCGGTCTCTCCGGCAACGCGCTCGATTCGGTGGCGAACGGCGCGGTGATGACCGGCCGGCAGGCGCTTGCCGCCGGTCTTGTCGACGAGATCGGCGGCCAGCCGGAGGCGGTCGCGTGGCTCGAATCGCGCGACGGTGCTCTCGCCGACCTCCCCATCCTCGACCGGGAGGTTCCGGACGACGAGTCGCTGCTTGGCCGGATCGTCGGCGCGTCAAGTGCAACCAGCGGGATTCTCGGGGAAATATCGCGCGGGCTCGCCCCCAAGCTCTATTCCATCGGTCCCTGAATCCTGCCACTATGGCGGCCAGAACGTTTCCGGCGCCGAGCCCTGCCGTCCTGGCAGCGCGATGGTGATGGGTACAGGGTGTAGCCCCCGATGATAAAGTCCGAGCTCATTCAGAAGATCTCCGAGGAAAACCCGCACCTCTTCCAGCGTGACGTGGAGCGCATCGTCGGAACGGTGTTCGAGGAGATCATCGAGGCCATGGCCGCCGGCCATCGGGTCGAACTGCGCGGATTCGGTGCATTTTCGGTCAAGCGGCGCGGCGCGCGGCAGGGGCGCAACCCGCGGACCGGGGACTCGGTGATGGTCGAGGAAAAGTTCGTGCCTTTCTTCAAGACCGGCAAGCTGTTACGGGACCGGCTGAACGAAGGTTGACGTCGCGCCTGCGGGGGAATCGATGCGGACACTGAAGCATATCATCCTGGCCCTGGTCCTGATCGTGATCGTGATTCTCGCGCTCGCCAACCGCGAGGTGGTGACGCTGCACCTGCTGCCGAGCGGCATGGCGCGGGTGATGCCGCTGTCGGTCGAACTGCCGCTCTTCGTCGTCATTCTGCTGTCGGTGGTCGGCGGCATCATCCTCGGCTACCTGTTCGAGTGGGCCCGCGAGCACAAGCACCGTCGCCTGGCCTCGGAGAAGACCCACGAGGCGCGGCGGCTGAACCGGGAGGTCGATCGCCTGCGCAAGGAGACCGGCCGTCCCGAGGACGACGTGCTGGCGCTGCTCGGCAACTGACGCCGATGACCTTTCCGGTGCCGACGTGCGGGTGAAGATCTGCGGGATTCGGTCTCGGGCGGATGCGGCGGCGGCTGTGGGCAACGGCGCGGCCTATGTCGGGCTGGTGTTCTTCCCGCCCTCGCCGCGGCACATGACGATCGCGGATGCCCGCTGGGTGCTCGACACGGTGCCGGACGGGGTGCGCCGCGTGGCGCTGACCGTCGATGCCGACGACGCGACGCTGGAGGCGCTGGTGTCGGCGCTGCCGCTCGACATGCTCCAGCTGCACGGCTCCGAGCCGCCGGAGCGGGTGGCGGCGGTGCGGGAGCGTTTCGGCCTGCCGGTGATGAAGGCGGTCGGGATCGCCGGCGAGGAGGATCTCGGCGAGCTCGACCGGCAGGTGAGGGTTGCCGACCAGATCCTGGTCGATGCGCGCGCGCCGAAAGGCGCGGACCGGCCGGGGGGCAACGGGCTCGCCTTCGACTGGCGGCTGATCGCGACGCGGCGGTGGAGGCGGCCGTGGATGCTGGCCGGGGGCCTGACGCCCGAGACGGTGGCCGAGGCGGTGCGGGCCACCGGCGCGACCGAGGTCGACGTCTCGTCCGGGGTGGAGAGCCGGCCCGGCGTGAAGGATCCGAAGAAGATCGCCGCCTTTCTCGAGGCGGCCCGCTCGGTCAGCGCGGCGGTCGCCGACTAGACCTCTCCGGGCTGCACCGGGCCGGGGGCGCGGGCGTGCGCCCCGAGAAGGCGGGTCGCGTGGAACCCGTGTGCGGCGACCTCGGTGCAGAGCCGGGCCCAGGCGCAACCGGCGCACGCGGCCCGGATATGGTTCGCCACGAAGGCCGCGCGGAGCAGGCGCAGCCGCTCCGGCGTCAGGCTGAGGGTCCGGCCGGGCGTCACGGGCTGGTGCAGCAGCCGCCCGACGGCGAGGCTTGCCAGCCGGTCGCGGCGGCGGATCGCAGGATCGTTGCAGTGGTGCGAGGGATCGTCGCGAACCGGCGCGCAGACATCATCCGGACCGGCGACCATCTGGACCGGCTCGCCGGCGGCGAGACGCGCGGCGATCCGGTCGAGGTTGGCGACGAAGGCCGGGCTGTAGCCCTTGCCGACATAGGTCAGAACGCAGAGCAGGTGGTGCGCGCGCAGCCGGACGGTCATGCGCGCGCGGCCGAGGCTCAGAGGGCCGTGCCTGCGGACCCGTTCGGGACCAACCGCAGGGTCAGGGCGCCGAGCGCGGACTTCAGGATGCCGCCGACGATGAAGGGCGTGACCCCGAGGGCCATCGCCTTCTCGCCCCCGACCAGCGTCGCGAGCCAGGCGCCGCCGAGGGCGAGGCAGAGCGCGTTCGCCGCCAGCATGCCGGTGAAGGCGAGGCCCGGCCGGCTGCCGTTCCAGCCGCGTTCCGCCAGCCAGCCGGTCAGCAGCGCCATCAGCGGGAAGGCAAACAGGTAGCCGGCGGTCGGGCCGACGAAGGGGGCAAGGCCGAACTTGCCCGAGGCGAGCATCGGCAGTCCGGCCGCCGCCAGCGCCAGCCAGCCGAGCACGGTGATCGCGCCGAGCCGCCAGCCGTACACCGCCCCGATCACGCAGACCGCGTAGGTCTGCATGGTGATCGGCACCGGCACCATCGGGATCTCGATGCGCGAGGCGATGGCGAGCGCCACGACGCCGGCCGCGACGGCTGCGCCGCGCCAGGCCACAGGACGGTCGTGGAACAGCGGCGCATGGGCGTTGGGCTGAGACATCGGCTTTCCCTCGATCTGCTTCAGGCCAGAGGGACCATACCCTGCGGCCGGTGGCAAGGTTGGTTGCGCCCCGCCGCGCCTCGACGGCGCCCGCGTGCGGCGTTAGAAGGCACGATTGCCACGGAGGAGCCCCATGACTGAGCAGCGGCCGAATTCCTTCCGCACCGGTCCCGACGAACGCGGCCGCTTCGGCGACTATGGCGGGCGGTTCGTCTCCGAGACCCTGATGCCGCTGATCCTCGACCTGGAGGCGGAGTATGAGCGGGCCAAGACCGACGCGGTCTTCTGGGCCGAGATGGACGACCTGTGGAAGCACTATGTCGGCCGGCCGTCACCGCTCTATTTCGCCGAGCGTCTGACCGAGCGGCTGGGCGGCGCCAGGATCTACTTCAAGCGCGACGAGTTGAACCACACCGGCGCCCACAAGATCAACAACGTCCTGGGGCAGATCCTGCTCGCCCGGCGGATGGGCAAGACCCGGATCATCGCCGAGACCGGCGCCGGCCAGCACGGGGTGGCGACCGCGACGGTCTGCGCCCGTTTCGGCCTCCAGTGCGTGGTCTTCATGGGCGCCACGGACGTCGAGCGGCAGAAGCCGAACGTTTTCCGGATGCGGCTGCTGGGCGCCGAGGTGCGGCCGGTGACCGCCGGGCGCGGCACGCTCAAGGACGCGATGAACGAGGCGCTCCGCGACTGGGTGACCAACGTCCGCGACACCTTCTACTGCATCGGCACCGTGGCCGGGCCGCACCCGTACCCGGCGATGGTCCGCGACTTCCAGTCGATCATCGGCAAGGAGGCGCGGGCGCAGATGCTGGAGCGCGAGGGCCGGCTGCCCGACAGCCTCGTCGCCTGCATCGGCGGCGGGTCGAACGCCATGGGCCTGTTCCACCCGTTCCTCGACGATCCCTCGGTGCGGATCATCGGCGTCGAGGCCGGGGGCCATGGGGTCGACGAGCGGATGGAGCATGCGGCGAGCCTGACCGGCGGGCGGCCGGGGGTGCTGCATGGCAACCGCACCTATCTGCTGCAGGACCCGGACGGCCAGATCATCGAGGGCCACTCGATCTCCGCCGGACTCGACTATCCCGGCATC
>JBGALW010000214.1:0-6052 GCA_044223585.1 Amaricoccus sp.
CCCGGCAGGATCGTCGCCGGCGCGCCCATCCCGCTCATCGACGACCGCTTCGACGGCAAGCCGGTCGAACTCGACGGCGAAGGCGCCGCCTTCGCCGGCGGCTCGTTCTTCGTCATCGGCTCCTTCGGCTCGCCGCGCGAGACCGACGGTCCGCTCGACGAAAAGGACACCGCCCGCCTCGCGGCGGACAGCCACGTCTTTCGCCTGACACCCCATGCCGAGGGCGTCTCGGTGACGGACTCGAACGCGCTGCGCCAACGGATCCTCGCCGACGCCGATCTCCGGCCCTTCGCCGACCATCCGCTTGCGGACAACGGCCTGACCGTCGAAGGCATCGCCGTGGCCGGCGGCACCGCCTACGTCGGCTTGCGCGGCCCGGTGCTGCAGGCCGGCGAGCGGGCCGTGGTGATGGAACTGCCCACCGCCACGCTCTTCGGGGAGCCCGGCGCCGCGCCGACCACCCGCCTCGTCGCCCTCGGCACGGGTCGCGGCGTCAGGGACCTCTCCCCGGTCGGCGACGACCTCCTGATCCTCGCTGGCCCGATGCTCAATACCGACGCGGCCAGCGCGGCGCCGAACGCCTACAGCCTTTACCGCTGGAACCCCGGAGCGGCGGACGACCCCGTCCACCTGTTCGACCTCCCGGCCTTCACGCACGGACCCGACCAGAAGCCCGACAAGCCGGAGGCGGTCGTGCCGCTCGAGATGGCGAGCGGCACGCTCACGGTGCTGATCCTGTTCGACGGCCCCAAGGAAGGCGCCCCGCGCAGCTTCAGCTTCCCCTGGGCCCCGTAGCCGCGACGTCCGTGGCGTCGCCCCCGCCTCGGGGCCGACGCCGACCGCACGGTCACGGCCGCTCCCCGGCACGACCGGCGGCTATCGCGGCTCGTAGTGCCGCATCTCCTCGATCATCCCGACATAGGGCCGGACGTGCCGGAAGAATTCGCGGAACTCCGCGCTGCCGCGAAACTTCGTCAGGTGGTCCTCCGCCGAGGTCCACTCGATCCGCAGGATGAACCGCGACGAATCCTCCGCACACTGGCAGATCTCGAAATGCCGCGCGTAGGGCGAGCGGAGCAGCGGCTCGCGGGCGGCGGCATAGTCGCGGACGAAGTCGGCCTGCCGGTCGGCCGGAACGGTGTACCGCAGATATTCGACGATCACGGCTTCTCCTCCGCCAGCCAGGGGCCGCCGACCTCGCCCCATCCCCATGTCGGCATCGGGCCCGCCGCCGGCTCCCGGGCGTCCGGCCGCGAATTCAGCACCGCGAGCCGCGAGCCCCACTCCAGATACCCGACGAGCGCCGACATGAACTCCGGATCGTCCGGCAGGCCGAGATCGGCGCAGGCGTCGAGCAGCAGCCCGACCCAGCGGCGGCGCTGGGCTTCGGTCAGGTTGCGCCGCATGTGGTGGCGGATCATCCCGGCATGGCCGCCCAGCGTCGCGCTGTAGGTCTTCGGCCCGCCGAAGACCTCGCCGATGAAGGCCGCGACATGGGCGGGGTGATCCGGCCCCATGCCGGCAAAGACCGGCGCCAGCATCCCGTCCTCCACCACTCGGGCGTAGAAGGCGGCCGTCAGCGCCTCCAGCGCGGGCGCTCCGCCGATCCATTGATATAGCGTTGGGACAGGGGCCGGTTTCATGCCACCTAGGGTGGGCGGTCCTCTGCCGCGGAACAAGAGGTTACCAAAAGGTGCGCGGTCACCAGCGCGACGGCAAGCTCTTCGACTGCCCGGCGCTCGCGGCGGTCCGGGTGATCTCGGGCAAGTGGAAGACCCGCATCCTCTGGCTCCTGCGCGAGCGGCCGTACCACTTCGGCGACCTGCGCAAGACCCTCCCGGGCATCTCCGCCAAGGTCCTCGACGAACAGCTCGGGCAACTGGAAGACGACGGCCTGATCGTGCGGCGCGAAGAGATGCAGGGCGGGCTGAAGTTCGTGTTCTACGCCTATTCCGACTACGGCCGCCACCTGATCCCCGTCCTCGACGCCCTCGGCGAATGGGGCCTCCAGCACCAGAAGCAACCCCGCAGCGGCTGACCGGCAGACGGGGCGCGCCGCGCGGAAGGGCGAGGCGGCAACGGCTGCCTGCCCTGCAGGCCGGACGCCTCTCGCGCCGGATTGCCAGCGGCGAAGACCGCTTCCCTGAAGCAACCGTTCGCGGCACGCGCAGCATCGCGAGAGCTCAACGGGCCGGTGTGCAGGATGGAGCGGTCATGCGTTCATTGTCACCATGATGGTCGATCTCAGCGTCGCACCGCATCCGGCGCATCTTCTCTTGCCGATGATCAATGACGCGCTTCGCGGCCCCGGAGGTCAGGACGCGCCGGTGAGCGCGAGGTTCGGAGCGGTGGTTCTGGTGAATGCATTGGCTTCGTATCTCCAGCCGAGCCATTGCCGGAGGAAATAGGACAGGGCGATGACGCCGAACTGGGTGAGACCATGGAGGACCTCGCCGTCCCAGTCGGGGCGAAGCGTGCGGAGGACAAGCCCGGTAAGAGATGCATGAGTGGCGGCGAACAGCAGCGCAATTCCGTTGAGATGCCATGCGAGCCACCAGCCGGGTCTCGCGGGTTGCCGCAGAAATCCCAGCATGGCGCCGCCATAGACGATTCCGATGACCGAGAAGCCGAACGCCGTGATGTTCTGTGCCACGATGCCGAGCACGAGAAGCATGAGCGCCATGACGCTCAGCACCACCGCCAGACCGATGTAGACAGTACCTCTGAACGCGTCGACGTCGTTGCGGTCGCGAATTGCCCGCCACGCGGTCCACCCCGCGGCGGCGACGACGACCGTGAGATAGAGAAGCTGGACGATTCTGACTGCGCCCTCTTCGGCCGCAGCCCTGATCGTGATGGGGATAACGGACACAAGCAGGGGCAGGAGCAACAGCATGTAGATGCGTCCCCGACGCCTGTGGTGCGGACTGCCCTTCCGGGAAAGCAGTGTAGACCAGAATGCCGACAAGATGGCGAAACCGACAATCATGTGAGGGAGATAGGTCATGGCGCCCGACATCACGCGTCTCCGAATCAATCTGATTTTACACATGTAAAGTCGCCGACCGCTTGACGGCTGTAAAGTGGCCCGTGCAAGAGCGATCATGACCAGGGAAACGATCTCGCAAAAGACGTGCGCGGCGATCCTCGATGCGGCGTGGCGCCTCTGTGTATCGGAGGGCCGCATCGACGCGTCGATGATAGCAATCGCTCGGCAGGCAGGCGTGACGCGGCAGTCGATCTACCTCGCGTTCGGATCCCGGGCGGGGCTGCTGCTGGCGATGGCGCGGCAGGCGGATGCGAAGAGCGAACACTCCCGTCGCATGGCCGAACTCGCGGCGACGCCATCACCGACGACCGACACGCTCATCGGGTTTGTCGAGGCCTGGTTGAAGCACTTGCCGGAGATCTTCCCCGTCGGTCGATTGCTCGTCGCCGCTGCCGCGACCGACGTGGATGCCGCGTCGGTTCTTCGGGATCGCATGGAAGACAGTCTTCACGCAAAGTACGTGGCAATCCTGGGCCCGCTGGACGCACAGAAGCGGTTGAGGGAAGGGCTCGACGCCGAACGCGCCGCTGATCTCCTCTGGTCGTTCACGCATCTCGATTCCTGGAGGCACCTCGTCGTGGAACGCGGCTGGACCGAGGAGATGTTTCGCGAGGATCGTATCGCAATCGTTCGGGACCATGTCATTGCGGGCGCTCGACAGGGAGTTTCGAGGCGATATTGAGCAGCCGCCGAATCGGGCGCCACATCTCGGATGCGCCGAACGGTTGCTCCGAGCCCAAGGGCCCGACTGCCGCGGCGTGCGCGGATGTCCGCAGCACCCGGAGCAGGCTCAAACGGTCCGGCGTGCCGTCTCCTCGATGGCGTCGATGATCCGGGCGTGAAACGGCTCCGGCAGGTCGTGCCCCATGCCGTCGATCAGCAGGAGCCTCGCGCCGGGGATCGATGCGGCCGTGTCCGCGCCACAGGCCGGCAGGATCAGACGGTCGTCCGCTCCGTGGATGACCAGTGTCGGGGCGGCAATCCGGGAGAGTTGCGCCCGGCGGTCCCCGGCAGTTGCCATCGCCGCCAGTTGCCGGCCGGCGCCCGCCGGGTCGTGGGATCGTCCTGCCTCCTCGCGGATCAGCGCCGCCTGGGCATCCTCGTCGAACGGCGCACCCGAGCCGGCGATGCGGCGGGCGAAGGCCAGCGAGCGGGCGACGAAGGCGTCCGGGTCGGTCGACGGATCGGGCCTCGGTGCCGTCATCAGGGCCATCACCTCCGGCGCCGCCTGCGGCAGCGCCGGGTTGCCCGTGCCCGACATGATCGACGTCAGCGACAGGACCCGCGCCGGGAACCCGGAGGCCATGATCTGCGCGATCATCCCGCCCATCGACCGGCCGACCACATGCGCCTTCCCGACCGACAGCGCGTCGAGCAGCGCCACCGCGTCGGCGGCCATGTCGTGCAATGAATAGGGCACGTCTGGACGCCTGCCCGCCATCAGGTCCGCTGCCAGGGCCGCGAAGTCCGGCGCGGGAACATCGTCCAGATGCGTGGACAGGCCGGCATCCCGATTGTCGAACCGGATGACCGAATAGCCGCGCGCGGCCAGCGCGGTGCAGAACGGGTCGGACCACCGGATCATCTGGGTCCCGAGGCCGGCGATCAGCAGGATCGTCTCCCCGTCGCCGCCGCCGAAGCGGTCATAGGCCAGATCGACACCATTGGCTCTCGCGGTGGCTGTCATCGTTCCCCGATGCCTCGAACGAGAAGATCGCGCCCCGCCCGATAAGGCGCATGTGCGGCGAAAGCCAGTAACGTCTCGCCCCTCCTGCCGGAGAGGCACCGCGAGGCGCCGCGAGGCGCGTGCGTCGGGGCCGGCGGCCGGCCCCGACGCCTGCCGTCAGGCCGCCCTCGTCAGCACGACGATGCCGTGCCGCGCCATCGCCGCGCCGAGCCGGGCGAAGTCCGGCTGGTCCTGCCGCGTGTCGGTGCCGACGTCGCGGAAGAAGGCGATCATCGAGGGCTCCAGCAGGACGACCATCTTCGCCGGCCCGCCGCTCTCGTTCGCATAATGGTGCGGCACGTGCGGCGGGATCCGGACCGCCTCGCCCGGGCCGGCCGTCACCGCCGCCGGCGGCGCGCCCTCGGGAAAGAGCCGCACGGTCAGCTCCCCCGACACGATGTAGAACATCTCCGCCGAGGCGTGGCTGTGCGGCGGCGTCCCGGATCCCGCCGGGACGTCGACCTCGATCAGCTCCAGCCCGGACCCCGGCAGTCCGCCGAGAAACCGGATCCGGTCGCCGACCACCCAGAGGGCATCCCCGCCGTCGGGCCTGTTCACGTCAAGCTTCATCGCCATCTTCCTTCTGCGACATGGCGTCCGCCGAAGCCTCGCCCCCGGTGACCGCGGACAGGATCACCTCGAGCGCCCAGGAGGCGGTCTCCCCGGCCTGGGCGCCGGAAAGACCGCCGTAGTCCTTCAGGACCTCCCACGCGGAGGCCGAGTAGAGCAGATGCGCCAGCGCCTCGACCCGGCGGGCCTCCGCGGCCGGCAGCGCCGCAAGGACCGGCGCCAGCGCCTGCGCGAACAGGATGCGCCGGCCCGCCACCGTCCCGGCGCGCATCTCGCGCCCGGTCCGCGTGTGCAGCGCGGCGCGCATCGCCGCCTCGTGCGCGTCGAACTTCGGGAAGGCGCGGCGCGGCCCGTCGGCGATGTCCTCCGGCGTGCCCGGCGTCGGCGAGGCGCCGATCCGCGCGTTCAGCCACGGCCAGAAGGCGGCGTAGAGCTCCTCCTTCGTCGCGAAGTGCCGGAACACCGTGCGCCGCTCGACACCGGCCCGCCGGGCGATCGCGTCCATGCCGATCTCGTCCGGCGCCGCGGCGTCCATCAGGCCGTAGAGCGCCTCCAGGATCGCCTCGCGCGTCTCCCTGGCCTTCTCCTCGCGCAGCGGGCTCCGGTAGCTCCTGGTGGTCACGACTCGCCCCCGTATTGACGTCACACCATGTGTCACGAAATCCGGCGCCCGTCAATCCATGTCTCTCATAGTGACACGAAATACC
>JBGALW010000215.1:0-6032 GCA_044223585.1 Amaricoccus sp.
GCCTACAATGCCGCGCTCGCCCAGGCCCGCGACGAAGCGCACCAGATCGCTGCCGAGGCCAAGTCGGGGATCGACAAGGAACTGGCCGGGCTGATCGCCAACGCCGACGCCGAGATCGCGGTCAAGGCCGCCGAGTCGGAGAAGCGCATCGGCGAGATCCGCGACAGTGCGGCAAAGAGCGTCGAGGAAGTGGCACGCGAGACGGCGGCCGAAATCGTGCGGGCCCTGTTGCCCGAGGCCGCGGACGGCCCTGCCCTCGATGCGGCCATCGCCAACCGGCTGAAGGGCTGACGCCATGGATTTCCTCAACAATACCGAGATCGTCGTCGGCATCGGCTTCGTGATCTTCCTCGGGATCCTCGTCTATGTCGGGGTCCCGGGCATGATCAGCCGCAAGCTCGACGAGCGGGCCGTGCGGATCAAGGCCGAGCTTGAGGAGGCCCGCGCCCTGCGTGACGAGGCGCAGGCGCTGCTGGCGAGCTATGAGCGGCGGCAGAAGGAAGTGAAGGCCCAGGCGGAGGACATCGTCACCGCCGCGCGCTACGAGGCCGAAAAGGCCGCGGAAGCCGCGAAGGAGGACATCCGCAAGTCGGTGGCCCGGCGCCTGCACACCGCCGGCGAGCAGATCGCCGCGGCCGAACAGGCGGCAATCCGGCAGGTCAAGGACCAGGCGGTTGCCGTGGCGGTCGCTGCGGCCGGCGACGTCCTGAAGCAGCGGATGAGCACCGACAGCGCGGCCAAGCTGGTCGACGGCGCGATCGCCGAGGTCGGGGCCAAGCTGCACTGACGCCTCAAGGGATCTGCGCTCAAGGGATCTGCGATGGTGTCCGCTGGACGCCGCCGCCGACTTCCCCCACACTTCTCGCCGAACCTGCGCCGGAGCGCGCGGGAGGGGAGGACTAGCATGACTGACATCGCGGAGCGCAAGCGCCAGCTGGAGGCGCGGATGGCCGAGCTCACCGGCCGTCTGACGCGGATCGAGGGCGAGCTCGACCAGCCGGTGAGCGAGAACTTCTCCGAGCAGGCGATCGAGCGCGAAGGCGAGGAGGTCCTCGAGGACCTTGGCGCGGCCAGCCTCCGCGAGGTGCGGATGATCGAGGCAGCGCTCGACCGGATCGCGAACGGCACCTACGGAATTTGCGCCCGGTGCGGTGAGGCGATCGGCGAGGACCGGCTGGACGTCGTGCCCGCGACGCCGCTCTGCCGCGACTGCGCCGCCTCCTGACAGAAGGGGGCCAGCGGCCGCGTGCGCGCTGCCCGGCGCTTGGGACCGTGTGTTTACAAGTGGCGGCGAAACCAACGCCGCGCACCTGACGGATATAGCCTTTATCGCGTGCAGCCGCGCCGAAAAGACGGGTGGCGGTGGACGCCCGAGAAATTGGTGGACCGGGTCGCCGCCACAGTCCACCATCGCGGCCCGCTGGCTCTGGGGGGAGGAACCATGGTCACCGTACAGGCCCGGCCCGGACCCGGAGAGGCCCGTGTCATCGAAATCGACACCGACCGCGTGCTGAAGCGGGTGCAGCGGCACTTTGCGGTCATCGACATCGGCTCGAACTCGATCCGGCTGATGGTCTACGACGACTTCAGCCGCGCGCCGTTTCCGCGCTTCAACGAGAAGTCGATGGTCGCGCTCGGCGCCGGTCTCGACAGGACCGGTCGGCTGTCCGAGGAGTCGATTGCCCGCGCGGTGCAGGGCATCCACCGCTTCGTCACCATCGCGCGCGCGATGGACGTCGAGCAGCTGCACGTCATCGCCACCGAGGCGACCCGCCGGGCGGAGAATGGCGGCGATCTGGTCGAGGCGATCCATGCCGCCACCGGCCTCCGGGCGCGGGTGCTGAGCGGGCGGGAAGAAGCCACCTATGCCGCGACCGGGATCATCTCCGGCTTCTTCAAGCCCAAGGGGCTCGCCGGCGACTTCGGGGGCGGCAGCCTCGAGGTGGCGGAGGTGGTGGTGGACACGGTCGGCGAGCGCTGCGTCTCCATGCCGCTCGGCGCGCTGCCGGTGAAGTCGATGATGGAGGAGAGCGTCGACGCGGCGAAGGCGCGGATCGACGCGATCCTGAAGGAAAGCCTGCCGCCATTCCTCACCGAGCCGGTCTTCTACCCGATCGGCGGCGGCTGGCGGGCGCTGGCGCGGGTGCACATCGCGATGACCGGACATCCGATCAGCGTCGTGCACGGCTACGAGATCGCCGCCGACGAGGCGCGGAGCTTTGCCAAGAAGATCAGCCGGATGACGCCGGAGGCGGTTGCAGCGCTCCCCGACGCGCCGGCGCGGCGGCTTGCGACGCTGCCGGCGGCCGGGCTGGTGCTCTCCCGCGTGCTGAAGGCGCTGAAGTCCGAGCGCGTGGTGTTTTCCGCCTTCGGGCTGCGCGAGGGCTGGCTCTACTCCCAGCTCGACGCCGAGGACCGGTATCGCGACCCGCTGCTCGAGGGCGCCCAGGCGATCGGCCTGCCGCATGCCCGTGTCGCGGCGTTCAGCGCCGCGCTCGGCCGCTGGACCGATGCCCTCTTTCCCGGCGAGACGCAGGCCGAGCGGCGGCTGCGCCTCAGCGTCTGCGCGCTGACCGACATCGCCTGGCGCGACCACGAAAAGGTGCGGGCGACCGAGGCGTTCCTGCGGCTGTTGCAGTTCCCGTTCGCCGGTCTTTCCCACCCGGAGCGCGCCTTCCTCGCGACGGCGGTGATGGCGCGCTATGGCGGGGCGATCGACGACCGGGTCCGGGGCATCACGCGCACCCTGCTGACGCCGAACCAGCTGCGCCGGGCCGAGATCCTCGGCCGGGTGCTGCTGCTCGGGCACCGGGTCTCGGCCAGCGTGCCGGAGATTCTCGCGCAGGTCCGGGTCCGGCTCGACGCCGACGCGGTGCGGCTGGAGGTGCGCGACCCCGAGCAGGTGCCGGACAGCGACGCCGTGCAGGCCCGGCTGCGGCAGCTCGCCAAGGCGGTCGGGGTCGAGGGGGCGGAGATCGTGTCCGGCTGAATGCAGACGGCCCGCCGGAGGTCCGGCGGGCCGTCCTGAAGTCGTGGGGTCAGCGGATCAGTTGCGCTGGCCGAACAGGTTCAGCAGCATCATGAACATGTTGATGAAGTCGAGGTAGAGCGTCAGCGCGCCCAGGATCGCCGCCTTGCCGACGAAGTCCTGACCCTCGGCCGCCCGCAGCTGCAGGTAGGTGTTCTTGATGTTCTGGGTGTCGACCGCCGTCAGCCCGGCGAAGATCAGCACGCCGATCGCCGATATCGCGAACATCAGCGCCGACGAGGCGAGGAAGATGTTGACGATCGACGCGACGATCAGGCCGATCACGCCCATGACGAGGAACGAGCCGAAGCCCGAAATGTCCCGCTTCGTCGTGTAGCCGTAGAGGCTGAGGCCGGCGAAGGCGATCGCCGTGACGAGGAACACCTGCGCGATCGACGCGTGCGCGAACACGAGGAAGATCGAGCTGAGCGAGACGCCCATCACCGCCGCGAAGGCATAGAAGGTGACCTGTGCCGTCGCCGCCGACATCCGCTGGATCCCGGCCGACAGGCCGAACACGAAGAGCAGCGGGGCGAACATCACGACCCAGCGCAGCGGCGAGGTATAGATCGCGGCGCCGAAGCTGGTCAGGTACTGATCCTGGCCGATCATGTACTGGGTCGGCGTGTCGGACACGGCGAGCCCCGCCACCGCCCACGCTGCCAGCGCAGTGATCACCATGCCCACGGACATGGTGCCGTAGACCCGGTTCATATGGGAGCGCAGACCTTCGTCGATCTGCGCGGTGCGTGCGCCGGCGCCAGCCTGACGAACAGTTCCGTACTCGGCCATGAGGTTCCTCCGTTCAACCACGCCCCGCCGCCATGGGGCGTGGGGTTCCGACCGAATATCGGGGACCGGACCGGTCTTTTCAACAGGCAGGCGACGTCCGCGCCGCCGGAAGGTGAACAAATGCGCGTGGCGCGGTCAGGCAGCCCAGGCAAGGTCCGGGCCGGCGGGCACGATGCCGGTCGGGTTGAGGCTGCGGATCGCGTAGTAGCCCCGCTTGATGTGGTCGAGGTTCACCGTCCCGCGGACACCGGGCAGCGCCAGCACCCGCTCCAGGTAGGTGGAGAGGCGGGGATAGTCGGAGAGCTGGCGGTGGTTGCACTTGAAGAGGCCGTGGTAGGCCGTGTCGAACCGAACCAGCGTGACGAAGAGCCGGATGTCCGCCTCGGTGAAGCGGTCGCCGGTCAGGAACGGGCCGGTCGCGAGCCGCTCCTCCAGCGTGCCGAGCGTCGCGAAGACCTGCTCCACCGCCTCGTCATAGGCGACCTGCGTCGTGGCGAAGCCGGCGCGATAGACACCGTTGTTGAACGTCGGGTAGATGAACGCGTTCAGCGCGTCGATCTCCGGGCGCAGGTTCGCCGGGTAGAGGTCGATTGCGTCCGAGGCCAGTGTCCCGAAGCCGTCGTTCATCATTCGCACGATATCGGCGCTTTCGTTGCTGACGATGGTGCCGGTCTGCCTGTCCCAGAGCACCGGGACGGTGGCACGGCCGGTAAAGACCGGGTCGGCGCGGGTATAGAGCTCGTGAATGTAGGTGGCGTCGTTCAGCGTATCCCGGTTGGCGCCCGGATAGTCGCCGAAGCGCCAGCCCTGCTCCGTCATCATCGGCTCGACGACCGAGACGCTGATGACGTCGGCGAGGCCCTTCAGCTGGCGGGCGATCAGCGTCCGCGAGGCCCAGGGGCAGATCAGCGCGACATAGAGGTGATAGCGCCCCGCCTCCGCGGCGAAGCCGCCGCTGCCGGTCGGGCCGGCGGCGCCATCGGGCGTCACCCAGTTGCGGAAGCTGGAGATCTGCCGGACGAAGCCGCCTTTCTCGTCGGTTGCCTGGACCGGCTGCCAGTCGCCGGACCACTTTCCATTCACGAGCATCGCAATTTCCTCTGCTGCACCGGGTCGGTGCGGATGGTGCGCAGGATGCATCATTGCGGATCGCGCGACTATCCGTACCGTCAGGCACGGACTGTTTCCGGATCACACCGGTCCGCGGCGTGCGACCGGTTCAGGCATCCCGCCGATGCGTCAGCATCGGCAGCGCCTGCCTGCCCCCCGGCAGGCGCTTCGCGCCAGCCCAGGCAGGCGCGCCGATGCCCTATCGCGATGACGGTACGACCCGCGCAACGTCACCGCCAGAGGCCGGGTGCGGCACCGATCCGGCGGCGTTGGCGTCAGTCCCTCGCGCGCAGCACCCGGGCGGGACGGACCGCGAGCGGCTGGTGCGCGAAGACGAGCGTCGCGAGGAGGTTCGCGAGCGCGCCGCCGACGACGATGAGCAGCGCGTTTGCCGGATCGAAGCGGAACGGGGCGTCGAGGATGCGGCTCGTCACCCACCAGCCGGCCGCGGCCCCCGCGCCGATCGCGACGAGGCCGGCGGCGGCACCGACCAGCGTGGCGCGGAGTGCGAAGCTCGCGAGGATGCGGGCCCGGGTGGCGCCGATCGTCTTGAGGATCGCCGCCTCGCGGGCGCGGCGGGCCTGTCCCGCGGCGGCAGCGCCGGCGATCACCACGAAGCCGGTCAGGAGCGTGACGGAGGCAGCGGCCCGCGAGGCGGCGGCGATGCCGTCGAGCGCGCTGGCCGCCCGGTCGATGGCGTCGCGCACCCGGATCGCGGTGACGTTGGGGAAGGCGCTGCCAACCGCGCGCACCAGCGGCGCCTCGGCATCCGGCGTCGCCTGCACCGTGGCGATGCTGGAATAGGGCGCGCCGGCAAGGGCGGCGGGGTTCACGATCATCAGGAAGTTGATGCCCATGCTCTCGAAACGGACGTCCCGAAGGCTGGTGATGGTGAAGTCGATGTCGCGGCCGAGGACGTTCAGCGTCAGCACGTCGCCGAGCTTCAGCCCCATCTCCGCCGCCGCCTCCGCCGCGAAGCTGACCTCGGGCGGGCCGCCATAGCCGGACGGCCACCAGGCGCCCTCGGTGACCTCGGTTCCCGCTGGCGGCGTGTCGGCGAAGGTCACGCCCCGGTCGCCGTTCAGCGCCCAGTGCGGCCCCG
>JBGALW010000012.1:0-41411 GCA_044223585.1 Amaricoccus sp.
ATTGCCCCGACCGGCATCAAGGGTTAAGGAGACGACTTTGACGATTGCCCTTCCTACCAGGTGGATCTGGGACAGCTGGTACGTGCGCGACGGCGACCTGTGGCACGCCTTCTTCCTGCAGGCCGACAAGTCGCTCGGCGACCCGGATCTGCGGCACTTCAACGTGACGCAGGGCCACGCCACCAGCCGCGATCTGAAGGTCTGGGACTACCGGGGCACCAGCTTCGCGCCGGCCCAAGGGCCGGCGTGGGACGACTATACCACCTGGACCGGCTCGGTGGTGAAGGGCGACGATGGGCTCTGGCACCTCTTCTACACCGGCGCAAGCCGGGCCGAGGACGGGCTGAAGCAGCGGATCGGGCACGCGACGAGCACCAACCTGCACGACTGGCTGCGGGCGGGCGACGGCCCCATGCTCGACATCGACGACCGCTACGAGGAGCTCACCCCCGGCCATTGGCACGACCGGGCGATGCGCGACCCCTGGGTGATGCGCGACCCGACGGGTGGCTGGATGATGTTCTTTACTGCCCGGGTGCCGGGCGTCGAGGAGCCGAACGCCGGCGGCGCCGTCGGCTTCGCCACCTCGCCGGACCTGATGACCTGGACGCTCCAGGATCCGGTCTATGCGGGCGGCGCCTTCGGCCAGCTCGAGGTGCCGCAGGTCTTCGAGATCGACGGCCGCTGGTACTGCCTCTTCTGCACCGCGCCGGAGCACTACGCCGAGGCCTACCGCGCGACCTACCCGGGCGCGCCGGTGCGCGGCACGCACTACCTCGTCGCCGACGATCCCCGCGGCCCCTGGGAGGTGGCGCCGGGCGCGTTCCTCGACGGCGACCCGGCCCTCGACCGCTACGCGGCGCGCATCGTCATGGCGGACGACGGGATGAAGCTCCTGGGCTTCCTGCACAACCCCGGGGGCGGCGCCTTCGTGGGCGAGATCTCCGATCCGGCGCCGGTCACGACGCAGCCGGACGGCCTGCTGAAGCTCGGCTGAGGACAAGGGGGGAAACGACAATGGCGGACGTGAAGCTCGTCGACCTGAAGAAAAGCTACGGCAAGGTCGACATCATCAAGGGCGTGAGCCTCGACATCAAGCACGGGGAGTTCGTGGTCTTCGTCGGCCCCTCGGGCTGCGGCAAGTCCACGCTCCTGCGCATGATCGCAGGCCTGGAGGAGATCACCAGCGGCGACCTGATGATCGAGGGCCGGCGCGTCAACGACGCCCAGCCGCGCGAGCGCGAGATCGCCATGGTCTTCCAGTCCTACGCGATCTTCCCGCACATGACCGTGGGCGAGAACATCGGCTTCGGCCTCACCCTCGCCGGCGCGCCCAAGGCCGAGAAGAAACGCGCCGTCGACGAGGCCGCGCGCATCCTGCAGATGGAGCACCTGCTCGACCGCAAGCCCAGCCAGCTCTCCGGCGGCCAGCGCCAGCGGGTGGCGATCGGCCGGTCGATCGTGCGCAAGCCCAAGGTGTTCCTCTTCGACGAGCCGCTCTCGAACCTCGACGCGGCGCTGCGCGTCGACATGCGCATGGAGATCGGCAAGCTCCACAAGGATCTCGGCGCGACGATGATCTACGTCACCCACGACCAGGTCGAGGCGATGACGCTGGCCGACAAGATCGTCGTGCTGAATGCCGGGAGGATCGAGCAGGTCGGCGCGCCGATGGAGCTCTACAACAACCCGGCCAACACCTTCGTGGCCGGCTTCATCGGCAGCCCGCAGATGAACTTCCTCGAAGCGGGCGCCCGCGGCGCCCCCGGCAAGACCCTCGGCATCCGCCCCGAGCACCTCGAGCTTAGCCACGAGACCGGCGCAATCCCCGGCACGATCAGCCACGTCGAGCACCTCGGCGGTGAGACCAACGTCTACGTCCGAACCGAGCACCACGGCCTCCTGACCGTGCGCCGCTTTGGCGAGCACCGCTACGGCGTCGACGAGACCGTCCACCTGACCCCCGACCCCACCCGCGCCTTCCACTTCGGCGACGACGGAAGGCGGCTGGCGGCGTGAGATTGGGCTCGCTGACGGAGGCGCTATGCCACAAGACGTATGGAGGAACGTCAGTGCGAAGGGCCGACCCTTGCCAAAGGGAGTGTCACACTCGGACCGGGAGCGGCGGATCCAATGCTCCGTCCCATCTTTGACGGTAAGGCAGATTCCGATCAGTCCGGTTCGTAGCCTGACGCGATGAGGTAGTTGGCGCATTCGTCCGGATCGAAGGCGTCGAGGGCGGCGGCAGTGGCGTGCTCGAGGGCGACGATGGTTCGGGCGGCGGCCTTGCGGAGCAGTGCCTTGAGCTTGGCGAACGCCTGCTCGATCGGGTTGAAGTCCGGGGAATAGGGCGGGAGGTAGAGCAGCCGCGCCCCCCTCGACTCGATCATCTCGCGGACGCCGCTGACCTTGCGCGCCGGCAGGTTGTCCATGACGACGATGTCCCCGGGGCCGAGGCTCGGGGCGAGCATGTGGCGGACCCAGGCGCGGAAAGCGTCGCCGTTCATCGCCCCGTCGATGACCATCGGCGCAGTCATGCCCTCGAGCCGCAGCGCGGCGACGAGCGTGGTGGTCTTCCAGTGGCCATGCGGGATCGCCGCCCGGCATCGGACGCCCCGCGGCGCACGCCCGCGCAGGCGCGCCATCTTGGTGCTGGCGCCGGTCTCGTCGATGAAGACGAGGCGGCTCGGATCGAGCTCGGGCTGCGCCTCGAACCAGGCCAGCCGCCGCGCCCTCACGTCCGGGCGCTCCTGCTCGGCGGCGTGCGCCGTCTTTTTTTCAGCGTGATGCGGCGACGGTCGAAGAAGCGCCAGAGCGTGCTGACCGCGACCAGGACGCCGCGCTCGCGCCACAGCGCCTCGCGCAGCTCGGCCAGCGTGACGTCCGGCGCCTCGGCCACCCGCCCCAGGAGGAAGTCCGCCTCGGCTTCGACCCGATCCGACCGGCGATCCCCGCCCTGCGCCCGCGGCGCCGTGCGCCCGCTCGCGCGCCACTCGGCCACCCAGCGGATCGCGCTCGACACGCTCACCCCGAAGCGCGCCGCAGCCTGCCGGCGGCTCGCGCCAGACCGAACCGCGTCGATCACCCGAAACCGAAAATCCTCCGACAGGTATCGCGCCATGCATGCTGGCCTCCCCGCCCAGCACACATCTTCAATCAGAACTGCCCGACTTCGGGAATCTCCCACGATTCAGGCAGCTCAGAAAGTGCTCTAGGTTTCGGTTGGTGGTTCGGCTAGGTACCGGGTGCCCCGTCATGCCGCCAAGGGCCCGACGCCAGGATCACCCGGCACGGCAAAGATTTTGAAGCGGGCGCTGCGGCGTCCAACGAATTGGCCGATTCGGATTTACGGCCCGTCCTTGCAAGCCGCACCAGTTTGTCTGCCCGCAAGCCGTCCGCATCGCGACCTTCATGCCGTGGATGTCCCCTACGGAAACGATGGTGTTCGGCAGGCCCGCAGCCGGTAGCCGAGAGGTAGCCGTGCGATGAGCGGCCGGGCACTCCGGGACTCCATCCCACGCCGGCCGTTTCGTCTGCGCCCCACAAGACCGGCCGTGCCCGGGCACAACGGACTGAAGCACCAAGATACGGTGGCGACGCGTAGCCGGCCCACAACCCCTCGCCGCAGCCCGCCTCACGGCGACGCGTGCGGTGCAGAACGGGGGTGGCGTGTCGCGCGCCGGCCTGTGAAGTTTCCCGTATGATTCTGGCCAACCTGCTGATGGTACTGCTGTTGCTGCCGTTCTTCGGCAGCGTGTCGGCCGCGCTCCTCCCGGCGGGCCGCAATGCTGAGGCGTGGCTGGCGGGGCTCGTCGCGGTCTTCGGGCTGATCGTCACGATCTCCTTCACCCCGCTCGTCGCGGACGGCGGCGTCGTCCGGCACGAGATCAGCTGGCTGCCGAGCTTCGGGCTCGGGCTCGTCATCCGCATCGACGGCTTCGCGTGGCTCTTCATGGTGCTGATCAACGCCATCGGCCTGCTCGTGGTGCTCTATTCCCGCTACTACCTCTCGCCCAAGGAGCCGGCGGCGCGGTTCGTGTCGCTGCTGCTCGCGTTCATGGGCGCAATGGGGGGCGTGGTCCTCTCCGGCAACCTCATCATGCTGGTGGTGTTCTGGGAGCTCACCAGCGTCTTCTCCTTCATGCTGATCGGCTTCTGGTACCGCAGCCCGGCGGCGCGTGACGGCGCGCGCATGGCGCTGGTGGTGACGGCGTTCGGCGGGCTCTGCCTGCTCGCGGGGGTCCTCATCCTCGGCCAGATCGTCGGCTCCTACGACCTCGACCGGGTGCTGGCGTCGGTCGTGGCGATCCACAAGAGTCCACTCTACGTCCCTGCCCTGATCCTCGTGCTCCTCGGCGCCTTCACCAAGTCGGCGCAGTTCCCGTTCCATTTCTGGCTGCCGAACGCGATGGCGGCACCGACGCCGGTTTCGGCGTTCCTGCACTCCGCCACCATGGTGAAGGCGGGCGTCTTCCTGCTGATACGCCTCTCCCCTGCCCTTTCGGGAACCGACGCCTGGTTCTACATCGTGACGTCCGCCGGCCTCGCGACGCTGCTGCTCGGCGCCTTCTTTGCCCTGTTCCAGCATGACCTGAAGGGGCTGCTCGCCTATTCGACGATCAGCCACCTCGGGCTCATCACCGCGCTCTGCGGCATGGACACCTCACTCGCCTTCGTCGCGGCGATCTTCCACGTCGTCAATCACGCGGTCTTCAAGGCCTCGCTCTTCATGGCGGCGGGGATCGTCGACCACGAGACCGGCACGCGCGACATGCGCCGCCTCGGCGGCCTGCGCCACGCGATGCCGATCACCGCGGCGCTCGCCATCGTCGCCTCCGCCGCGATGGCCGGGGTTCCGCTCCTCAACGGCTTTCTCTCCAAGGAGATGTTCTTTGCCGAGGCAGCGGAATATCACGACGGATCGCTGCTCGACCGCTCGATGCCGTGGATCGCGCTCGTCGCCAGCGCCTTCTCCGTCGCCTACTCCCTGCGGTTCATTCACAGCGTCTTCTTCGGCCCCCTCGCCACCGACCTGCCGAAGGAACCGCACGAGCCGCCGTTCCTGATGCGTCTGCCGGTCGAGGTGCTGGTGATCGTGTGCCTCCTGGTCGGGATCCTGCCGTCGATCACCATCGGCCCGTACCTCCGCAGCGCGGCGATCGCCGTCGTCGGAACGAACCTGCCCGACTACAGCCTGAAGGTCTGGCACGGCATCACCGAGCCGCTGGTGATGAGCGTCGTGGCGTTTCTTGGCGGCATCCTGCTCTATGCCGCCACCGCCGGCGCCATCACCCGCGGGCCGGAGGGGCCGCCGCTGCTCCGGGCGCTGCAGGGACAGCGCATCTTCGAGCGGCTGCTCGTCAACGTCTCGTGGATCTGGGCCCGGCGCGCCTACCGCTGGCTCGGCACCGAGCGGCTGCAGTCGCAGCTGCGGCTGCTCGTCCTCGTGGCCTTTGCCGGCGCGGCCTGGATGCTCTGGGGCGCCGAGCGGCTGCGGCCGGCAAGCCCGCCGGGCTTCGACCCCCTGTTCACCCTGCTCTGGACCGTCGGCGCCGCCTGCGCGATCGGCGCGGCGTACCAGGCCAAGTATCACCGCTTTGCCGCGCTGCTGCTGGTCGGCGGCGCGGGCGTCGTCACCTGCATCTCCTTCGTCTGGCTCTCGGCGCCCGACCTCGCCGTGACCCAGCTGCTCGTCGAGATCGTGACGACGGTGCTCCTGCTCCTCGGCCTCCGCTGGCTGCCGAAGCGGCGCGAGGAGATCCCCGGCGACCGCACGGCGACGGCGCGGTTCCGCCGCACCCGCGACCTCTTCATCGCCGTGGCCTGCGGGGTCGGCGTCGCCGGCATCGCCTATGCCGTGATGTCGACGCCGATGGACAGCGAAACCGGGGACTGGTTCCTGCGCCACGCCTATGCCGAAGGCGGCGGGACCAATGTCGTCAACGTCATCCTCGTCGATTTCCGCGGCTTCGACACCTTCGGCGAGATCACAGTGCTCGGCATCGTCGCGCTGACGATCTTCGCGCTGCTGCGCCGCTTCCGGCCGGCGGCCGAGAGCGTCGAGCAGCCCGAACAGCAACGCATCCAGGACGCGCTCGACGACGAGCACGAGGACCGGAGCCTCGGCGACACGGTGCGCGACTATCTCGCCGTCCCGTCCGTGATCATGCGCTGGATGTTCCCGGCGATCATCACCCTGTCGGCCTACCTGTTCCTGCGCGGCCACGACCTGCCGGGCGGCGGCTTTGCCGCGGGCATCACCCTCGCCATCGCCTTCCTGCTGCAATATCTCGGCATGAACGTCCGCGACGTCGAGGACCGGCTGCGCATCCTGCCGGTGCGCTGGATGGGCCTTGGCCTTCTCGTCGCCGCCGCGACCGGCATGGGGGCCTGGCTGTTCGGCCTGCCGTTCCTCACCAGCCACGCGCGCTACATCGACCTGCCCTATGTCGGCAAGGTGCCGTTCGCCACCGCCCTCCTCTTCGACGTCGGCGTCTACCTCCTCGTCGTCGGGTCGACCGTCCTCATCCTCGTCGCAATCGCCCACCAGACGCTGCGTCTGCGCCGCGCCGCGGAAGCCGAGCGGGAGAAGGCGGAGGACGCGGGCTGATGGAGGCGGTGCTCGCGACGGCGATCGGCATCCTCGTGGCGTCCGGCGTCTGGCTGCTGCTGCGGCCGCGCACCTTCCAGGTCATCATCGGTCTGGCGCTGCTGTCGTATGGCGTCAACCTCTTCATCTTCGCCATGGGCCGGCCGCGGATCGGCGCGGCACCGATCCTCGCCAAGGCCGGAGCCGTCGATCCCGCCGCCTTCGCCGATCCGGTGCCGCAGGCGCTGGTGCTGACGGCGATCGTCATCAGCTTTGCCACCACCGCGCTGTTCCTCGTCGTCATGATCGCCTCGCGCGGGCTGACCGGCACCGACCATGTCGACGGCACGGAGCGCGACATCTGATGCCGCAGCCGGAACACATCCTGATCGCGCCGATCCTGATCCCGCTCATCGCCGGCGCGCTGATGCTGTTCTACGAGGAGGCCCAGCGGCGGGTGATCGCCGTCCTGTCGGTGACGGCGCAGCTTTTCGTCGCCGTGGGCCTCATCGACATAGCGGCGAACGAGCATGGCGAGGGGGTGTCGCTGTACCTCCTCGGCAACTGGCCGCCGCCCTTCGCCATCGTGCTGGTGCTGGACCGGCTGTCGGCAATGATGGTGATGCTGACCGTGCTGCTCGGCATCCCGGCCGTGACCTTCGCCATGGCGCGCTGGGACCGGCGCGGCCAGCACTTCCACAGCCTCTTCCAGTTCCTGATGATGGGGCTGAACGGCGCCTTCCTGACCGGGGACCTCTTCAACCTCTTCGTCTTCTTCGAGGTGCTGCTGGCGGCCTCCTACGGGCTGGCGCTGCACGGATCGGGGCCGCTCCGGGTCCGGGCCGGCCTGCACTACATCGCCATGAACCTCGCCGCCTCGCTGCTGTTCCTCATCGGCGTCAGCCTGATCTACGGCGTCACCGGCACGCTCAACATGGCGGGCGTCGCGGAGGCGGTGCCGCTGGTGACGGAACCGAACAGGCCGCTCCTCGCCGCCGGAGCGGCGGTGCTCGGCATCGCCTTTCTCGTCAAGGCCGGGATGTGGCCGCTCTGCTTCTGGCTGCCGCTCACCTACATGGCCGCCGCCCCGCCGGCGGCGGCGATGTTCGCGGTTCTGAGCAAGGTCGGCATCTATGTCGTGCTCCGCGTGTCGTCGCTCGCCTTCGGCACCGGCGCAACCCACATGGCCGGGCTCGGGGCGGAGCTGCTGGTGGCGGGCGGCATGGCGACGCTGGTCTTCGGGACCATTGGCGTTCTGGCCTCGCAGGGCCTCGGACGGCTCGCCGGCTGCTCCGTCCTCGTGTCGTCAGGCACTCTGCTGGCGGTCGTCGGCATCGCCAGCGCCGGTGGCGGCAGCGCGATCGTGGCCGCGGCCCTCTTCTATCTCGTCGTGTCAACAATCGCCATCAGTGCCTTGTTTCTCATGGTGGAATTGATGGAGCGCGAACAGGGCGCGCTGGCCGGCATCCTCACCGTCACGGCCGAGGCATACGGACTCGGGGACGAGGATCTCGACGAGGAGGACGCGCGGATCGGCGTCGGCACCGGCGCGGGGCCGGGAGTGCCGGGGGCAACGACGATGCTCGGGCTCTGCTTTGTCGTCAGCACCCTGCTGATCGCTGGCCTGCCGCCGCTGGCCGGCTTCCTCGGCAAGTTCGCCATGCTGTCGGCGGTACTCGGTTCGGGCAGCGCCGTGGCGGTGCTGTTCACCGGGCTCGTGATCGTCTCCGGCCTCGCCGCGCTGATCGCGCTGGTCCGCGAGGGCATCCGCACCTTCTGGGCCGAGGACGAGGACCTGCCCGCGGTGCCGGTGGTGGAGATGGCGCCCGTCCTGCTCCTGCTCGCGATGACCGTGGCGATGACGGTGAAGGCAGAGCCGGTGATGCACTACATGCGGGAGGCGGCGGAGGCGCTGGCGACGCCGCAGACCTACATGAACGACGTGCTCGGCGTCGGAACGGAGTCGCGGGAGGACGGATGACGACAATCCTCCCCCACCCGCTGCTGAGCGCAGGCATCGTCGCCATGTGGCTGCTTCTGAACCAGTTCTCGCTCGGCCACCTGCTGCTCGGCGGCGCGGTTGCGCTGGTCGCGGGAAAGGCGATGGCGGCACTGGAGCCCGAGGCACCGCGGGTGCGCCGTCTCGATCTCGCGGTGGTGCTGCTCGTCACGGTGACCTGGGACATCGTCCTGTCGAACATCGCAGTAGCCCGGCAGATCCTGAAAGGACCGGGGTCAGGGCGGCGGGCTGGGTTCGTGGAGATCGACCTCGCGCTGGAGAGCCCGCTGGCGCTGGCGACCTTGGCGATCATCGTGACGAGCGCGCCCGGGACCGCCTGGCTCGACTACGACGCGGCCCGCAAGCGTCTGCTCCTGCACGTTTTCGACCTCACCGAGGCGGACGAGTGGCAGGCGCGGCTCAACGACCGCTACGGGGCGATGCTGAGGGAGATCTTTCCATGAGCGCCATCATCCTCACGGCCGCGATCCTCTTTGCGCAATGGGCAGTCGCCCTCGCGATCGTGCTGGCGGGATGGCGGATCGTCCGGGGGCCGCGGGCACAGGACCGGGTGCTCGGGCTCGACACGCTCTACGTCAACACCATGCTCCTCTGCCTGATTCTGGGGATCAGGACCGGGACGGTGTTCTTCTTCGAGGCGGCGCTCGTTATTGCGATGCTGGGGTTCGTCGCGACGCTGGCGCTGGCGAAGTTCCTGATGCGGGGCGAGGTGATCGAGTGACGCATCTTCAGGCGATCCCGCTCTGGGCCGCGGTTCCGGCGGCGCTGTTTCTGGTGATCGGGGGCGCCCTGACGCTGACCGGCGCATTCGGTCTGGTGCGGCTGCCGACGTTTTACGAGCGAATTCATGCCCCTACCCTTGGAACCAGCTGGGGGACAGGAGGCATCGTCGTGGCGTCGATCATCGTCGCCTCGGTGACGGAAGGACGCCTCGTGCTGCACGAGATCCTGATCGGGGTCTTTGTCAGCGTCACCACGCCGGTGGCACTGATGCTGCTCGGACGGGCGTCGCTGTACCGCGACCGGGCGGTGAAGGGCGCGGAAAACGGCGTGCACAACCCGTACACAATGCATGCACATTCCATGCACCGGAATCCGCCGGAGGAGCCGGGCCCGTGACGGCCTGCGTGCGCGAACGCGCCTTCGCGCCGCTGGCGAGGCCCGACACGAAGCTGCTCCTCCTCGGCAGCCTGCCGGGTGCGGAATCGCTGCGGCGCGGCCAGTATTACGGCCACCCGCGAAACCAGTTCTGGCTGCTGCTCGGGGCGGTTCTGGGCCGCGATCTGCAGGGGATGACCTACGGGGCGCGGCAGGCCGCGCTGGCGGAGGCAGGGGTCGGCCTCTGGGACGTCATCGCGTCGGCGGTTCGGCCGGGCAGCCTCGACGGGGCGATCCGCGAGGCGGAGGCGGCGGACCTCCGCGCGCTGCTCGCCCGGCTGCCGCAGCTGCGGGCGATCGGCTTCAATGGCGCCACCGCCGCCCGCGCCGGGCGGCGACAGCTTGGCGGCGCCGGCGTGGCGCTGATCGACCTGCCCTCCTCCAGCCCGGCCTTCGCGGCGATGCCGTTCGCGGCGAAACTGGAGCGATGGCAGGCGCTGGGGCGCTGGCTCGACTGACCGGTCAGCCCTTGGGCAGCTCGGTCAGCACCTGCTGCTGGGCGAGCCCGAGCAGTTCCGCCATCTTGGCCCGGATCGTCGTCTCGTCGGCCCGCTCGCCGAGGTCGCCGGAGATCTTCCGGTACACGTCCTCGTGCCCGTCCTCCGCAAAGTCCGCCTTCACCACCTCGAGGGCGTAGGCGTCCGCCTCCGCGCCGGTCTTTCCGAGCATGGACGCGGCCCAGAGGCCCAGCAGCTTGTTGCGGCGGGCGGTGGCCTTGAACTGAAGTTCGGCGTCGTGGGCGAACTTGTTCTCGAAGCCCTTTTCCCGGTCGTTGAAGGTCGTCATCGACATTCTCCTGATGGCGCTCGGCTTCGGAGATAGACAATCACCCGCCGCGCCACAAGCCGTGCGAGCCGCTTGCCCCGCTTCCGGAGCGGGTATAGACAGCCGTTAACCGGGAAGGTCGGGCATTCCGCCCGGGCCTCCCTTGCGCGTTTCTGGAGAGAAGCATGGCCCGACGCAGGCTGGTTTACGAGGGCAAGGCGAAGATCCTTTACGAGGGGCCCGAACCGGACACGCTGATCCAGTACTTCAAGGACGAGGCGACGGCGTTCGATGCCCAGAAGAAGGCGACGATCGAGGGCAAGGGCGTCCTCAACAACCGCCTTTCCGAGCATTTCATGACCGGCCTCAATGCCGTGGGCGTGCCGACGCACTTCATCCGCCGCCTCAACATGCGCGAGCAACTGATCCGCATGGTCGAGATGATCCCGCTGGAGGTCGTGGTGCGCAACTATGCCGCCGGCTCGCTCTCCAAGCGGCTCGGCATTCCGGAAGGCCAGCAGCTGCCGCGCCCGATCATCGAATTCTACTACAAGGACGATGCGCTGCACGACCCGATGGTCGCGGAGGAGCATATCGTCGCCTTCAACTGGGCGACGCAGCAGGACATCGACGACATGATCGCGCTCGCGCTGCGGGTGAACGATTTCCTCTCGGGCATGTTCCTCGGCGTCGGCATCCGGCTCATCGACTTCAAGATCGAGATCGGCCGGGTCTATGACGGCGACTTCCAGCGGCTGATCGTCGCCGACGAGATCTCGCCCGATTCCTGCCGGCTCTGGGACATCGAGACCGGCCGCAAGCTCGACAAGGACGTGTTCCGCCACGACCTCGGCAGCCTGTCGGACGCCTATACCGAAGTGGCGAGGCGCCTCGGCGTCATGCCGAAGACGAACGGACGCGCCCACGGCGGTCCGAAGCTGGTGAACTGATGAAGGCCAAGGCATGAAAGCGCGCGTGCATGTGACCCTGAAGCCCGGCGTTCTCGACCCCCAGGGCGAGGCGGTGCGGCACGCGCTCGGCAGCCTCGGCTTCGACGGCGTCGGCGAGGTGCGGATCGGCAAGGTGATCGAGGTCGAGCTTGCCGACACCGACGCCGCCGCCGCGCGCACCCGCGTCGGCGAGATGTGCGAGAAGCTGCTCGCCAACACCGTGATCGAAGCCTACGCCATCGAGCTTGCCTGATGCGGGCTGCCGTCCTGCGGGCGTACCGGGCGGACCTTGCGATCGAGACGGTTGCCGAGCCCGCGCCGGAGCCGGACGGCGTGGTGCTCAAGGTTCTCGCCTGCGGCGTCTGCCGGTCCGACTGGCACGGCTGGACGGGCGAGCATCCGCGGGTGAAGCCCGGCCAGATCCCCGGTCATGAATATTGCGGCGAGGTGGTGGCGGCCGGCCCGCGGGCGGCGTGGCGGGTCGGCGACCGGGTGGTTGCGCCGTTCATCCTGGCCTGTGGCCGGTGCCCGGCCTGCCAGTCGGGGCACCAGACCGTCTGCCCGGACCAGCGCCTGCCGGGCTTCGTCGAGCCGGGCGCGTTCGCGGAATATCTCGCCGTCCCGTTCGCCCACAACCTCGCGGCATTGCCCGAGGCGCTCTCCCCGTCCATCGCGGCGGGGCTCGGCTGCCGCGTCACCACCGTGTGGCATGCGCTGACCGACCGGGCGGCCCTGCGCGCCGGCGAATGGCTTGCGGTGCACGGCACCGGCGGCATCGGCCTCTCGGCGCTGATCCTTGGCCGGGCGCTCGGGGCGCGTGTGGTGGTGGTCGACGTGGTGCCCGAAAAGCTCGACCACGCCCTCTCGCTCGGGGCCGAGGCGGCGGTCGACGCCCGCGCCGGCGATCCCGCAGCCGCGATCCGGGACCTGACCGGGGGCGGCGCGCAGGTTTCCGTCGAGGCCCTCGGCATTCCGCAGACCACCAATGCCTCGATCGAATGCCTCGCGCCGCTCGGGCGGCACGTGCAGATCGGCATGCCCGTCGGCCACACCGCGACGATGCCGATCAACATGAACGCCGTCTACATGAAGAACCTCGCGCTCTACGGGACGCGCGGGATGCCGGCGTGGAAGTATCCCTCGCTGCTGTCGCTGATCGAGCGGGGTGGCGCAGACTTCACACCGCTCGTCGCGCGCGAGATCGCGCTCTCCGGCGCGTCGGACGAGCTTCGCGCCTTCGATCGGCCGACGCCGCCGGGGGTCGCGGTCATCACCGACTTTCTCAACTAGGAACCTTGCCGATGCAGGCCGCCGTCATCGTCTTTCCCGGATCGAACTGCGACCGCGACCTCGCGGTCGCCCTGCGGGCGACGGGCGCCGGGGTGACGATGGTGTGGCACAAGGAGATCGCGTTGCCGGCCGGGATCGACCTCGTCGCGGTGCCGGGCGGCTTCTCGTTCGGGGACTACCTGCGGTGCGGCGCGATTGCCGCACGGTCGCCGGTGATGCGGGCGGTCGCGGACTTCGCCGGCGGCGGCGGCCCGGTGCTCGGCGTCTGCAACGGCTTTCAGGTCCTGATCGAGGCCGGGCTGCTGCCGGGCGCACTGATCCGAAACGCGGGCCTCAAGTTCGTCTGCGCCCCGGCGCCTCTGGCGGTGGCGACGACGGACAGCCTCTTCACTGCCGGCTATGGCGCGGGTGAGACGGTGGTGTTTCCGATCGCGCACCATGACGGCAACTATTTCGCCGACGACGCCACGCTGGCGCGGCTCGAAGGCGAGGACCGGGTGGCGTTCCGCTATCTCGCCAATCCGAACGGATCGAGCCGGGACATCGCCGGCATCCTGTCGGCGAACCGGAGGGTGCTCGGGATGATGCCGCATCCCGAGCGCGCGGCGGACGCGGCGCTCGGCGGCACCGATGGCGCGCGGCTGTTCTCCGGCCTGTCGGGCGTGCTCGGCGCGGGCGTGCTTCAGGGCGCTTGAGCGGCGACCGGCGCGGCCCTATAACCCGTGCGATGAACCAGGAGGCGACAGTGCCGCGCCGGGCCGCGCGATCCAGCCGTTTCTGGATGCGCATCGGCCTGCTCGTGTCTGCAGCCACGATGGTGCTCGTCATCTGGGGCAGCCACGTCTACCTGACCCGCGCCTTCAGCGTCGAGCAGGACACCGACGCCACCGTGCGCGCGACCCTCTATGCCGGTGCGATCCAGAGCACGATGCAGCGCCATTCGGTCGTGCCGCTGCTGCTGTCGCGCGACCCGATCCTGATACAGGCGCTGGAGACCGGCCAGTACCAGGGTGCCGAGGAGCGGCTCGCCTCGTTCCGCGAGGAGATCGGCGCGGGGTCGATCTTCCTGCTTGACCGCGAGGGCCGGATCGTCGCGGCCAGCGACGAGCGTCCGCGCGAGCAGTATGACGGCGACAAGGCCTATTTCACCAGCGCCACCGGCGAGACCGGCACGGTCTTCTCGATCATCGAGAACGACGACGGCGCCTACAGCTTTCACTATGCCCGGCGGATGATGCAGGGCGACACGCTGCTCGGCGTCGTCGTCGTCACGGTCGATCTCGGCGCGCTCGAGGAAGGCTGGCGCCGTGCGGGCGTGCGGGTGGTGGTCACGGACAGCGACGACCAGGTGCTGCTCGCGTCGGAGCCGAACTGGCGCAAGCAGACGCTGACCAACCTGCTGGCGGCGGCGCCCGAGTCCTCGGGGCTGCGGCAGGCGCTGCGCGACGCGCGCCGGTCCTTCGGCGCCCCATCATTCGTCTACATCGCCGGGACGCCGCACCTGCTCGACCAGGTTCCGGTCGGCTTCCGCAACTGGCGCCTCACCTACTTCGCGACGCTCGAGGACGTGCGGGTGCGGGTGAACGCGGTGCTGTCGCTCATCATCATGGTGATGGCGCTGCTGCTGGCGCTCGGCTTCTACCTCCTGTCGCGGCGGACGCGGGCCGAAAGCCGGCGCATCCAGCGCGAGTCCGAGGAACTCCGCATGCTCAACCGCCGGCTCTCCGCCGAGATCGGCGCCCGCAAGCGGGTGGAGAAGGATTTGAAGGAGGCGGAGCAGAGTCTGGAGCAGGCCTCCAAGCTCGCCGCGCTCGGTCAGATGTCGGCCGCCGTCAGCCACGAGCTGAACCAGCCGCTGGCCGCGATGAAGACGTATCTTGCCGGCGCGCGGCTCCTTCTCACCCGGCGGCGGCCGGAGGAGGCGCTAACCAGCTTCCAGCGGATCGACGATCTCATCGACCGGATGGCCGGGATCACCCGCCAGCTCAAGTCCTATGCCCGCAAGGGGGACGTCGACGTCGAGCCGGTGGACCTGCGTGACAGCGTGCGGGCCGCGCTGCAGATGATGGCACCGCAGCTCGGCAAGATGGCGGTCCAGATCATGACCACCCTGCCCTCGGAGCCCGCCATCGTCCGGGCGGATCCGCTTCGGCTGGAGCAGATCATCGTCAACCTTCTGCGCAACGCCCTTGATGCCGTGCGGGGGCAGGACGACCGCCGGATCAAGATCCTGCTCGCCCAGGGCGAGAGCATCCTTCTGTCGATCGCCGACAATGGCACGGGCCTCAAGGATCCCGACAAGCTGTTCGAGCCGTTCTACACCACAAAGAAACCCGGCGAAGGCCTCGGACTGGGCCTCGCCATCTCCGCCGGTTTCGCGGCAGAGCTCGGCGGGCGGCTGGTCGCCCACAACGCGCCGGACGGCGGCGCGGTGTTCGAGCTGGTGCTCCCGAGCGACCGCGGGCAGATACAGGCAGCCGAATGACCCTGAACCCGACCCCTCCCGCTTCCCCCGCCCCCGCGGCGACCGAGCCCTCGCGAGTCGTGATCGTCGACGACGAGGCCGACCTCCGCGAGAGCGTCGCGCAGTGGATGCAGCTCTCCGGCTTCGACCCGGTGACCTTCGAGTCCGCCGAACTCGCGCTGAAGGCGCTGGGACCGGACCATCCCGGCATCGTCGTCTCGGACATCCGCATGCCGGGGATCGACGGCATGGCGCTGCTGCGCCGGCTCCAGTCGATCGACCCCGGCCTGCCGGTGATCCTGATGACCGGGCATGGCGACGTGCCGATGGCGGTGGAGGCCATGCGCATCGGCGCCTTCGACTTCGTGGAGAAGCCGTTCGACCCCGACCGGCTCGTCGACCTCTGCCGGCGGGCGCAGGAGGTCCGGGCGCGGACGCTGGAGACCCGGGCGCTGCGCCGGGAACTGTCCGACGCAAACGTGATCCTGCGTCGCCTGATGGGCTCGAGCCCGGCGATCGAGAAGCTGCGCGAGACGATCCTCGACGTGGCGCAGGCCGACGGCCATGTGCTGGTGCTGGGCGAGACCGGCACCGGCAAGAGCCTGATCGCCCGCGCGCTCCATGCCGGCGGGCCGCGGGCGGCCAAGCCCCTCGTGACCGTCAACTGTGCCGCGGTGCCGCCGGAGCAGCTGGAACTCATGCTGTTCGGCGGGCCGGACTGGCCGGAGCGGCCGCTGGTCGACCAGGCCGAGGGCGGAACGCTGTGCCTTGAGGACATCGAGGCGCTGCCGGCGTCGGCGCAGGCCCGGCTGCTCGACGCGATCAATGCCGCCCATCCGGACGGTAGCGCCGGCCGCGAGCACAATTTCCGGCTGATCGCCGTCTCCAGCCGGCTCGGACAGGGCATCCCGCCCGCCGAGGTGCTGCGCGACGACCTCTACTTCCGCCTCGCCGGCCTGATCCTCGAGGCGCCGCCGCTCCGGGCCCGCGGCGAGGACATCCTCGCCCTGTTCTCGCACTTCACCATCCAGTTCGCCGAGGAATATGGCTGCGAGGCCCCGACCCTCAACGCGGTCGACGCCGCCAATCTCGTCCAGGCGCCCTGGCCCGGCAACATCCGCCAGCTCATCAACCTCGCCGAGCGTGCAGTCCTGCAGGCGCGGCGCGGCGACCACAACATCTCCGCCCTGCTGATCGACGACGGCTTCCAGGCGCCGGTGATGCCGGTCGACGCCGAAAAGCCGCTGAAGGAGCATGTCGACGCCTTCGAGAAGATGCTGATCGACCACGCGCTGCGCCGCAACCAGGGCTCGGTCAGCGCGGTGATGGCCGAGCTGGCGCTGCCGCGGCGGACGCTGAACGAGAAGATGGCGAAGTACGGGCTGAGCCGGCAGGACTATCTCTGAAACGGCGGGCTGCTCGCTGACCTTCCCGTCTGGCGGCGGCCGTGGGTCGGCCAGACCAACCGGCGTGAGCCAAAGCGGCGCCCCTGCCCTTCCGCCCTCGGCAGGCTCAAAGTCCGGCGAGGGCCATCGCGAGGTCGCCGTAGCCGGTGAACCGGCGCTCGTAGGCGAGGCCGAGGCGGGCCGCGGCGTCGGCGGCGCGGGCGTCGAGCGCCGGATCGTCGGTCTGGGCGAGATAGATCAGCCGGTCGTAGTTGCCGAACAGCATGTCGCGCAGCTCCGGGTGGCGGTCGAGACCCATCGGCTGCCAGACGAAGGCGTCGAACTGCCGCACGAGGAAGTCGGTCAGGTAGAAGGCGGTCATCTCCGCGTCGCCGCGTGCGGCAAAGGTGGCGTTGCCGTCGAAGAAGCTGTAGCAGTGCGGCCCCTCGAGCATCGCGACGCCGAGCGCAGCGCAGCGGGCGGCGAGCCGGCCGCCGGTGCCGCAGTCGGCGTAGGCGACGAAGATGCGGCCATAGCGGCCGCGGGCCTCCGTCACCGCCGCCTCGACCGCGTCGGGGATGCGGTCGGGCCAGAGGTGCAGCTTGGCCGGCAGGCAGGCGAGGTCGAGATGGTGCCAGCCGTTCAGCGCCTTGAGCGCGAGGATCTCGCGGGCGAGCGCGCCGCAGGCAAGGACGAGAACGCCGGCGGCCGGCACCGCCGGAGCGGCGAGGCCGGTTTCCGTCAGGGTCGCGTCGTCGGCCACCGGAGCTGCGCTCAGGCCTGTGCCAGCTGGTTGTGCTTGCGGGCCATGAAGGCCTTGGCGGTCTCGACGGCGACCGCGGCGTCACGGCAGTAGGCGTCGGCACCGATCGCCCGGCCGAACTCCTCGTTGAGCGGCGCCCCGCCGACGAGGACGATGTAGTCGTCGCGCCGGCCCTTCTCCTTCAGCGTGTCGATGACGACCTTCATGTAGGGCATCGTCGTCGTCAGCAGCGCCGACATGCCGAGGATGTCCGCGCCTTCCCGCTCCAGCGCCTCGAGATAGGTCTCGGCCGGGTTGTTGATGCCGAGGTCGACGATCTCGAACCCCGCCCCTTCCATCATCATCGACACGAGGTTCTTGCCGATGTCGTGGATGTCGCCCTTGACGGTGCCGATCACCATCTTGCCGAGCCGCGGCGCACCGGTCTCGATGAGCAGCGGCTTCAGGATCGCCATCCCGGCCTTCATCGCGTTGGCCGCCAGCAGCACCTCGGGAACGAACAGGATACCGTCGCGGAAGTCGATGCCGACGATGCGCATCCCCTCGACCAGCGCCTTCGTCAGCACGTCATACGGCGTCCAGCCGCGCCCAAGCAGGATGTTGACGCCCTCGACGACCTCGTCCTTCAGGCCGTCATAGAGGTCGTCGTGCATCTGCGGCACCAGTTCGTCGTCCGGGAGCTCGCTCAGGATGATCTCGTCGTCTTCGTCGGCCATGATGCAGTCCCCAAGGGATCGGTGCCCCGTCACTCCAGAGGCTTACGGCCAAACGGCAAAATCGCCGCTGCGGGAAGCGACGCGCCGCCGCCTGCCAGCGACCTCCGTGGCGGCGCTGGCGCATGTTCCGTTTTCGTTCTAGCCTTAGGACCATGATCGGCGACGAATCGGATCGGGTGGACGCCGCGCGGCGGCCGGGGCGCGGGACCGGCAGCAACCGCACCGGTCGGTTCGAGCCCTATGCGCGGGTGGCGGTCGACGACGGCTGGGAGCCGGACGAGCCGGCGCCGGTGCTGAAGACCGAGGTGGCGGTGGAGCGGCCGCGCAGCGTCATAACCCGGAACACCTCGCCCGACATCGGGTTCGACCGCTCGATCAATCCCTATCGCGGATGCGAGCACGGCTGCGTCTACTGCTTCGCCCGCCCGACGCATGCCTATCTCGGCCTGTCGCCCGGCCTCGACTTCGAGACGCGGCTGGTGGCCCGGCCTACGGCGCCGGAGGTTCTGGCGGCAGAACTCGGGCGGCGCAGCTATCGGGTGGCGCCGATCGCCATCGGCACAAACACCGACCCCTATCAGCCGGTAGAAAAGAAGTTCGGGATCATGCGCCGGATCCTGACCGTGCTGCGGGACTTCCGGCACCCGGTGACGATCGTGACCAAGGGCGCGCTGATCGAACGCGACGTCGACCTCCTCGGCGACCTTGCGCGCGACGGACTGGCGCGGGCGGCGCTGTCGGTGACGACGCTCGACCGCGGCCTCGCCCGGCGGATGGAGCCACGCGCGGCGGCGCCGGAACGGCGGCTGAAGGCGATCCGCACGCTGGCCGAGGCCGGTTGCCCGGTCAGCGTGATGGTGGCTCCGGTGATCCCCGGCCTCAACGACCACGAGATCGAGCGGGTGCTGGAGGCCGCCCGCGACGCCGGGGCGTCGGGTGCAGGCTACGTCGCGCTGCGCCTGCCGCTGGAGGTGAGCGGCCTCTTCCGCGAGTGGCTGGAAGAGGCTGTGCCGGGGCGGGCGGCGAAGGTGATGAACCAGGTGCGCGAAATGCATGGCGGTCGCGACTATGACCCCGAATGGGGCAAGCGGATGCGCGGCGAAGGCGTGCGGGCGGAGCTCATCGCCCGCCGCTTCGCCGCCGCCCGTGCGCGGCTCGGCCTCGACGCGCCCCAGCCACAGCTTCGGTGCGATCTGTTCCGGGTGCCGCAGGCGGGGCCGGAGCAGCTTTGCCTGTTCTGAGGCGGCCGGCGGCGTCCGAGGTCCGCAGCAGGGGCGACGTCACCGGAAGTCGCCCGGAAGGGAACCTTGCGGCATCAGACCGGTTTCCCTGACGTCCCTTCCCGACATCCAAGGAGGTTTCCTTCCATGGCCAGCGGAAAAGCCGTTTCCCCGACCACCACCGACGCCGGCATTCGCGTTCAAAGCGACGAGCATTCCCTGACCGTCGGACCCGACGGGCCGATCGTCCTGCACGACCACTACCTGCTGGAGCAGATGGCGAATTTCAATCGCGAGCGCATTCCCGAGCGCCAGCCCCACGCCAAGGGCGGCGGGGCCTTCGGATATTTCGAGGTGACGGAGGACGTCTCGCGCTACACCAGAGCCAAGGTGTTCCAGCCGGGTGCAAGGACCGACCTGCTCGTCCGCTTCTCAACCGTTGCGGGCGAACGCGGGAGCCCCGACACCTGGCGCGATCCGCGCGGCTTCGCCGTCAAGATGTACACCGAGGACGGCAATTTCGACATGGTCGGGAACAACACGCCGATCTTCTTCGTCCGCGACCCGATCAAGTTCCAGCAGTTCATCCGCAGCCAGAAGCGCCGCGCCGACAACGACATGCGCGACCACGACATGCAGTGGGACTTCTGGACGCTGTCGCCGGAAAGCGCACATCAGGTGACGTATCTGATGGGCGACCGCGGCATTCCGCGGACCTGGCGCGAGATGAACGGCTATTCCAGCCACACCTATTCGCTGGTGAACGCCGCTGGCGAGATGTTCTGGGTCAAGTTCCACTTCCATGCCGATCAGGGCGACGGCAACGCCTACCTGAGCCAGGAGGAGGCCGACCGGCTGGCGGGAAGCGACGGCGACTATCACCGCCGCGATCTCTTCAACGCCATTCGCGACGGCAACCGTCCGAGCTGGACGCTGAAGTGGCAGATCATGCCCTACGAGGACGCGAAGACATACCGGCTGAACCCGTTCGATCTGACCAAGGTCTGGCCGCACGCGGACTATCCGCTGCTCGAGGTCGGCAGGATGGTGCTCGACCGCAACCCGACCGACTTCCACACCGAGATCGAGCAGGCGGCGTTCGAGCCGAACAACATGGTTCCGGGCGTCGGGCTTTCGCCGGACAAGATGCTGCTCGCCCGCGGCTTCTCCTATGCCGACGCGCACCGGGCGCGGCTCGGGGTGAACTACAAGCAGATCCCGGTGAACCGGCCCCATTGCCCGGTCCACAGCTATTCGAAGGACGGGGCGATGCGGGTCGAGAATGTCTCCGATCCGGTGTACGCGCCGAATTCCTACGGCGGTCCGGCCGCCGAGCCGGATCCGGGCCGGGAAGCCGGGCTGTGGCATTCCGACGGCGACATGGTCCGGCAGGCCTATGTCCTTCGTCCCGATGACGACGACTGGAGCCAGCCGCACGCCCTCGTCCGCGACGTGATGGACGACGCCGCGCGGGCGCGGCTCGTGTCCAACGTCGTGGGGCATCTCTGCGACGGCGTGAGCGAGAAGGTCCTGCAGCGTGCCTTCGCGTACTGGCGCAACATCGACCTGGAAACCGGCGACCGGATCGAGGCGGGGGTGCGCGAAAAGCTGGGCGGAAAGTCGCAAGAACCCGGCCTCGCGTCGGCGCAGGGCGCCCGCGTGTCGGAGCCCGCCGAATAGGCAGGCTCCGGCTCCGGCGTTACTCCTCGTGCAGAGCCCGGTGCATGTGGCGCAGGAAGGGCTCGAGGAAATACTCCCCGGCCCGCCGCTCGCCGGTCTGGATCGAGACTTCGACCGGCATGCCGGCCGTCAGCACCGCGTCCTTGAGCCCCGCGACCTCCGCCGGGTCGAGGGCGATGCGGGCGTCGAAATAGGTCGTGCCCTCGCGTTCGTCCTCCAGGAGATCGGCGGAGACGTAGATCACCTCGCCCTCCAGCGACGGTGCCTTGGCGCGCTTGTAGGCGGTGAGCCGGACCCGTGCCTTGCGGCCGACATGCACGGTGTCGATCGTGTCGGGCGAGATCTGCGCCTCGACGATCAGCCGGTCGCCGTCCGGGACGATCTCCATCAGCGGCATGCCGGAACCGATGACGGCGCCGGGGGTCACGGTGAAGATATGGACGACGAGGCCCGCCTGCGGCGCCGTCAGCTTCTTGCGCTCGAGCACGTCGAGGGCGCCGGCGATCTGTGCCTTGTATTCGGCAAGCTGGCGGCGATCGTCGGCGAGCCGCTCGCCGATCTCGACCAGCCGCTGCTGGCGCAGCGTCTCGATGTCGGCCTGGGCTCGGGCCATCTGCTCGCGCGCCGCGATCCCGAGGTTGGCGTTCTCGTCGCGCTCGCCTTCCAGCAGCGCGATGTTGCGGTCGTATTCCAGCAGCTTCTGCCGCGGCGTCGCGCCCTTCGCGACGAGTGTCGCGTTCTGGCTGCGCTCCTCGGCCCAGCTCGCGAGCTGGCGCTCGGCGGAGCGGACGCGGCCGGCACTTGCCTCCGCCTGTGCGGTCAGCTGGTCGACCTGCCGCTCCAGCGAGGCGAGCTGCCCGAGATAGGCCCGCCGCCGGGCGTCGAAGAGCGCGACCTGCGCGGCGATCTGCGGCTCGCGCCCCGCTGCCGGCTGGGCCGGCGCCGTCACCGGGTCGAGCGGCGCCTCCGGCGGATCGTTCCGCTGCTCCGCCTCCAGCCGCCAGATCTCGTAGGTGAGCGTCAGCTCGGACGCGCGGAGCTGGGCGAGCTGCTGCTCGGTCTGCGTCGCATCGAGCAACGCGACGACCTGGCCCTTCTCCACCCGGTCGCCGTCCTTGACGAGCAGCTCCCGCAGGATGCCGCCCTCGAGATGCTCGACGGTCTTGCGCTGGCTCTCGGCCAGCAGCACGCCGTGCGTCACCACCGCGCTGTCGAGGCGGGCATACATGCCCCAGCCTCCGAAGCTCAGCACGAGGCAGGCGATCACGAGGAGGGCGACGAGGAACGGCTGGCGATAGCTCGGGATCGGCTCGTCATCGGGCGCGGGAAGCGAGAGCATCGTCATCCGGTCACTCCCAGCGCCGGTCTGCCGCCGCCTGGCACGGCCCGTTTCGGCGCCAGCGTCTCCAGCACCTCGGCCCGGTCGCCGAACTGCGCGACCGCGCCGTCCTTCAGGACCAGCAGGCGGTCGGCGCGGTTCAGGATCGACATCCGCTGCGCCACGACCAGCACGGCGGCGCCGCGGGCGCGGGCCGCCTCGATCGCGCCGATCAGCGCCGCCTCGCCCTCGGCGTCGAGCGACGAGTTCGGCTCGTCGAGGACGAGGAGCTGCGGATTGCCGAAGAGCGCACGCGCCAGCGCGATCCGCTGGCGCTGGCCGCCTGAGAGCCGGCCGGCGCCGCCGCCGACCAGCATCGTCTCGTAGCCCTGCGGCAGCCGGCCGATCAGTTCGTGCACCCCGGCCGCGCGGGCCGCGGCAATGACGTCTGCCATGTCGGCGTCGCGGAACCGGGCGATGTTCTCGCGCACCCGGCCGTCGAACAGCAGCGGGTCCTGTGGCAGATAGCCGACCGCGTGGCCGAAGCTCGACCGCTCGTGCGTGTAGGTGCTCTGCCCGTCGAGGAAGATCCCGCCCGTGCTCGGCGTCCAGAGACCCACGACGAGCCGCGCCAGCGTCGACTTGCCGGCGCCGGACGGACCGACGACGCCGAGGAACTCGCCGGCCTCGATGCGGAACGAGACGTTGCGCAGCAGCGGCGTGTCCTGCCCCTGTGGCACGTAGCTCACCCGGTCGGCGACCAGCGTCGCCCGGGCCACCGCGACCGGGGTCCGCGACCGGGCGGTGGCGCCGCGCACCAGCACGTCGCGGATGCGCTGCAGCGCGCCTGCGGCGTCGAGCCACTGCCGCCACCCGTCGATCAGGTGCTCGAACGGCAGCAGCAGCCGGGCGGCGATCACGGCCGACGCGATGATCGTGCCGGCGGAGGCGGCATGGTCGACGACGAGAGTCGCACCGGCGCAGACGATGGCGATCTGCAGCCCGACGCGGAACAGCTTGGCGAGCGCCGACAGCGCCTTGGCGAGCGCCCTGCCCCGCTCCATGCTGTCGAGCGCGCGGGCCTGCGAGGTCCGCCAGCGCTGGGCGACGGCGGGCAGCATCCCCATCGCGGTGATGATCTCGGCGTTGCGGATCGCCGCGGCGGTCTCGGTATGCACCCCGCCGGTATGGAGGTTCGCCCGCGCCGCCGGCCGCCGCGCAAGGAACTCCGTCGCGATCGCCGTCATGGTCAGCACCCCGGCGCCGATAGCGCCGATGATGCCGTAGACCGGATGGAGCAGGAACAGCACGGTCAGGAACACCGGCGCCATCGCGAGATCGAGCGGCAGCGCGATCGCCCCGCCGGCCACGAAGGTCCGCAGGTCGCCGAGGTCGCGCATCGCGCCCGTCGCCGCGCCGGGTCCGTCACGCAACGTCGCCTCCACCGCCGCCTCGAACACCGGCCGGCCGAGCCGCGCGGCGGTCTGGGCGCCGAGGATCGTGAAGATGCGGTTGCGCAGGTAGTCGAGCACCGCCTGGAAGGCGAGCAGGATGACGACGATCACCGTCAGCGCCACCAGGGTGTTGAAGTTGCCGCTGGAGATCACCCGGTCGTAGATCTGGATCGTATAGAGCGGCAGCGACAGGTGCAGCAGGTTGAGAAAGAATCCGACCACCGCGGCGGCGGCGGCCCCGCGGTAGAGGTCGTGCATTGCCGCCCGGTATTCGGGCGTCGGGGGCGAGGGAGTCGTCATCGTGGGGTCACCTGTTCCATGCGGCGTACCGCCGTCCGGCGCCGACGCGGGCATCGGCGCCTGCCAGTGCGACAGCGCTGCCGGTGCGGGGGCACCGGCAGAAGGGCCTGCTCGCGAGGCGCAACGGACGGCGTCGGGTCATCGCGGTCACGCGCCTCCTGCGCGCCGGGCCTCGCCGCCGGCCGTCCGGGCACGGCGGGCGAGCAGTCGCTGGAAAAGCTCGGCGTGCTGGCGGGCGGCGAGCGCGGGGCTGGTCGGCGGCCGGATGCCGCTGCGGAGCCGGCCCCAGAGGTCGGGCTCGCGGATCGCGCGGGTCATTGCTTCCGCGAGGCTTTCCGGGTTCGAGACGCGGAAATGCAGGCCGTCGACATCATGGCGCACCTTCTCGGCCATGCCGCCGATGTCGCTGGCGATGATCGGTCGGCCGTGATGGAACGCCTCCTGGATCACCACCGGCGCGTTCTCCCACCAGGTCGACGGGACGATCGTCCAGTCGACCTCGCGCATCAGCGCCGGCAGGTCGGGCGACTTGTACGATCCCATGAACCGCAACCGCCGGCCTGCCAGCCGGAACAGCTCGCGCACCGCGCTCTGGAACTCCTCCGGCTGGTGCTCCAGGTTTCCGCCGAAGATGTAGAGGATCGAGTCGCCCCAGACGTCGTTCGGGATGCGGGTCACGGCGTCGACCAGCACCTTGATCCCCTTGAAGGGATTGAGCTGCCCGAAATAGGCGAAGCGGTTGCGCCGGCCGCCCTTCGCGATGGCGCGGGGCGGCGCGACCTCGAGGCCGTCGAGGCCGTTCTCGATCATCACCAGCTTTTCGCGCGGCAGGCCCCAGTCGGCGAACCGGCCAAGCAGGAAGCGCGAGGGCGAGACGAAGGCGTCGACCTCGGCGAGGAAGCTCTTGAGGTAGAGCTCGCGCCGCATCAGGTTCGCCGGCCCGATCTCCGGGAAGCAGACGCCGCACTCGGACGGCGACGCCTTGGAGCAGAGCGCGCCGGTCTTGGCCTTGATCATCTGGCCGTGGTGGGCGCAGATCGGCAGGTATTCGTGCAGCGTGAAGACGATCGGCACGTCCGGCCCGAGCGCCCGCCGCGCCGAGCGCAGGGCCTGCACGCCGAACCCCATGACGTGATGAAAGTTCACGACGTCCGGCTTCAGGTCGCGCAGGAACCGCTCGAAATGGTCGATGAGCCCGTCGAGCTCGTGGGTCGCGAGGTTGAACCAGTCATAGTCGTTCGACCAGAACAGCGTCTCGTCCGGCCCCTGCCCCAGCGACATCAGCGGCGTGGCGCGATGGCGCGCGACGGGCGGCCCGACGCCGGCGAGATAGTGGGCGTCCCAGCCCTCCATCGCCTTCAGACCCTGGAACAGGTTGTAGGACGCGACCTGCGCCCCGCCGATCGAGAAGGTCGGATGCGCGTGGCTGAGGATCAGGGCCTTCATGGCGTGGCGTCTCCATTCGGGCGGCCGGCCTCCGGGGTGCGCCGCGCGCTGCTGCGGCCGAGCAGGGCCGCGTCGATCTGCCGGACGAGCCGCTCGACCGGGTCGGTCGGCGCCCCGGCGGGATGGTCGTCGAGGATCCAGAATTCGACCGTGCCCGAGCACCAGCTGCCGCGCCCCACGGCGCCGAGACGGTGGGCGAGGTCGACATGGGCAAGCGTGTCGCCGAACAGGCGGCCGGCGAAGCCGCCGGCGTCGGCAAGCGCCGCGCGGTCGATGAGCGCGATTTCCGCCGCGCCGGTCGTCACCGGCCGGGGGGCGCCGCGGATCAGGCGCGCGGTGCCGTAGCCCGCGAGCGCGCAGGGACCGGCGCCGTCGGGCGCCGCGCCGCCGAAGTAGATCGAGCCGTCCTCGTGGATCAGCGTCGGCGAGATGAGGCCAAGGCGGTCGATCCCCGCCGCCTCTTCCTCCAGGCGCTCCAGCCAGCCCGGCGCCTTCGGCAGCGCCGAGGGCAGCCAGCAGAGCACGCGTTCGGACTCCGAAGCGGCGACGCCGAGGTCGAGCTGGCCGGCGAGGCTGTCCTGCCCCGCCGAGACCACGAGGCTGCCGGCGACGCCGTAGAAGGCGAAGGCATCGTCGAGCTTCTCGACCCCGGCGGCGGCCACCTCGCGCGAGGCGACCAGCACGAGGTCGAGCATCGCGGCCTCCGGGGCGCGCGCCATCAGCGCCAGCACGGTCTGCAGCTCCGCCGGCCGGCGGAACGGCATGACCGCGACCGTCGCCTGGCCCGCCGGCCCGCTGCCGAGCGGGATCGGCCGCCCGGTGCCGCCGCGCCCGGTCCGGCGCGAGGCGGCCGGGACGCTGGCGAGGAACGGCGCGAGGTGATCGGCGACGATGCGTGCGAGCTCCGGCTCGGTCGGGGACAGGGTGCCGAGGATCTGCGGCAGCCGCTCGGCGCAGTCGAACGGCGTCACCGTCACCGGACGGAACAGGCAGGTTCCGTCGTCGAGCACCAGCTCCAGATAGACCTCGGCCCCGTCGACCTGCGCCCGCTTCGCCGGCGCGCGGGCGATGAAGCCGTGCATCACGTCGCGCGCGCCCAGCAGCGTCGCGAAGCGCGGATCGGCATCAAAGGCGCGGTTGAGGTCGGGCCGCGGCAACGGGCACCAGTCGGCGTCGAGGTGGCCATAGAGGTTGCCGGTGCTCTTGATCAGCGCCCGCTCCACCCGGCCGAGCGGGTCGAGCAGCCAGCCCATCGTCAGCAGCGTCCCGTCCGGCGCCTGCAGCACCGCGTCGAAGGCGGCGGCGATCGGCAGGGCGGTGCCGGACAGCGTGTCGACGCCGCCGTAGCGCGGACGGCAGATCCGCCGGAACGCCGCCAGCGTCTCCGCCGGCGCCTCCAGCCGCGGCAGCATGTGGGCGACATGCGCGGTGGCGTGGTCGCCGGTGACGATCGCGGACCCCCGCAGGATGTCGAGCCGCAGGAGCCGCCCGTCGCGTTCGAAGAACAGCGCGTCCACGGTGTCGAGGCTCGTGGGGCCCCAGTGCTTGCCGAAGCAGCAGAAGCCCTTGCCCGGCGGCAGGATGTCCTCGCGCTCGAAGATCGCGACCTCGACCTCGCTGCGGGCGTTGCTGCCGTCGGCGTCGGCGAGGATCGTGGCTCCCGCCGCCAGCGACATCGACCAGCCCTGCGCAAAGAGGCCGCCGGTCGTCGGGGCGGCGACCACCTCGACGAAGCCGTCGGGCTCGGCGACCGCCGAGACGAAGGCGCGGGCGAAGCTGCGGCAGGCGCGGGTCTCCGGGCTGTCGCCCTGCCCGGCGAGCAGGTTCGAGACGAGGAAGCCAAACACGTCGCGCCCGCTCGCCCCCGCGCGGCGCACGAGGTCGGCCAGCGGCTCCGGGGCGATGTCGAGCGCAGGCGCGGCCGGCAGGGACCAGGCATCGCCCCCGGCCATCACCCGGTCCTCGGTGGTCGGCACGCGGTCGACCACCGCAACGCCGTGCCAGAGCGTCCGGCCGTCGGCTTCGATGCGCCAGGTGAGCGCGGTCCAGCGCGACACCGCGCCGTCGCGCAGCATCCGCCCGACTGGCGGCGGCGCCGTCTCGGCGCCCTCGATCAGCACCAGCGCCCGGCCGCCATGCAGCACGATGGCGCGGCTGACCGGCAGCGTGCGCGGCGGCGCCGGATGGACGTGGCCGAAGTCGGAACCGTCGGGAGTCATGCGGGCACCCGGGCAAAGAGGTCGCGGTAAAGGCCGACATGCGTGTCGACGAAGGCATCGTGCCGCGGCGGCTCCGGGTAGCGGACGAGCCGGCCCCAGAGTTCGGGGTCGCAGGCGGCGCGCATGGTGTCGGCCAGCGCCGCCGCGTCCCCGGGCGCGACATGGAGGCCGGCCTGTCCCGGCTCCACCATCTCCGCCATGCCGCCGATCCCCGAGCAGATCACCGGCCGCCCGGCGGCGCGCGCCTCCAGCAGGACGAGCGGCGCATTCTCCCACCAGAGGGACGGCACGACGATCCAGTCGGCGGCGCGCATCAGCCCGACCGCCTCGTCGCGGTGGTACGGCCCGACATGCTGGGCCGCGGATCCCGCGGCCGCCAGCGCGGCGGCGAAGTCGGCGCGGAACGCCTCGTCGGCGTGGCCAAGGCCGCCGTGCAGGGTAACGGACACTGTATCGCCCGCCATCGCCGCTGCCTTCAGCAGCGTCAGCACCCCCTTGTGCCGGGCGATCGTGCCGAAGAAGGCAAAGCGGTTGCGCACTTCGCGCGGGGGCGGCGCCGCCGCAACCTCTGGCGCGCCGGCTATGGCGTTCGGTACCAGCCGGATCTTTGCCGGATCGAGGCCCCAGGCCACAAAGCGGTCGCGCAGGAAGCGGGACGGCGCGATGAAGAGGTCGACGGCATCCAGCACCGCCAGGAGATGCGCCCGCCGCAGCGCATGGCGCGCGGCGCTCTGGTCCGGAAAGCAGCGCCGGCAGGCGTCGGGCGTCGCGGCCCGGCAGCGCGCCCCGTCGCGCGTGGTCAGCATCAGCCCGTCATTCGCGCAGATCAGCTGATAGTCGTGCAGTGTCAGCACGATGCGCGCGGCCGGGGCGATCCGGCGGATCACCGGCACCACGTCGGCGCCGATCCGGTCGAGGCCGTGCAGGTGGACGACGTCCGGCTTCTCGATCTCCAGCAGCCGGGTCAGCGTCTCGACCCAGGCCGTGCCGTCGAGGCGGGTCATGCTGAAACGGTCGTAGGCGCCGGTCCGGAGCACCAGATCCTCGCCGAGCCGTCCGAGCGCGCCCGGCGCTGCGTCCGGCCGCTGCAGCGACGTGGCGGCGACGAGAAGGCGGGCGGTGACGCCGGCCCGCGCGCCGAGGCCGCGCGCAAGGTCGTGGGCGACGATCTCGGTGCCGCCGGGCGTCCAGTCCGGATGGTCGTGCGCGACCTGAAGCACGCGGATCATGCCGGCTCCTCCCCGGTTTCGCCGGCAAGAAGCCGGAGCGCCCAGGCGTCGACCGCGGCCTCGGCCGGATCGACAGGTGCGGGTGCGGCATAGCGGATGAAGCGGCCCGCCACGCCCGGACGTCCCGCCGCGCCGAGCCGGCGCGCAGCATCGGCAACGAGGACATGGGCGTCGGGATAGACCGGACCGGCGTCGCGGATCGCGGCGACCGCGGCCGGTGCCAGCGCGACGCAGGCGGCGACCCCGGCGCCGGCCTCCTGTCCTTCGTGATCGGTCAGCGTGCCGGCCAGCACCGGCCGCGTCGCCGACAGACGGCGGAGGCCGCGGACAAGGCCCGTGCCGCGTTCCGGCAGCACGGCAGCGCCAAGCACGAGAGTTGCGGCCGCCTCGATCTGACCAAGCGCGGCGACCAACCGGTCGCCCTCGCCTGCCCCGCCGCCGGTGACGACCAGACGGTGCGGCAGCCCATGCACTGCCACGGCCTGCGCGATCGCCGAACGTGCCGCCACGGCGAGCGGTCCATCGGGCGCGGTGCAGACCAGCGCGACGCCGCCACTCCCCGCCTCGGCCGCGATCATCGCCGCACGGGCGCGCACGAGATCGAGGTCCGGCGCAAGATCAGCGACCACGACGAGCCGCGGCCGGCGCGGCATCTCGCCGAAATCCTCTATCCAGGCGTTGACCGGCACCCGCTCCCGGTCAAGCCGCGCCCGGGCCACGGCGCGCGCGTCGTCCGCCCCGGCCTCGGCCGGCAGCGTGCCGTCAAAGGCCGCGAGCGGCCCCTGGTGCACGGTTTCCACCCGCCCGGACCGAAAGACCAGCCGCAGGCGGGCGGCATCGTCGAGCCGGGTGGCGGCGGGCAGCGGGGCATAGCCGACGCACGCGCCACCGGGCCGATGGTCCAGCGTGACCTCGACCGCCGCGCCGCCGCGCTCCAGACGCAGGCCGCGGACGAGACTGCGCGGATCGCGGAGACGAACCGCATAGAGGATGCCGCGCGGCGTCGCGCTCAGGTGCGCAACCTCGAGCGCCGGCGGTGCGCTCGCAATCCAGCGCGTCTCGTGCGCCAGCGCCGCCGCCGCCGGATCGCTGGCCGCCGCCGCTTCGACGAGATCGCCCGCCCAGATCCGCGTCGCCGCGTCCCGCCCGGCAAGCCAACGGCCGAGCGGCTCGGCCGCCGTGCCGCCGTCCGGCGGATCGAGCCGCATCGGCGCCGGGCCGGTTGTGACGAGCGCGGCGCCCGCCGGCAGCGGCGGCAGCAGGAGGTGCAGCAGTGCGGCCTTGCCCTGCCGCTCGACCGCCGGCTTGACGCCAGTGAGCCGCCGGGTGCGGCCGCGACCGAGGAGCACGAGGTCTCCAAGCATCGACGTGTCGAAGGTCGCAGGAACCGGATAGCTGAGGACTGCCGCCGCCCCGAGCCGGCAGCTTGAAACCGGCGCCAGCGCGCGGACGCCGAGAAGCGCAAGAAGGTCCGACGCCGCCTTCGCGAAGGCCGCCGCGGCGCCGGCGCCGAACAGCGAGGCGCCGGTGGTGAGAAAAAGCTTCAGGAGCCGCCGCCGGCCGTCCTCGGCCAGGCCCTCGATCAGGGCGTTGCCGTCTGCGAGCGGCGACTGCAGCCAGTCGGGATCGATCGCCGCCGCGGGATGGCCGCCGAGGGAGAGCATCACCCGACGATCAAGAAGGGCGCCGGACGGCGCACCGACGAGGAGAACATGACGGACGCCGCCACTCCGCAGCGCCAGCGCTGTCGAAACCAGCGGTCCCGTAATCGGAGCGCTGTCGATCTCGCCGCGCAGCCGGCCCGACAGCGGCGCGTCCGGGCCGAGGTCGAAGGTGAGCGCCGACACCGCCTCGGCCACCGGCACCACCTGCGTCTCTGCCAGCCGGCGCGGCATGCGCCCCGTCGGCAGCGCGATGACGTGTCCGGTCGCTGGCAGGGCTCGGGAGCTCATCGGAAATCCGGGGTTGCGGGTTCAGGTTCGGTCTTCGGCAGGCGACAGGAGCGGGAGGGCGATGCCGAAGCACCGCCCTCCCCGATCGTCAGACGATGGTGATGAAGCGCGACGGGTCGGACATGACCTCGTCGTAGGAGACGCCGTTCAGCAGGACGCTGTCGCCCTGGCCGAAGTCGATCAGCGTGCCGCCGTCGCCGAGGTCCACGGCGAAGTTCGCCACGTCCCCGACATTCTCCAGCGAGACGCCCTCGAGGCTGTTCGAGATCTGCAGCATGTCGCCATCGGAGAAGTCCATGATGACGTCGCCGCCGCCCGAATAGACGAAGAGGTCGTTGCCCGCCCCGCCGACCATCACGTCGTCGCCGGCGCCGCCGAACAGCGAGTCGTCGCCCGCGCCGCCGATCAGCAGGTCATCGCCGTCGCCGCCGTTCAGCAGGTCGTTGCCGGCGCCGCCGTCGAGCTTGTCGTCACCCTCGTCGCCGACCAGCGTGTCGTCTCCCGTGCCGCCGCTGATGGTGTCGTCGCCCGTGCCGCCGAACAGCTGGTCGTTGCCATTGTCGCCGAGCATGACGTCGTTGCCTTCGCCGCCAAACGCCATGTCGTTGCCGTTGCCGCCGACGATCATGTCGTCGCCCTCGCCCCCCGCGAGAACGTCGTTGCCGTTGCCGCCGAGCAGCGTGTCCGCGCCGGCGTCGCCGATCAGCAGGTCGTCGTCATTGCCGCCGACCATCATGTCGTCGCCGGTGCCGCCGTGAATGGTGTCCGCCCCGCTGCCCCCGTTCAGCGTGTCGTTGCCATCGTCGCCGTAGATCACGTCATTGCCGCTGGCGCCGAACACGTTGTCCGCACCCGCGCCCGCGTGAATGAAGTCGGCCGTAGACGTGCCGAAGATGAAATCGTTGAATGCGCCCCCGGGTATGGTGGCCATGTGCTTACCCCTCCTCCAGTGTGCGATTGATCGCCGCCCCCTGAATGCAGTTTGCCGGGTAAACGAGGCCTTAATTCACCTCCCAGTTGTAGTTCGCATTTGCAGCAATCGTATTTATTATTTGGTGAGGATTCCTAACGCTTCACCCCCACCCGTTTACGGAACGTATACCGCGATCCCGCCAGATAGAGACCCGATGCGACGCGGGCGGGGAGACGGGCCGCGGTTGCTGAAAGCGACAAGAACGGGGTGAGGGTGCGGAAATGAGTATAGCGATCGCGAACAATGACGATGTGGTGGCGCACGAGCTCGTGGGCACGGCGGGTTCGGACCTGCTGGTCGGCGGCCCGCTCGGCGACACGATCACCGGCGGGGCGGGGGCGGACCTGCTGCTCGGCCGTGGCGGGAACGACACGATTCATGCGGGTGCGGGTGCCGACCTGGTGCTGGGCGGCGACGGCGCCGACGTGATCTTCGGCGACGAGGACAGCGACTTGCTGGTCGGCGAGGGCGGCGACGACCGGATCAATGGCGGCCACGGCAACGACATTCTGTCCGGCGGCGACGGCAACGACACGCTGCACGGCGACTGGGGCCAGAACATCCTTTTCGGCGACAGCGGCGACGACCTGCTCGACGGCCGCTGGCTGACGCACGATCCGAACACGACCGGCACCTTCGCCGACTGGCTCGCCGACAAGGTCGGAAGCTATGGCCACGAGATGCACGGCGGTGACGGCAACGACACGCTGGAGGGCTCGTTCGGCGACGACAAGCTCTTCGGCGACGCCGGCAACGATCTTGCGCACGGTGCGGACGGCGACGACACGCTGGAGGGCGGTGACGGCAACGACACGCTCGACGGCGGCAACGGCGACGACCACGTGCTGGGCGGCGCCGGCGACGATTCCCTGACGGGCGGCCTCGGAAACGATTCGCTTGAGGGCGGTGACGGCAACGACTGGCTCGACGGTGGCAACGGCAACGACACGCTGAACGCCGGCAACGGCAACGACGTGATGATGGGCGGCTACGGCGACGACACGCTCCACGCCGATGGGCGGCTACGGCGACGACACGCTCCACGCCGGCGCCGGAAACGACTCGGTGGAAGGCGGCGGCGGCGACGACGTGCTCTATCTCGGTGACGGTGACGACTACATGTCGGGCTACGACGACTTCGGCCGTGGCGACGACGTCGCTTATGGCGAGGCCGGCAGCGACCGGCTGCATGGCGGGCGCGGCAACGACTGGCTCGACGGCGGCACCGGCAACGACCTCCTGGCGGGCGGCGCCGGCGACGACGTCCTCACCGGCGGCGAGGGGTCGGACATCTTCGTCATGCGCAGCGCCTACGGCGTCGAGACGATCACCGACTTCTCGGCCGACGACATGCTGCAGGTGACGCAGGGCATCAACGGCCAGGGCACCCTGACCATCGACGACCTCGTCAGCCGGATCGAGGACTTCGGCAGCGATGCCTATCTCGACCTCGGCAACGGCCATGGCGTGCTGTTCCTCGGCGTCGGCGGCGACGAGCTCGCTGACCTCATGGACAGCCACGTGACGTTCATCTGAGCGAAACAACTGCGGGGGCGCCGTTCACACTTCACCAACGAACGGCCCCCTAAAGTCCCGAGGCGCGCCGCCGAGGCGCCCCTGGAAGTTCCGAACGAGGCACGACTACATGGCCAAGTCCACCGCGATCAGTTTGAACGGCACGGCGATCGGCGCACTCGACAAGGTCGGTCTGCGCCTGCCCGGCCTGCGCCAGACCAGCGCCCTTGACGGCGACTCGCGGATCGAGACGCCGACGTCGATCATCTCCACGGTTCCGACCGGCGCCTTCCTCGATGTCGGCGCCTTCTGCAATCTTTCGGGCGGGACGATCAACAACGCCCGCTTCGGCCGCTACTGCAGTCTTGCGAGCGGCGTCACCATCGGTCCGCACGAGCATCCGACCGACTGGCTCACCACCTCGCGCACCGCCTACTATCCGGAGGTGAACGGCTGGGACGTGCTGGTCGCCGGCGCGAACCACAGCAAGGTGCACGCCCGCCGCCGGCCCTACCCCGGCAGCTGCCCGGTCACCACCTTTGGTCCCGACGTCTGGATCGGCCAGGGCGCCTTCATCAAGGCGGGCCTCACGATCGGCGCCGGCGCCATCATCGGCGCGCGGGCCACCGTCCTCAAGGACGTGCCACCCTATGCCGTCGTTGTCGGCACCCCGGCCCGCGTTGTGCGCCTGCGGTTTCCCGAGCCGATCGTCGAGCGGCTGCTCGCGATCGAATGGTGGCGCTTCTCGATCTACGACCTCTTCGACGCGCCGTTCGATTCGATTGCCGAGGCGCTCGACGTGATCGAGGCGATGGTTGCCCGCGGCGCGATCACACCCTATGCCGGGCGGATCGTCACGCCCGCCGACCTCGCCGCGCCCGAGGCGCTGGCGGCGGAACTGGCGCCGCTGCCGCTCGAAGCGGCCGGTTGAGGAGAACGCCGTGAGTTCCGACAGTCCTGCATCGCCGCAGCCGGACCTGCCCGCCGACGACATCGCCGGCCCGCGGATCTATGGCGTGGTCGACGTGCTCCGCCTCGACCGGATTGCTGGCTGGGTCATCGACCGCCGCGACGCCGGCGCCGCGCTCGACGTCGAGATCCGGCGCGAGGGGCGCACGTTTGCGGTGGTGCGCGCCGACCGGCCGCGCCGCGACCTCGAAAAGACCGGGGTCGGCACGGGACGCTATGGTTTCAGCTGCGACCTGACTCCGCCGCTCGAGCCCGGGTTCGAATTCACCGTCACCGCCACCGCGCGCACCGAGGACGGCGTCACGTCCGAACTGCGGCGACCTGCCGGCAAGGCCAATGCCGAGCCCGACCGGCGGGTGCTGGAGCGCATCTACGAGGCGGTGAACCGGCCGCAGCCCGCGGCGCCGAACGACGAGAAGCTCGCCGAGATGATCGCCCGGCTCGAGCTGGTGCAGGCCCGGATCGAGGCGCTGCTTGGCACCATCGAACCGGCGGCGGCCGAGCCGCAGGTCGGCCTCCGCATCCTGGCGGGCTCGGCGCTGGCGCTCGGCGTCGGGTCGCTCTTCATCGGCATCGTCTCGATGCTGACCTGAAAAGGGGGCGCCGGAAGCATGCCGGGGCGGCGGCGCATCCTCTTTGTCCACGACAACTATCCCGCGCAGTTCGGCGGCCTCGGCCAATGGCTGGCGTCCCGCGGCTGGGAGGTCGCCTTCGCCACGGCGCATCCGCCGGCCGAGGCGCCGGCGGAGATGCGTATCCTCGCCTATGCGCCGCACCGCGCGCCCTCGCGCGAGACGCACCCCTACGCGCAGCCGATGGACAAGGCGGCGATCAATGCCCAGGCCTTCGCCCGTTCCGCGCTCGCCGCACGGCAGCGCGGCTATCGTCCCGACGTCGTGGTTGCGCACTCCGGCTGGGGCGCCGGGATGTTCGCCAAGGACATCTTCCCCGAAGCCGCCTTCGTCGCCTATTGCGAGTGGTGGTATCGCTTCCCCGGCGCCGACGTCGCCTTCCTTGCGGAGATGGAGGGGCGGCCGCTCGGCGCGCCGCTGGAGGCGCCGATGCACGAGCGGGCGCGGAACGCCCCGATCGCCATGGACCTCTCCGCCGCCGACGCCGCGATCTGCCCGACGAAATTCCAGGCCAGCCAGTTTCCAGAGATCTTCCGCCGGACGCTCCGCGTCCTGCATGACGGCATCGACACCGACCGCTTCCGGCCCGACGCGGCCGTACGGCACGCGACCCTGGGCGGGATTGTCGCAGAGGATGCCCGCGTCGTGACCTACGCCACCCGCGGCATGGAGCCGCACCGCGGATTTCCGCAGTTCATGGCCGCCCTCCCCGCCGTGCTGGCCGACGATCCGAAGGCCGTGGCGGTGATCGCCGGCGAGAACCGGGTCGCCTATGGCGGCGACGGGGTCCGGAAGACCGACTGGAAGGCGCGGGCGCTGGCGGAGAACGACCTCGACCCGGCCCGTGTGCATTTCGTCGGCCGCCTCGGCAGCGCGGACTATCTGCGGCTCCTGCAGCGCTCGGACGCGCATGTCTACCTGACGGTGCCGTTCGTGCTGTCCTGGTCGATGCTGGAGGCGATGAGCACCGGCTGCGGCCTCGTGCTCTCTGACACCGACCCGGTGCGCGAGTTCGGCGACCGGACGAACGCCGCGCTGGTCGACATGACGCGGCCGGACACGATCGCCGACGGCGTGCGCGAGATGCTGGCCGACCCCACCTCGGACCGCAGACGCCGGGCGCGCGAACTCGTCCAGCGCCGCCTGTCGCGGCCGTCGCTCTTCGCGCAGAAGGAGAAGCTGTTCGCGGGACTGTGCTAGCGGGGAACTTCCGGTATTTCCACCGGCTTACGCAACGAGCCTCTTTTGTTGCATGAACGTCGCGATCAGCGCCGCCACGGCTTCCGGCTTCTCGACGTTCGGGATGTGCCCGGCCCCGCGGATGAGTTCGAACCTCGCGCCGACGATGCTGTCCGCCACCTCGCGCACGAGATCCGGCGGCGTCGATCCGTCCGCGTCGCCGGCGAGCACCAGTGTCGGCTGCGTAAGGCCCGCGGTGGAGTCGCGCAGGTCGGTGCCCGCCAGCGCGGCACAGCAGCCGAGATAGCCGGCGACCGGCGTCCGGGTCAGCATGGCCCGCCATCCGGCGAGGTCATCCGCCCGCTCGGTGCGGAAGCGCCGGGTAAACCAGCGCTCCAGCACGACGTCGGCCACCGCCTCGATGCCGCCGGCGCGGATCTCGGCCATGCGGGCGCGCCAGGTGTCTTCCGTCCCGATCTTCGGCGCGGTGTTCGACAGGACCAGCGCCCGCACGAGGTCGGGCCGCTCCGCCGCCAGCCCCTGCGCCACCACCCCGCCAAGCGACAGGCCGACGAAAAGTGCGCCCCGCGCCTCCAGCCGCTCCATCAGCGCGGCGGCGTCCGCCACGAGGTCGCCCATCCAGTAATCCCCGTCCGGCGCGTCGGTCAGGCCATGGCCGCGCATGTCGTAGCGGATGAGCTTCAGGCCCTGCGGCAGCAGCGGCAGCAGCCGGTTCCAGACCCGGAAGTCCGTCCCGAGGGCGTTGGCAAAGACAACGGGCAGGCCGGCGGGGTCGCCCTCGACGGCGACGTGCGACCGCAGCCCGTTGAGGTTCAGCATGTGCATCCCGCGCTCCGTCCTCCGCCGACCGGCTGCCCGCAGGGTTGCGCACCGTCCCTCCCCGCGCAAGCCCGGCCGCCGGCGTGGCCGATGGTTGCGGAGACGGTGACGGTTTTGCTTCACATCCGGGATTTGCCCCATATAGTGGGCCGAAACCAGGATGGAGCGCAGGATATGGGCAGTGTCATCACGTTCGCGCAACAGAAGGGTGGCGCCGGCAAGACCACGGTCCTCGCTCACCTCGCCGCCGCCTGGGCCGAGGCGGGGCGGACCGTCGCGGTGATGGACCTCGACCCGCAGAAGTCGCTGACCCGGTGGGTCGGCATCCGCGCCGATCCGGCAATCGAGCTCATCGACTCCCGCGACTATCGCGCCGCGGGCGACATCAAGACCGCGAAGAAGTCGCACGACATCGTGCTGGTCGACTGTCCGGGCGCCGCCTCGAGCCTGCTGGAGAATGCCATGCGCGAGAGCGACCTGGTGCTCGCGCCCTGCCAGCCGTCGGTGATGGACGTCTGGGCGCTGTCGACGGTGCTGGAGGCGGCGAAGAAGCTGAAGCGCCCGGTGCGGATCCTGCTGAACCGGATGCCGCCACGGCTCGGCAGCCTCGAGGAGGTCTTGGGTGCGCTCGGCGACGGGCGGGCGTTGCTGCTGGCGAGCCAGCTCGGCAACCGCAACGGCTTCAGCCAGGCGATGCTGACCGGCCGCACCGCGTCCGAACTGTCGCCCCGGTCCACGGCCGCCGCGGAAACCTTCGGGCTGCGGGCCGAGCTGACGGCCCTGCTCGCCCGGCTCTGATAGTGGCGCGCCCGCTCCCGGCGCGCCACGGGCAGGCGCAAAAGCCCGTGGCGACGTCGATCACCAGGACGTCGACCCTGTCCTTGCAGTCGGCGGTCAGCTTCTCGTGGATCTGGTCCGCGGTCAGCTGGTTCTCCTTGCTCATCTCGGAGGTTGCCGCCTCGATCCCGGCGATCGTCTCCATCTGCTGGCCATTGTCCATCAGCGAGTAGTCGCCGCAGGTCACTTCCTCCTGGGCGAAGGCGGGCGCGCCGAGCAGGGCCACGGCGGCGAGGGTGAACATGGTGCGTTTCATCAGGCTGGTCTCCATCTGGATTCGTGACGGTCCCAAGGGTTTCGTCCGCACGGCTGACCGTCAGTAGCAGGGCGGATAGGGCGGGTAGCCGCAGGCCGGGCGCGACGCGGCCGCGGCCCCGGCGTACCAGGCCGAGCGGTAGGCGGTGCGGCGGGCGACGCCGGCATAGGAAAGCGGCGTCAGCGGGCGGCCGATGATGTCGATGAAGACCGCCGCGGGGCCCTGGAGCCCGGCGAGGTCGCCCTCGAGAAGATCGACGTCGAAGACGAGGTCGTCCCCCTGCATCCGCGGCGTCTTCAGCACGACCACCACGTCGGCGATGGTCTTGTCGTCGTCGCCGAACACCGAAACCGTGGCGTTCGGCGGATCGGCGGCAAAGCTGTCGGGATAGGAGGGGTTCCACTCGTCGAGGAGTACGCTCGTCAGCGAATGCCCGGCCGCCCGGACCGGGCGGTCGGCAAAGACGATCGAGTTCGGGGCGATGCCCTTCAGGGTCAGGGTCGTCCCGTCGAGCGTCGCGCCGGCGGCGTTCATCACGATCAGCGACGGCACGACCTCGGGCTTGGCCTGGCCGATGGTCTTCTGCAGCGGGACGTGCGGCGGCGGCGCCGAGGCCTGCTGGGCGGTGGCGGCGGAGAGCGAGAGCAGCAGCAGCGCCGCGGTGGCTACGGTCAGTCTCTTCATGGGACGGTTCCTCGTCAGGGTTTGGGCCGGTTCGTCGGCCCTGAAAATGCGGTGGTGGAAAAGGGCCTCAGACATCGGTGGAGCGCCTGCTGCCGGTTCGCGCCGGGTCGGGAAGCCGCAGGGCGCCGTCCACGGCCGGCAGCAGGTCGGTCGCGAGCGCCGCTTTCGACACGAAGCGATCCGCCCCGGCCGCAACGATGGCCCGGACGAGCCCCGGCTCGTCGTGGACGCCAATGGCGATCAGGGTAATGTCCGGATAGTGGCGGCGCACCCGCCCGATCACGGCAAGCCCCTGGCCGGGCGGCAGGGACAGGTCGACGACCGCAAGCGTTGCCTCCATCCGCTCGAGGGCGTCCAGCAGTGACGCCTCGTCCGCCACCATCACGATGATCTCGAACGTCGGCGCCAGCAGGCCGCGGACGCCCTCGCTCAGCTGGTGGTGCGGTTCCGCGAGCAGCGCGCAGCGCATCGGACACTAGGCTCCCTTTGCCCGCACCCTGTCCCAAACGCGCCGGCCCGCGCGCCTCGGAAAATTACCAGCCGCCGGGCCGGAAACTACGGGAGGGAAACTACGAACCGCGGGAAGCCCGCACGGCCGAACGGCCGCCGCCGGTTGCATCCCCGGTGGCCGGACGCCAGACTGCCCGGCAAAAGCCGTGCCGGAGGACCTGCCTCGTGACCCGCCTGCCCCTTGCCCTCTGCCTCGCCCTCCCGGCGCTGGCGGGCTGCGCCGTGACCCCGAGCGCCGATGGCGCCTTCGCCAATCGCGCCGCGGTGACCAATCCCGCCGCGCTGTTCGACGTTGCGTCCCGCAGCGACCTGCTCCGCGCCAACGACGGCAAGACCGGGGCGCCGCGCGGGGCGCCGGTCTGCCCGCGTGCGAGCGACGTTCCCGACCTCGCGCCGCTGACCGGCCCGTCGCTGGCGGCGCTCCGCGGCAACCCGGATGCGACGCAGGCGCCGCGGGACTTCGCCCGCGCCCTGAACGCCCGCGCCTACCGCACGCTTCTCGACCTCGACATGACCCGCGCCGCGGCGGACGTCGCCGCGCTCCGGGCCCATGCGGACGCCGGCGCCTGGCTCGGGGCCGAGGCGAAGGGATCGTCCACCGGATCGGTGATCGACGCGATGGGACCGCTCGTCCCGGCCTGGCAGATCCTCCGGCAGTCAGCCGCCGCGACCGACGCCGACCGGCAGGCGATCGACGGCTGGCTCGCCCGGCTCGCGGCCTTCGCCCAGTCCTCGGAGAAGCTCAACAGCTCCGCCACCTACCGCGGCGCCAACGCCATGCTGCTCGGTCTGATGCTGGGTGACGACGGCCTCTACCGCACCGGCACCAGCACCGGCTTCATGGCCCAGCTCGCCACCCTGCGCGAGGACGGCAGCTTTCCGATGGAGACCGATCGCGGCCTGACGGCGCTGGAAAACCAGAGCCGCGCCATCGGCCTTCTCGTCTATTCCGCCCGTATCGCCGAAAGCCGCGGTCAGGATCTCTACGGTACGGAGGTGAACGGCCGCGGCATAGACGACGCGATCCGCTTCCTGCTTGCGGCGACCGACGACAACGCGCTGGTGGACCGCTACGCCGCGGCGAACCGCAATCCCTCGGCGGGCAGCCCGGCGTTTCGCCCCGGCGCGCAGGTCGACCCCTTTGCCAGCAGCGCCACCCGCGCGTGGATCAAGCTCTATGCCGCGCACTACCCGGGCAGCGACCTGACCGATGCGCTGACGGCCCGCGTCGCCCCGGCGAAACGCCTGTCCAACGACATCGTCGGCGGATACGTGACCTGCTACGATGGGCGGATCTGAGGGCCCGGAACGCCGCCGTCCCCTGCCCCGACTTACGTCTTTTGCAGGAGACATCCATTGTCCCCCCGGGCAATTAACCATAAAGCCTGCAGAGAAGCTGATCGGGGGCCGACAATGAGCCGCGCATTCGTGAAGGAGGACGACGGCTCGCGGCCGGAGGTGCCGCTCGAGCATCCGGTCAGCGCGCTGACGAACCTCGTGACCCCCCGCGGCTTCCGGATGATCGGAGGCAAGATCGCCGAGCTGGAGGCCGCGCTGGCCGCGTCGCCGGACGTCGAGCAGTCGGCCCGCCTGCGCCGCGACCTGCGCTACTGGACCCTGCGGCGCGCGACGGCGCGGCTCTCGATACCCGACCCCGCGAATCCGGAGGTGCAGTTCGGCAGCCGCGTCACCTATCGCACCGAGGCCGGCGAGGTCCGCACCGTGACCCTGACCGGTGAGGACGAGGCCGACCCCGCCACCGGCACCATCGCCTATGCCGCCCCCATCGCCCGCGCGCTGATGGGCGCCACGGCGGGCAGCACCGCCACGGTCATCCTGCGCGGCCGGCCCGTGGCGCTGGACGTGCTGGCCGTGGACATACCGGAGGACCATCCGGAGGAGTGACGGGCGAAGGACCGCGCCGGCGCGGTCCCGCCCGACGGTTCTGCCTTGGCAGTCTACGCCCTGAGCGCCCCGGCCGTCGCGCGGTCGAGCACCGACAGCACCTTCGCCTCGATCTGCTCGGCGTTCATCGCCGCGGCGGCGTACATCTTCTCGGGCGTGTCCTGCTGGATGAAGTCGTCCGGCAGCACCATGG
>JBGALW010000216.1:0-5895 GCA_044223585.1 Amaricoccus sp.
CGCGGCAGAAGGCCGCGGGGAAGCCGGGAAAGGTCGTCCAGATCGCCGTCGCCCGCCGGCTCCTCACCACGGCCAACGCCGTGCTCCGCGACGGCACACCCTTCCGCAAGCCGATCACAAACGCCGCCTGAGCCCCGCAGCCACCACAGTTGACCCCCTGGCAGGCGCTTCGCGCCAGCCCAGGCAGGCGCTGCCGGTGGCCCCGTCGAGATGTCGGCAGAATAGGTGCAACCGCCGACGCGAAAGGCCGGGCGAAGCGATGGTCCGAAGCGATCAAACGGATTGCGTATCACCCGGACGCCGCCTGATTGCGCCGGAGGCGCACCGGAGGGGCCGCGGCGGCGACCCGCATCCCGCGGACGGTCCCGAGGTCCGCTCACCGGCCGATGACGAAATGCGTCGCCCCCTCCCCGGCAACGCAGTCGGTGACGCGATAGCCGAGCGCCGGCAGGTCGAGGCCGGCAAACAGCGCCTCGCCGACGCCGAGGAGGACGGGCGACAGCGCGAAATGCAGTTCGTCGACCAGTCCGGCGCGGAGGTACTGTCGCACCGTCGAGACGCCGCCGCCGATCTTCACGTCCAGGCCGCCGGCGGCGGCCTTCGCCTGCTCGAGCGCGGATTCGATGCCGTCGGTGACGAAGACGAAGGTGGTGCCGCCCTCCATCTCGATCGGGGCGCGGGCGTGGCTGGTCAGCACGAAGGTCGGGGCGTGATAGACCGGATTCTCGCCCCACCAGCCGCGCCAGCTGTCGTCCGGCCATGGCCCGCGCACCGGCCCGAACATGTTGCGCCCGAGAATGAAGGCGCCGAACCCTTCCATCGACCGACGGGCGAAGCTCTCGTCGACGCCGTCCGGACCCGCAGCCGGGACGCCGTCGGGCAGATCCCCGCCATGCATCGCGTGAAAGGCGCGGGTGGCGAAGAACCACCGGTGCAGCTCCATCCCGCGCCTGCCGAGCGGATCCTGCAGGCTCTGCTCCGGCCCCGCGCCGTAGCCGTCCAGCGAGATCGAGAAGGCCCTCACGTGAACCGCCATCGCATCCTCCTGCGCAGTCGAGCGGCAGCCGCAGACGCCGCCGGGGGCGGTCAGCCCGCCGTGGGGTGGAAGCGGCCCGCGGGCGAGAGGGTGAAGATCTCGCAGCCGGTTTCGGTCACGCCGACCGAATGCTCGAACTGGGCCGAGAGCGAGCGGTCCTTGGTGATCGCGGTCCACTCGTCGTCGAGGATCTTCGTCTCCGGTCGGCCGAGGTTGATCATCGGCTCCACCGTGAAGAACATGCCGGGCTCCAGTACCGGGCCGGTGCCCCAGCGGCCATAATGCAGCACGTTCGGCGCCGCGTGGAACACCCGGCCGAGGCCGTGGCCGCAGAAGTCGCGCACCACCGAGCAGCGGTGCGCCTCGGCGAACCGCTGGATCGCGGCGCCGATGTCGCCGAAGGTGTTTCCGGGCTGGATCTGCTCGATGCCCTTCATCAGCGCGTCGTGCGTGATGTCGATCAGCCGCGCCGCGTAGGGCTTGGGCGTGCCGGCGATGTACATCCGTGAATTGTCGCCGAACCAGCCGTCGACGATCACCGTCACGTCGATATTGACGATGTCGCCGTCGATCAGCCGGTCGTCGGTGCGCTTCTTCTCGTTCTTGCCGGTCGGAATCGGGCTGCCCGGGATGCCGTGGCAGACGACGTGGTTGGCCGAGATGCAGGTGGCGTGGCGATAGCCCTTGTAGCCGATGGTCGCCGAGGTGGCGCCGGCGGCGCGGATCATGTCCTGAACCGCCGCGTCGATCTCCAGCGTCGAGGCGCCGGGGACGACCAGCGGGCCGATGCGGTCGAGGATGTCGGCCGCGAGATGCCCGGCAACACGCATGCCGGCGAAATCCGCCGGTCCGTGGATACGGATGCCGTCCCTGTTCAGACGGCCGGTCATCAGATTGTCCAACGCGCGCTCTCCGGGCACCATGACCACGGGATGTAGACCTTCACCCCCTGCTTTGCAAACCCGCGCCGCACGCAACGCGCGATTGGTGGCGCACGGCGGGCGGGCGTTCCCCCTGCGCGCGGCTAGAGGACGACGACGCCGCTGTGCTTGGCCTTGTGCTCGGGCTCGACGTGGATGGTGATCAGGGCGTCGTCGACGGCCGCGCGCAGCGCGCCCTCGATCCGGTCGCAGATCTCGTGCGCCTCGGTCACGGTCATCATCGCCGGCACGACGAGGTGGAAGTCGATGAAGGTGATCCGCCCCGCCCGGCGGGTCCGCAGGTCGTGCGCCTCGATGGCGCCGACCGCGTGCTGCGAGATCGCCGTCCGGATCTGGTCAAGCTGCTGGACCGGCACCGCCTCGTCCATCAGGCCGCCAAGCGACTCGCGCACGACCCGCCAGCCGGACCAGAGGATGGTCACGACGTCCGACAGCAGGTGCCTGCCGTCCGCCACCAGCGCGGGAGAGCGGCTGCGCCGGCCTTCGCGGATCAGCACGAAGCTCCAGACCGCGTTGGCGACGCTGGCGACGCCGGCGAGCACGAGACCGGCCATCGGCGCGTCGAGCATCCGCGGCGTCTGCACCGCGCCCCAGGCCTCGCGCAGGATCATGATCGCCGCCACGATGATGAGGCTGCCGGCCAGAACCGCGCTGAAATACTCGACCTTGTGGTGGCCATAGGGGTGGTTGGCGTCGGCCGGCTGCGCCGACAGGCGCACCGCGAGCAGCGCGGTGATCGCGGTCGCGACGTTCACGAGGCTCTCCAGCGCGTCGGAATAGAGCGCGACCGAGCCGGTCACCCACCAGGCGAGGAACTTGATCCCGAGCACGGCGATACCGACGAGGATGCTGCCCGCGGCGACACGAATTGTCCCCTCCATGGCAGCGCGTCCCCTGGTTACCGGCGGTCCCGCCTTAGCGGAGCCCTTCCCGCGCGGCAATGCCCGGCGGGCTCCGGATCGCTCGGCGGTAGCGGAATGACGCGAAATCGCGTATGTTCCCGGCATTCGATTGACCAAGGCAATTTACACGCGACGCCGGCAGGCCATCGTCTCCCCGGCGCCGCCCGTTACGGGAGTGAGCATGAAGTACGTCATGACCTGGAAGAAGAAGCAGCACGGCACCACAGCGGACTATGAGGCGAGCCAGAAGCGCGTGCTCGCCCTAATGGCGGAGTGGCGGCGGCCGGAGGGGGTGCTGATCCACGAATTCGTCGTGCGCGCCGCCTCCACCGGCGGCTATGCGGTATTCGAGACCGAAGACCTTGCCGCCGTGCATGCGGCGACCGCGGCCTTCTCCGGCTTCAACTTCCACATCGATCCCGTGCTCGACATCGACGCGGCGCTGGCCGCCGCCGGTATCGCCGTGGAGTGGCGCGACGCCGTGGTCTGACCGGCCGCGGCTCAGGCGAAGGGACGGTCGTGTCCGAGTGACGGCACGGCGCGGCGCGCGCGGGTCACGGCGTCCGGGTCGAGGTCGATGAGGCCAACGCCCGGCTCGGTGCCGAGGTCGAGCAGGACCTCGCCCCACGGGCCGACGGCGAGGCTGTGGCCATAGGTCCGGCGCGGCTTGCCCGCAATTGAGGCATGCCGCCCGGTCTGGGCGGGGGCGAGCACATGGGCGCCGCACTCGATGGCCCGGGCGCGGACAAGCGTGTGCCAGTGGGCTTCGCCGGTCGGGACGGTGAAGGCGGAGGGGATCGTGAGGAGGGTTGCGCCGTCCTGCGCCAGCCGACGGTAGAGCGCCGGAAAGCGCAGGTCGTAGCAGATGCTGAGACCGATCCGGGTGTCGTCCACCTCCGCGGTCACGGCCCGGTCGCCGGGGCGGTAGGCGCTGGATTCGCGGTAGCTCTCGCCGCCGTCCAGGGTGACGTCGAACATGTGGATCTTGTCATAGCGCGCCCGCACCCGGCCGTCGGGGGCGATGAGCAGCGAGCGGTTGGCGAAACGGCCGTCGGGGTCGTCGGTCCGGAGGCAGAGCGAGCCGACGAGCAGCCAGATGCCGAGTTCCGCAGCGACGTCGGACAGACGGGCGAGCGTCGGGTCCTCCGCTTCCGGGCACAGCACGGCGCGCTGCCGGGCGCGGTCGGCGGAGACGATGTTGGTGCACTCCGGCGTGACGGCGAGACGCGCGCCGCCGGCGGCGGCCTCGCGCACCAGCGCCTCGGTCACCGGCAGGTTGGCCGCGGGATCGTCGCCCGAGCAGAGCTGGACGAGCGCCGCGCGCATGGGCGTCAGCTCCCGGAAAGCAGCGGGTCGAGCCCGCCCGCCCGGTCGAGGGCCGCGAGGTCGTCGAAGCCGCCGACATGCTGCGTGCCGACGAAGATCTGGGGGACGGTGCGGCGGCCGTTGGCGCGGCTCACCATCTCGCTTCTGCGGCCGGGGTCCGCCGCCACGTTGATCTCGTGAAAGTCGGCGCCCTTGCGGCGCAGCAGGCTCTTTGCGGCGGCGCAATAGCCGCAGGTGGGCGTGGTGTAGATCGTGACTGGCGGCATCGGGGCCCGGCTTGGAGAGACGTCTCCCGACTATAGGCCGAGCGAATCCTCGAAGGCAACGCGGGCCAGGACCAGCACATCGACCCCGGCGGCGCCCGCTGCCTTCAGCGCGTCGGCGCAGCCGCCGAGCGTGGCGCCGGTGGTCATCACGTCGTCGATCAGCAGCACGCGCCGGCCGGCGACGCGGCCGGCGTGGCGGCGGGCGATCCCGACGGCGCCGGCCTGGTTGGCGGCGCGGGTGGCCCGGTTCATCCCCTCCTGCGGAACGGTGGCGCGGCGGCGCACCAGCAGGTCGGTGCAGACGGGCTTGCCGGACAGCCGGCCAAGGCGCCGGGCGAGCTCGGCGGACTGGTTGTACCGGCGCATCAGCAGGCGACGCCAGTGCAGCGGCACCGGTGCGATCAGGTCGGCTTCGGCAAGGAGGCCGGCGCCGGCGGTCGCCATCCAGCCGGCGAGCGGGCCCACCATGTCGAGCCGGTCGCCATGCTTCAGCGCCAGCACCACCCGCCGGCCCGCGCCGGCATAGATCACCGCCGCCGCGCCGCGGTCCCAGGCCGGCGGATGGCGGGTGCAGCTTCCGCAGACGTCTTCCGCCCCCGCCTCGCCGACGAGGGGCACGCCGCAGGTGCGGCAGGTCGTGCCGGAGATGAAGTGCGTCTCGCGCCAGCAGGCCGGGCAGAGGCCGTGCGGCTGGTCGGTGGCGGCGGTGCAGGCAAGGCAGCGCGGCGGATAGAGCGTGTCGATCAGCGTCGACTTCAGGGCCTGAAGCATGGCAAGTCCCATCGGGCCTCCCCTTTCGCGTTCCGGGCGGCAGGAGACCCCGATGACGAGCCCCCCGGCCTTGTTCGACACCGACCTTCTGGCGCAGCGCCGGGCGCGTGCCGCGCGGGCGGGCCTCGTAGACTTCCTGCAGCGCGAAGTGGCCGACGACGTCTCAGAGAGGCTGACGGCGGTTAACAGAAGGTTTCGCGACGTGGCGATCGTCGGGCCGCAGGCGGGACTCTGGCGGGAGATCCTCGGATTTCCCGACGCCACGCTGCGGCCGGCGGAGGAGCGGCTGGCGCTCGCCGAGGGCGCGTTCGACCTCGTGGTGCACGCGCTGGCGCTGCACTGGGCGAACGATCCGGTGGGGCAGCTCGTCCAGGCGCGGCGGGCGCTGCGGCCCGACGGGCTGCTGATCGCCGCCCTGTTCGGCGGCGAGACGCTGGCGGAGCTACGGGCGGCGCTGGCCGAGGCCGAGGCGGAGGCTACCGGCGGGATCAGCCCGCGCGTCGCGCCGATGGGCGAGATCCGGGCACTCGGCGGGCTGCTGCAACGGGGCGGCCTGACGATGCCGGTGGCGGACGGCCGCGCGATCACGGTCAGCTACGGCTCGCCGCTCGCCCTGATGCACGACCTGCGCGGCATGGGCGAGACGAACGTGA
>JBGALW010000217.1:0-5849 GCA_044223585.1 Amaricoccus sp.
CTCGCGGTCGATGCGCCGCACCCGGAGGTCGGGGTCGCCGCTCGTCTCCGCCCTGACGAAGCCGAGGATGAAGCGCAGCGACCCGATCAGCATGATGGCGATCGAGGCGAGGTCGATCGCCGCGATCACCCATTCGAGGCCGTGCGCAAGCTGCGAGAGCTCGCCCTGCAGCGGGCCGGGGGCGGCCACGATCCCGTTCAGCATGCTCTCCATCGCCCGCTCCCCGTCGCCCCCGAGGGAGCCTTATAGCGCGGGCGAAGGGCGGCCGTCAGGCCGGCGACGGAGCTGCCCCCGCCCCGGCCGGCTGAACCACCGGCTCGCCGCCGAAATGTTCCCAGAACTCGTGGCGCACGTTGTGATGCGGGAAGGCCGCGTCCGGGACCGGCACCCCGAGAAAGCGGCAGAGCGGCTCCCAGCCGTCGGCGACGTTGAAGACCAGAAGCCGCTCGGGCGGCACGACCTCGCGGACCCGCCTGTTGTTCGCCCGATAGGCCGCCAGAACCGAATCCCGGTCGGTCAGATCAGGGAAGGTCGGCCGCACGAAGCCCTCGCGCATGGTCCCGAAGATCTCGCGGAACCCCGGCGGCAGCTCCAGCCCGTCCATGGCGATGAAGAACTTGCCGATCGTGCCGCTGAAGCTGCGCCACCAGTCCTCCTCCGGCCGCTCGGTGTGGATGACCTTCGCGTCCGGAAACGCCGCCAGCGCCCGCTCCCAGCAGGAGGCCCCCGGCCAGTCGACCTGCGAGACATAGCCGGCATAGACCTGTTCCCAGTCCACCGCCCCGCCGGAAAACACCGCCTGCCAGTGCGCAAGCTGGTCCGGGTTGGCCATGATTTCGGTCATGTGGTGCGTCGGCGCGAACCCGAGGACCCCGAGGGCGTCCTTCATGGTCATGGTTCCGGTCCTGCCGAACCCGGACCCGACAATCGCGAGTGTCATTCGTCCCCCCAGGTGCTTCCGTTTTCTATCTGCTGAGCCCACCGATTTCCGGTGTTTTCCAGCTCTTTTCGAAAATCCTTCATAGCACTTTCCCGGCGACGCGGCTTCGATTTCTTTGCGATCAACGCTCTACCGGGCCGCGATGAAGCGCACGAGCGCCGCGAAACGGGCCCACAATCAAGGACACCGGCATGAGCCGGACCGCGACCTTGCGCGGCACCGCCCGGCGGGCGGCGCCTGTTCCTCGCAGCCCAGAATTTCCCTTGCACCGGGTTGCTCGGTCGGGACAATGCCGCGTCCAGCGAGACGGCGTCCCATGCCCTTCGACCGCCACGACCTGCTCGAACGCAACCTCGACCGACAGATCGCCTGGATCCGGGCGAGCGACGCAAAGATCTCGCTGCTGCTGCCGATCAACACCGCCCTGGTGGCGGTGCTCGCGACGCATCTCGCGCAGGCGAACCTGACGCCGGTCCACTGGCTCTTCGCCCTCGCCGCCAGCCTGCCCTGCGCGGTCTCGTTCGTCGCCGCCGTCCGTTCGGTGATGCCGCAACCGCGGGCGCCGGGGCGGTCGCTCATCTATTTCCATGACGTCGCGGCGCACGGCCGGGACGAATTCCACGACCGGGTCGGGGCGCTGACCGCCGACGAGCATCTGAGGGACCTCGCCGCCCAGGTCCACGCCAGCGCCGCCTTCGCCAGCGCGAAGATGCGGCACGCCCGGAACGCCTATCGCGCCCTCTTTGTCGCCGTGCCCTTCTGGCTCGCCGCGCTCTATCTGCTGAAGTCGGCGGCCAGCTGAGGCGCGGGGAACGTCAGGGAAACTGCATCCGCGGCGGCCCGTCGCCGGTGACGACCTTCACTCGCTGGCCGACGCGGAACACCGGCTCGGCCTGCACCAGCGTCATCATGTGCCCGCCGTCGAGCTTCACCGTCCACTCGGACGACGGTACCGCCGCCTGCCCCGGCACCTCCAGCACCACCGGCACCCGGCGCGTCACGAGGCCGAAATACTGGCCCTCGGGCAGCTTCGGCGGCGCCATGCAGCCCGCCAGCATCGCCAGGCCCGCGGCAAGGCCCGCCACCATCCGTCCGCTCCGCATTGGCTGCTGCCCCCCGTAGCCACGGCGGCACCCTCGCCTTCCGGCGCGTGGCGCGCAAGGTCCGTCAGACGAACCGGCGCGCGAGCGGCAGCCGTGTCAGAACCAGGGTGGAAGGGATGGATCAGGTAGATGCCGAAGGAGAGCCGTCCGAGCAGCAGCCAGATCGAGCCGGGCAACTGCACCCGCATGCCGGCCTCCAGGATCAGGGCCGCGAAGAGGAGCGGCAGGACGCCGTCGAGGCTGTGCAGCGCCGTCGTCATCGCGACGAGGCCGCCGAGATACGCGACCGGCGCCCAGGGCCGGTGCCGGTCACGGGCATGGACCAGCACGAGGCCGTAGAAGACCGACGGGATGATCGAACTCCACGATCCGAGCGGCTCGGGCATCGTGGCATGGTTGTAGAGCCAGTAGCTGCCGGCCGCGACCGGCACCGCAACCATCAGCAGCCGCTCGACGTCGCCGTCGCGGCGCATCCAGCGATCGATGAGCACGACGATGCCGGAGGCGATCATCAGAAAGGGCAGGAACCACAGGGTGATGGTCGGGCCGACGAAGATCAGCAGCGGGTTTTCCGCAAGCCGCGCCGGGAAGCTCGGCTCGCCGCGAAGATGCTCGACGCCGAGGTAGAAGGCCGACCAGACAAGCCACGGCACCAGGATGCGACGCACCCGGGCCTGCCAGAACCGGCTCTCGTTGCCCCGTTGAAGCGACACTCCCGACAGGAACACTGCGAGGACGGTGAAAAGCGGCAGCGCGACGTGCGCGAGTTCCCTGTACGGGGCATGCATGTGATACCAGACGATGCCGAAGGCGCACAGGAACCGCAGGAGCTCCAGCGCAGGCAGGAATCCGATCGACGCGCTCGCCGTCGATGGAATCGACTCGGACTCGGAAACGGTACTCATGCACCGCTTGTGCGAGCCGCGGGTTAAGCGATCGTTACCGCCGAGAGTCGGTGGAACCGCACGGCTCTTGACCGGCTTGAGGCAAAAACTGCGAAAGCTGGCGTCTTTCCGGGCACTTGCCGCATGACGCGCACCCAGCCCTCCCGGGGGGGACCGCAGCAGCGGCAGAACCGTGCTAACCAACCCGGATCGGCCCGCGGGGCCGTGATTCGCATGAGAGTTCAGGCACATGAGCGACAAGTCCGGCGGGGTCAGCTACAAGAAGGCGGATGCCGCCTATTTCGAGAAGCGGCATCTCAGCCGCTATGCCGGGGTCTGGTCGCTGTGGGCCCTCGGGGTCGGCGCCGTCATCTCCGGTCACTTCTCGGGCTGGAACTTCGGCTTCGCGACGGGCGGCTGGGGCGGAATGCTTGTCGCCGGGATCATCATTGCGATCATGTACCTCGGGCTCGTCCTCTGCATCGCGGAGATGAGTCCGGCGCTGCCGCACACCGGGGCGGCCTATTCCTTCGCACGCACTGCGATGGGACCGTGGGGCGGCTTTCTCACCGGCCTCTGCGAGAATGTCGAGTATGTGATCACGCCGGCCGTGGTGGTCACGTTCATCACCGCCTACGTCAACTCGATCCTCGGCCTCGATCCGGCCTATTCGCCGCTCATCTGGATCGTCTTCTACGCGATCTTCCTCGGCCTCAACGTCTTCGGGCTGGAGCTTTCGTTCAAGGTGACGCTCGTCGTCACGCTGATCTCTCTCGCGGTGCTGGTGTTCTTCTGGATCAGCGCCATCCCCTCGATGGACTTCAGCCGCTGGGCGCTCAACATCGGCGCGGGTCCGGACGGCGCCGCGGTGGAGCTGCCCGAGGGCAACGGGCCGTGGTTCCCCTTCGGTTTCAGCGGGATACTGGCGACGCTTCCCTTCGCGGTCTGGCTGTTCCTCGCCATCGAGCAGCTGCCGCTGGCGGCCGAGGAATCGGTCGACCCGAAGCGCGACATGCCGCGGGGAATCATCCTCGGCATGCTGACCCTGATGGTCTCGGCCTTCATGATCGTCCTGCTGAACCCCTCGGTCCCGGGCGTCGGCGCGTTCCACCTGTCGAGCTCGCTGGAGCCGCTGCTCGACGGCTTCCGGGCGATCTATGGCCAGGGCGGGGTCGTTGTCCTCGGCGTCGTCGCGCTGACGGGGCTGATCGCGTCGTTCCACACCATCCTCTATGCCCAGGGACGGCAGATCTATTCCCTCAGCCGGGCCGGGTACTTCCCGACCGTTCTTTCAGTCACGCATCCGCAATACCGGACCCCGCACGTCGCGATGATCGCCGGCGCGCTGGTCGGGCTCGCGGTGATGCTGACGATCTGGTTCGCCCTCGGCGCCGAGGAAGGTGGCTCGGTCATCGGGTCGGTTCTGCTCAACATGGCGGTGTCCGGTGCAATGTTCAGCTACATCATGCAGGCGATCAGCTTCATCCTGCTGCGCCGTCGCTTCCCGTCGATCGAGCGGCCGTTCCGCTCGCCACTCGGCGTGCCCGGAGCCGTGGTGACCATCGTGATCGCGGTGGTCACCCTGCTCTACCAGGTGCAGGATCCGAACTTCTCGCGCGGGGTGATGTGGGTTCTCGTCTGGTTTGCCGTGGCGATCGCCTACTTCGCGCTGGTCGGCCGGCATCGGCTGATCCTGTCGCCGGAGGAGGAATTCGCGATCGAGCACAAGGCGCGGGGCTGACGGGCGCGTTAACGAATTCGTTACGTTTCACGGCGTTGACGCTACTTCCTGCTGGTGGGAGGCACGCTGGCATGGGATGCCTCTCCCATGCGGATCATCGGTCGCTTCCTGCTCGACGTCGCGCTCATCCTCGCCGTGACCGCGGCGCTGGTGGTGGGGTCGGCCGTCTGGATCACCCTCCGTTCGCCCAGCGAGCCGGCGGCGGCCATCATCGTGCTTGGCGGTGACATGACGCGCCAGAACACGCTCGGCAGCCAGACCCGCGCGCGGGTGGAGACCGGGGTGGCCCTCTACAAGGCCGGGGCCGCGCCGCGTATCCATTTCACCGGCGGCCCGCCGGGCAAGGGCCAGCCGGGGCCCGGCGACCAGATGAAGGCCCTTGCCCTGTCGCTCGGCGTGCCGGAATCGGCCGCGACGGCGGAAAACCAGTCGCTGTCGACGCTCCAGAACGCGCTGATGTCGCGGCCGGTGCTGGGTCCGCTCGCCGACGAGCCGGTCATCCTCGTCAGCGACGGCGCCCATCTGGCGCGATCCTGGGCCAGTTTCCGCTGGGCGGGCTACGGACCGATCGAGCTGGTCGCCTCCAGCGCCTTCGGCGACCAGCCACTCCTGCACCAGATTCGCTGGGTGATGCGGGAGACGCTGGCCTGGTGGTTCAACCTCGGCCGTGTCGCTGCCTATCAGGCGATCACGCTGGTGAAGGGCCCGGACCCGGCGCGGATCGACCTGCTCCAGTAGCGCTGACCGAAACGGCCGAGGTCTCGGGGCGGGCCTGTCCTTCAGCGTGATACCGACGTCCCAGAGTCCTTCCTTGGCGGGCCGCCCCGAGGCACGCGCGGCAACGCCGTCGCGCTCATGTTCCTCTTGCGTTCCAATCGAACGTATGGCGAACATATCGGATGGACCCGAAGCTTGCCGCCCGACTGCGTATCCTCGCCGACGCCGCAAAATACGATGCCTCCTGCGCCTCGTCGGGGGCGCCGAAACGCAAGGGCGGCGCGAACGGCATCGGATCGACCACGGGCGCGGGCATCTGCCATGCCTACACCCCGGACGGCCGCTGCGTGTCACTGCTGAAGATCCTGCTGACCAACTGGTGCCTCTACGACTGCGCCTATTGTGTCAACCGGCGATCATCGAACACCCCGCGCGCGCGCTTCACCGTCGAGGAGGTGGTGACG
>JBGALW010000218.1:0-5845 GCA_044223585.1 Amaricoccus sp.
CGACCGCCTCCTGCCGATGCAACGGGCCGACTTCCGCGAGATCTTCGAGATCATGCGCGGCCTGCCGGTGACGATCCGGCTGCTCGACCCGCCGCTGCACGAGTTCCTGCCCCAGGGCGAGGAGGAACTGCGGGCGCTTGCCGAGGCGATGGGAATGCCGGTGGCGCAGGTGACGGCGCGGGCCCGCGACCTCGCGGAGGTGAACCCGATGCTCGGGATGCGCGGCGTCCGGCTCGGCGTCACCATGCCCGCGATCTACGAGATGCAGGCGCGCGCGATCTTCGAGGCGGCGATCGCCGTGAACCGCGCCGCCGCCTCGCCGGTGGTGCCGGAGGTGATGATCCCGCTCGTCTCGGCGTTCCGCGAGGTCGAACTCGTCAAGGCGCGGATCGACGCCATCGCCGCCTCGGTTCAGGAAGAGCAGGGAGCCCGCCTCGCCTACAAGCTCGGGCTGATGGTCGAGACCCCGCGCGCCGCGCTCCGTGCCGGCGACCTTGCCACCCGCTCGGCGTTCCTCAGCTTCGGCACCAACGACCTGACGCAGATGACCTACGGCCTCAGCCGCGACGACGCCGGTCGGTTCATGCGCGACTACGTCAACCGCGGCGTGTTCCACGACGACCCGTTCCATTCCCTCGATCTCGAGGGGGTGGGCGAGCTCATGCTGATCGCCGCCCGCCGCGGCCGCGCCGCCAACCCCGGCCTGACGCTCGGGCTTTGCGGCGAGCATGGCGGCGACCCGACCTCGGTGCGCTTCTGCAAGATCGCGGGCTTCGACTATGTCTCCTGCTCGCCCTTCCGGGTGCCGATTGCCCGCCTCGCCGCCGCCCAGGCCACCCTGCTCGCCGACGCCGGCGCCGAGGAATAGTCCGCCCGGCTTCGTGGCGTTCCGTACCGGGTTCGCGGGTTGCGCCCTGCCCGCGCGGCGCCTTAAAGGCACGGTAGCGCGACGAGACGGTCCGGCCCGATGGAGCAAGCCATGAAATCCCTGCCGCCGGACCTCGCGACGCTGGCCTGCGGCGGCAAGGGTATGCTCGCCCGCTGCCTGTCCGCGCTGGAGACTGCTCCCGACGACCCCGCCCTCACGGCGCTTCTACGGGCCGCGTGGGAAGCGCCGCGCGGCATCGCGCTGGGGCTGACGGGTCCGCCGGGGGTCGGCAAGTCGACGCTGACGAACGCGCTCCTCGCCCACATGCGCCGGCGCGGCGACACCGTCGGGGTGATCGCAATCGACCCCTCTTCCCGCCGCTCCGGCGGGGCGCTGCTTGGCGACCGGGCGCGGATCGAGACGGATCCGGAGGATGCCGGTGCCTTCGTCCGGTCGATGGCGGCGCGGCAGCGGCTCGGCGGGCTCGCCGACCTCACCTTTCCCGCCGCGGTGCTGATGCGCGCCTGCTTCGACTGGGTGATGGTCGAGACGGTGGGAGTGGGCCAGTCCGAGACCGAGATCGCCGATTGCGCCGACCTCGTCGTCTTCTGCGTGCAGCCCGCGTCCGGCGACTCGCTGCAATTCATGAAGGCGGGCGTGATGGAGGTCCCGGACGTGGTTCTCGTCACCAAGGGCGATCTCGGTGCTCCCGCCCGCCGCGCCGCAGCAGAGGTGACCGGCGCCCTGTCGCTCGCCGCGGAAGGCACGCCGCCGCCCGTCGCGACCGTCTCCGCCCGCACCGGGGAGGGGCTGGAGGCGGCCGTGACGCTGATCGCCGACCTTGCCACCGCACGGATCAGGGCCGGCAGCAGGGCGGCGCAACTGCGCGCGCAGGGGTCCGCCTGGGTCGAATCGCGTCTGCGCGAATCGTTCGGGCTGGTCGGCGCAGGACTGCTCGCGGCGCGACTCGACCCGGCAGCAGACCCGTTCACCGCCTTCTCCCGGGTCGCCGGACCCGCCCGCGCGGCAGTTCACAAAGCGCTCGCAGACGACTGAATCGGCGCGGCTTTCGCCCCAACTGCCGTCATCATGTTGCCATAGCGATTGGCAGGTTTCCGCTTACGCTTTGAATTGCCTTCGCTTTTTGCAACTGCGAATGGCAGACCAGCGTTCGTTAACGGTTCGTTAAGATCCGAAAGAACGCCCGGCACCGAACGTCCGGGCCCGAACGATGGGTACTCGATGCGCGTGATTCTCCGCTCTGCGGCCGTTCTGTTTGCCGCCCTTCCGCTGGTCCTTGGTGCGATGGCCGCGCCCTCGACGGCGGATACCGGCACCAGCCGGCCGGTCAACGAGCCGCTGGTGCGCGCGATGGAATACGATCAGGCCGCGTTTCGTTCCGGGGCCGACCGGGTGTCCGAACTGTCGAAGCTGCGGCCGATGGCGCGCGGCAGCGATGTCGAGGTGGCCTCCCTCGGCCCGGTGAGCAAGCGCAACAGCGATCCGATCGCGCCGGACGGCAAGCTCGACCTGCACACGCTCGATGCGATGCCGCACGCAACCGGGGATGCCCAGTGGCAGTGCCTCGCCGAAGCCATCTACTTCGAATCCCGCGGCGAGCCGCTGGCGGGCCAGATCGCGGTCGCCGAGGTCGTGCTGAACCGCGTCGATGACGGCCGCTTCCCGAAAACGGTCTGCGGCGTCACCCGGCAGGGCGCCGGCTCGGGCCGGGGCTGCCAGTTCTCCTACGCCTGCGACGGCCGGTCCGACGCGATGAAGAGCAGCGTGTCGCGCGAACGCAGCGAGAAGCTCGCCCGGATGATGCTCGACGGCCGCGCCCGCACGGTCACGGACGGCGCGACCTACTTTCACACCCGCTCGGTCCGCCCCGACTGGTCGCGCCGCTTCACCCGCACGACGGCGATCGGCCACCATCTGTTCTACAAGCCCGCGACCCAGGTCGCCGGCGGCTGAGGCAGCGTATCGGCGGCCGCCGCTTCCGGCCGGCCGCGCGACGCGCCCGTCCGAAGCGATCCGGCGGATTGCGCCTGCTCCAGCCGAAGTCGCCGGTTTCAACGCAAGGCTCTGTTTTTCCGTAGGCGTAGGACGCCGATTTCCGCGGCGCCATTCACCCGCTTCTAACGTCCACCCCCATAGGCTCCCGCGAAAGCGAGCAAGAAAGGGGGAGGTCATGTCCCGGCGCGCCATTGTCCAGATCGGTACCGAGAAGACCGGGACGACCACCCTGCAGCATTTCCTTGCGTCAAATCGGGCGGCGCTGCGCCGGAACGGATTCCAGTATCCCGAGTTCTGTGGCGCCCTCAACCATACCGGCCTTGCCGCCTATGCCATGGCGCCCGGCCGGAGGGACGAGATCCGCGTTCCCTTCGGCATCCGCGCGGCGGACGACGTCGAGCCGATGCGTGCGCGCCTTCGCGCCGCCGCGGCGCAGGAACTCGATCCGGTCTGCACCGCGCTCTTCTGTTCCGAGCATTGCCATAGCCGCCTGACCACCGCCGCGGAGGTGGAGAGCCTGCGCGGCTTCCTGCTCGAGCATTTCGACGAGGTGCGGATCGCGGTCTATCTGCGCCGGCAGGATCAGGTGGCGCTCAGCCTCTATTCAACGCGGCTGAAGAGCGGCGCGACCGACCAGCGAATCCTGCCGACCTGCGGGCCGGATGACCCCTATTTCAACTATGACCGGTTCCTCTCGCTCTGGGAGAACGCCTTCGGCCGCGAGAATGTCTCGGTGCGGCTGTTCGAGCGCGGCGCCCTTGTCGGCGGGGACGTGGTCAGCGATGTCGTGGCCGCGTGGGGCCTTGGCGATCTCGCGGCCTATCGCGCCGTGGCGCCGCAGAACCCCTCGATCAACGCGGTCGCCCAGGACTTCCTCCGGCGAGTGAACGGGCACCTTCCCGCGGTGCCGGGCGTCCCGGTCGACGAGGTGCGCGGCCCGCTGGCCGCCCGGCTTGCAGCCCTCCTGCCGGGCCGGGGCGCGCGGCCGTCAAGGCAGGAGGCCCGGGCGTTCTACGACCGCTTCGCCGCCGCCAACGAGGCGGTGCGAAGCCGGCATTTCCCGACCGCGCCTACGCTGTTCGACGAGAGCTTCTCGGACTATCCCGAAAGCGCGGACCAGCTGTCCTTCGATGCCGAGGACATTGCGACCGTCGCGGCGCAGCTTCACGCGGCGAGCATCCGCGAGAGCCGCCGCCTGGAGGCGGAGATCGCCATGCGGGACGCCCGCCTCCACTGGCAGCGCGAGGAGACGGAGGCAGCCCTCGGGGCGCTGCGCCGGGCGCTGCGCTGGACGCCAGAGAGCGCCGACGTGCAGCGCATGCTGGCGGAGTACCTTCTCCGGCTCGACCGTCTTGCCGAAGCCCTTGCGGCGGCGAGTGCGGCGGTCGAGCGGCGACCGGCCTCGTCCGAATTCTGGCATTTCCTCGGAATCGTGCGCCGCCGGCTCGGCGATCTCGACGGAGCTGCGGATGCCCAGACCGAAACGCTGGCCCGGGCGCCGGACCATGCGGGGGCGCGGACCGAGCTTGCCCTGATCGCCGCAAGGGTGAAGGAGCGTGCCGCCGGGAGGAGGGACGGCCCCGACGCCGCCCGGGCATAGCCCGCTAAAGATCACCCCCCGCCGGTTGCAGGGCTGCGGGGATGGTGCCGGCGGAGAGGATCGAACTCCCGACCTTCGGTTTACAAAACCGCTGCACTACCGCTGTGCTACGCCGGCCTGGGCCGCCGCGGAGGTCCGCGGGCGCCGCCGCGACCATAGTGCAGGGCCGCCCGCGGGATCAATGGGGGCGAGACGGCCTCGCGCGCCGTCCGGGCTTCACCCGAATTGACTCGCGGCCCCGCTTGCGGCATGAGGGCGCCCCACCCACCGGACGGTCGCCGCTCGGGGGGTGGTTTCGTTTTTTCAGACCGGAGATCGAACCCGTGATCCCTCCCGTCCTGCCGACCTACAACCGGGCACCGCTGTCCTTCGTTTCCGGCGAAGGCGCCTGGCTGACGGAGGAAGGGGGCGAGCGATACCTCGACCTCGCGGGCGGCATCGCGGTCAATGCGCTCGGCCACGCGAACCCGGTGCTGGTCGCGGCGCTCGAGGCGCAGGCACGGAAGCTCTGGCACACCTCGAACCTCTACGGCATCCCGAACCAGGAGGCGCTCGCCCGGCGGCTGGTGGAGCTCACGTTTGCCGACACGGTGTTCGTCACCAACTCCGGCACCGAGGCCATCGAGTGCGCCATCAAGATGGCGCGCAAGCATTTCGACGCGGTGGGCGACCCGCAGCGCAACCGGATCATCGGCTTCGAGGGCTCGTTCCACGGACGCAGCTACGGCGCGATCTCGGCTGCGGGGTCGGAGAAGATGGTGAAGGGCTTCGGGCCGGTCGTGCCGGGCTTCGACCACCTGCCGTTCTTCGATCTCGACAGCGTGCGCGCGGCGATCGGACCGCAGACCGCGGCCGTGCTGGTCGAGCCGATCCAGGGCGAGGGCGGCATCCGGTCGCTGTCGGTGGCCGAGATGCGCGGCCTGCGCGCGCTCTGCGACGAAACCGGGACGCTGCTGATCTTCGACGAGATCCAGTGCGGCATGGGACGCACCGGCAAGCTCTTCCACCACGAATGGGCGGGGATCGCGCCGGACATCATGACGGTGGCGAAGGGGATCGGCGGCGGCTTCCCGCTCGGCGCCTGCCTCGCCACCGAGACGGCGGCCGACGGCATGGTGGTCGGCACCCACGGCTCGACCTACGGCGGCAACCCGCTCGCCTGCGCGGTCGGGATCGCGGTGATGGACATCGTCACCGCGCCGGGCTTCCTCGACCAGGTCAGCCGCATCGGGGGCCGCCTGCGCCAGGGGCTGGAGGGACTGGTCGCCTCGCACCCCGACGTCTTCGAGAGCGTCCGCGGCGAGGGGCTGATGCTGGGCCTCAAATGCAAGCTCGCGCCCGCCGAGGTGGTCAAGGCCGGC
>JBGALW010000219.1:0-5837 GCA_044223585.1 Amaricoccus sp.
GGCGGCCTCCGGTCGGGTGAAGATCGCGGTCGGCGTCAGCCCGGATCCCGCAGGCCGCGGCCGGCCGCCGAACACCGTCTCGGCAAAGGCCTGGCCGTCGCGGATCGCCACCGGCGTCAGCGCGATGCGGCCGGTCACGTCGCCGACGGCATAGATCGACGGGATCGCGGTCTGCGACCAGGCGTCCACCTCCACCGCGCCGTTGCGGCCCGGCGCCAGCCCCACCTTTTCCAGCCCGAGCCCCTTCGTGCTGGGGTTGCGGCCCGTCGCGAACAGCACCTGATCGACATGATGCTCTTCGCCGTTGTCGAGCCGGACGCGCAGGCCGTCGCCGTCCCGTTCGATCCCCGCCACGTCCCGCTCGATCTCCAGCGCGGTGCCGCGCGCCCGCATTGCGTCGGCCACGTGGTCGCGCAGGTCGTCGTCGAAGCCGCGCAGGATCTGCGCGCCGCGATAGACCTGCGTCACGCGGGTGCCGAGGCCGTTCATGATCCCGGCGAACTCGCAGGCGACGTAGCCACCGCCCACCACCAGAAGCCGCTCCGGCTGGCGGGGGAGGTCGAACATGTCGTTGGAGCTGATCCCGAGTTCGGCCCCCGGCACGTCGGGGATGCTCGGCGCGGCGCCGGTCGCGATCAGGATGTGCCTGGCGCTGTACTCCGCCCCCGTGGACAGCCGGACCCGGTGCGGGTCCTCCAGCACGGCCCGCGCCCCGTAGAGCGAGACGCCGGCCTTCACCAGATTGCCGTGGTAGGCCGCTTCCAGTCGGGCAATCTCCGCATCCTTGGCAGCGATGAGGCGCGCCCAGTCGAACCCCGGCGGGCTGACGTCCCACCCGAAGCCCGCGGCGTCCTCGAAGGCGTCACGGAACCCCGAGGCAAAGACCAGGAGCTTCTTCGGCACGCAGCCGCGGATCACGCAGGTGCCGCCGTAGCGGTACTCCTCCGCGAGGCCGACCTTCGCCCCGGCCTCCGCCGCAACCCGCGCGGCGCGGACGCCGCCCGAGCCGCCGCCGATCACGAAGAGGTCGAAGTCGAAGCCGCCCACCCGCGTCACGCGTCCAGGTTGCGCATCTGCTCGACCACGTCGCCCGGCTCGGCGCCGGGGCGATAGAGCACCTCCGCCGACCCGTCGGACCGGCCGACCACGACGCTCGTCGCCATCCCGATGAAGAGCCCGTGCTCCACGACGCCGGGAATGCGGTTGAGCGCGGCCGCCAGCCCCGGCGCGTCGCCGATCCGGCCGAGATGCAGGTCGAGGATATGGTGGCCCTCGTCCGTGACCAGCGGGCCGGCCTTGCCCTGCCGCAGCGCGACCTGCCGGCCGTCGACGTCCATCTTCTCGAGCAGCGCCGCCACCGACCGCTCGGTCAGCCCGGCGCCGAAGCGGACGATCTCGACGGGCAGCGGGAAGGCCCCGAGCACCGGCACCAGCTTCTTCTCGTCGGCAATGATGACGAGCCGGTCGCTCGACGCCTCGATGATCTTCTCCTGCAGCAGGGCCGCGCCCCCGCCCTTGATGAGATTGAAGTCGGGATCGACCTCGTCGGCGCCGTCCACCGTCAGGTCGATGCGGCGGACCTGCTCCGGCCGTTTCAGCGGCACGCCGAGTTCCTGGGCAAGCCAGACCGTGGCGCTGGAGGTCGCCACGCCCACGACATCGAGACCGGGCGAGCGGATACGGTCGGCCAGCAGCCGCACGAACCAGCCGGCGGTGGAGCCGGTACCGAGCCCGAGCGTCATGCCATCCTCGACCATTTCCAGGGCACGCGCCGCCGCGGCGCGCTTGGCATTTTCGGTGGGAGAAAGCGACATGGGCAGGAACCTCCGGTGAAGGCGCGCGGGGGTTATAGGCGGATTGTCCGGGAGCGGAAAGCCGAATTGCCGCAGGCCCGCGCGCCCTGCTCCCGTCGACCATGAGGGCCCGTCATCCTCCGCGCGCCGGCAAAGCGCCGGATTGTCGCGTCGCGCCTCGACAAAACCGTGGCGCCGTCGATAACTGGCGACCGTCGGCACGAAAGCCGGCGAATTGAGGAGGGGGAGACCATGATCCCTAGGATTTCTGTGGCCGTCCTGGCGGCCGCCCTGGTGCTGACCGGCTGCGCGGAGTTGCGCCGCCCGAGCGAGGCGACAAACGAGAGCCTGACCAGCGCCGGCGCGACGGTCACGGCGATCAACCAGTCCACCCGGCAGGTCACGCTGAAGGACGACGCCGACGGCTCGATCTTCACCGTCGTCGCCGGACCCGAGGTGCGCAACCTCCCGCAGGTCTCCGTCGGCGACCATGTTCAGGTCGACTACTACCGCGCGGTCACGGCCAGCATGGCCGACCCGAACGACCCGGGCGATGTCATGACCTCCGCCACCGCCGCGCGGGCGCCGGAAGGCGCGATGCCGGGCGCGGCCGCCGTCGTCAGCAAGAGCCTCGTCGTGCAGGTCCTGAGCTATGACCGCGACACCGGCCTCGCCCGCTTCCAGACGCCGGACGGCCACGTCCACACCGCCGCGGTGCCGCCCGACCTGCGCAGCTTCGCTGACACCCACGGTCCGGGATCGCGTGTGCTCATCACCGTGACCGAAGCCGCGGCCGTGACGATCACCGAGGCGCCGGCCAGCTGAACCCGCGCGCGCCCCGGAGCCGCTCGGCGACCGCCGCAACGAAGACTGCGGGCAGGAGCACGAGCATCCGGGGCGCGTCGAACCCGAGCCGGACGGTGCCGCCCGTTGCCTCGTTCGACGTGCCGATAAGCGCCCCCGGCTCGAAGGCAAGCCCGCTCACCGGCCAGCGCAGGCCTTCGGACACCATCCCCACCACGTGGCCCATCGGGAAGAGCGACACGCGCGTCCGGGGGGGCAGCTCGATGCTGAAGTCCGACGGGCAGAGGAAGCAAAGGTCCTCGGCACCGACCAGCACCACGCGCTTCTCGGGATACTTTGCGAGCACGTTCATCGCCGCGAGTTCGTGGTCGACCCGGCCGCCCAGGAAGCCGAGGCAAAGGAAGAGCGGCGCCTCGACGGAATAGAGGCACTTCTCCAGGTCGGTCGTCTCCTGCTCCGCGAGCGCGTGCAGCGGGACGCCTGCGGCCCGCAGCCCCGCGGAGTTGCCAAGGGAGTCCATGTCGCCGATCACCGCGAGATACTGCCCCCCGCCGGGCAGCGGCACGTCGCCGCCGCCGTCCGCCGCCACCGCCTGCGGCGCCAGTTGCGCCTCGGTGTTCGGCGCCCGTCGATCGGACCGTTGCCGACCAGCGTCACCGGCCCCGTGGTGCGGATGAAGGTCGGCCCGCCGCGCCCCGTCACGGCCAATCCCGGATCACCACGGCCGAAATGCTGTTCTTGGGCGACCCCTCGATCACCTTGTCGGAATACGTGAGATAGACCAGCGCGTTGCGGGTCTTGTCGAAGAACCGCACCACCTGCACCGTCTTGAAGATCAGGCTGGCGCGCCGCGAGAACACCTCCTCGCCGTCCCTGAGCTCCTCGCGGAACGCGACGGGTCCGGTCTGCTGGCATTCGATCGACGCGTCGGAGGTGTCCTCGGCGATCCCGAGGCTGCCCTTGATCCCGCCGGTCCTTGCCCGGCTGACGAAACACGCGATGCCCTCGACTTTCGGGTCGTCGAAGGCCTCGATGACGATCCGGTGGTTGGCGCCCAGAATCTTGAAGACCGTCGTCACCTCGCCGATCTGCTCCGCGGCCGCGGGGAGGGCAACGATCGTGGCCGTCGCCGCAGCGATCCTTACCCAGGGACTCATCACGACCTCCTCTCAATACACACAACGCACCGCGGCAGCGGCGCCATCGAATTCGTTTTCGGCCCCCGGCCGCAGCTGTCGGCGACGTGGATCGGTCCGTCAGCTGCGATGCGGGGTGTCATCTCCGGTCGGTGCATCCGGGTCCGGCCGGGCGACGCCCCGAAACACCGATCGGAACGGTAGTGCCCACAGGAAGCCCAGACCAACGTATATCGCGACCTCAAGAAGGATCGGCGGCCGCTCGATCAGCCCGACGAGGGTAGTCGCCCCGACCACGTAGGCCGGAAGCCCCACGAGCAGGATGACCAGCGCCCAGCGCCGCCTCGCCCGCCAGCTCAGGCTCATCACGCACCCATCGCCATGCCGCCGGGCGACCGAAGCCGGAGGGTCGGACCGCCCCGCTCCGCCGGGTCGCCCGCTGCCGGCGCCGTCGCCGCCTCCCTCAGCACTGCGCCTCCAGTTCGGCCCGGGCCGGCTGCGGATCGTAGAACCGTTCGATCTCCTTGGCACAGAGCAGGGAAACCAGCTGCCGGTGACGGTCCTGCAACACCGGGCTTCGGCCCGCCCCCGTCGGCCGGATGGTCCCCTTCGCCTTGATCGACGCCATGTCCGCGTGAATGTTGCGGTCGAGCCCGATACGCCGGCTCACTTCCGCGAGATCCTCCTTGAGATTCTCGTAGCGTCCGACGAAGTCGACGATGATCTCGTCCTCCTCGGTGTAGAGCATCCAGTTCTCGTTGATGTGATTTGAAAAGTGCCGCAGGAACTGGTCGAAGCTGTCCAGGCTCCATTGGTGCTCCATCTTCAGCCTCTCGATGAAATGAACGTCCGAGAAGTACCGGCTGATGATGTAGTCGAATGGATTTCTGGTAATGGTGAACTTGAAATAGTCGCGCCAGATGCCCTCCCCGACGAGGCGCCGCACCTGCCAGGCCGGGATATGCTCATAGTACCTGTAAGGCCCGTCAACACCCCGCAACACGGCGCGGAGCCGCTTTCGTGGCGGCAGGTCCTGCCGGGGAACGCGATAGTTCCGCGCGCCAGCGCCGGCATAGGCGACCCGCGCGCCCTCGTCGTCGCCGAGCGGCGTCAGGACGTCACCGGGACCGCAGAGCTTTGAGAGGGCGATCTCCAGGGACGTGCCGGCCGTCTTGATCGTCTTGATGTAGATGAACTTCCGCTCATGCGATATGATCATGTGTCCCTCACAGCTTTCTGGCGTCCGGCACGAGCACTGCGCATGGCAGACTCATGCCGCAAAGGGATCGGTGACGAGGATGGTGTCATCCCGCTCCGGACTCGTCGAGAGCAGCGCGACCGGGCAGCCGATCAACTCCTCGATCCGCCGGACGTACTTGATCGCCTGCGCCGGCAGCTCGGCCCAGGACCGCGCGCCGGCCGTCGTCTCGGACCAGCCCTCCATCGTCTCGTAGATCGGGGTGACGCGCGACTGCAGCGCGGCGGCGATCGGCAGGTGGTCCAGCCGCTCGCCGTCGAGGTCGTAGGCAACGCAGATCTTCAGTTCCTCGAACCCGTCCAGGACGTCGAGCTTGGTGAGGGCGATGCCGGTCACGCCGCTCGTCGTGCAGGTCTGGCGCACCAGCACCGCGTCGAACCAGCCGCAGCGCCGCTTGCGGCCGGTCACCGTGCCGAACTCGTGCCCGCGCTCGCCGAGCCGCTGGCCCACGGCGTCGGTCAGTTCCGCCGGAAACGGCCCGGCCCCGACCCGCGTCGTGTAGGCCTTGACGATGCCGAGCACGAAGTCGACCGCCCCCGGCCCCATCCCGGTGCCGGTCGCCGCCATCCCGGCCAGCGTGTTCGACGAGGTGACGAACGGGTAGGTGCCGAAGTCGATGTCGAGCAGCGCCCCCTGTGCCCCTTCGAACAGGATGCGCCTGCCCGCGCGGCGTTGCTCGGCCATCACCCGCCAGACCGGCGCGGCGTAGGGCAGCACCTGCGGCGCGATCTCGTGCAGCTGCGCCGTCAGCGCCGCGCGGTCGATCCCAGGGGCGCCAAGCCCGCTGCGGAGCGCGTCGTGGTGGGCGAGCAGCCGGTCGAGCCGCGCCTCCAGCGTGTCCGCGTC
>JBGALW010000220.1:0-5786 GCA_044223585.1 Amaricoccus sp.
CGAGAGAGAAAAGGACGTCGTAAGCGCCTATCTCCGCGGCCAGATCTCGCGGCGCGGCATGCTGCGCCGGCTGGGCGCGCTCGGGATGGCGGCGGCCACGGCGAACGCGCTCGTCAGCGCGATGGCGACCAGGGCGATGGCCGCGGACTTCGACTGGAAGGCGCATTCGGGCAAGTCGATCAAGCTGCTGCTCAACAAGCACCCCTATGCCGACGCGATGATCGCCAACCTCGACGCGTTCAAGACGTTGACGGGCATGAACGTCAGCTATGACGTGTTCCCGGAGGACGTCTATTTCGACAAGGTGACCGCGGCGCTCTCGTCCGGCTCCAGCGAGTACGACGCCTTCATGACCGGCGCCTACATGACCTGGACCTACGGGCCGGCGGGCTGGATCACCGACCTCAACGACTGGATCGGCGATCCGGCCAAGACCGGGCCGCAGTTCGCCTGGGATGACTATATCGAGGGCGTGAAGAAGTCCTGCGCCTGGAACGGCCAGCCGGGTGGCGCGCTCGGCTCGGACGACGCCAAGCAGTGGTGCCTGCCCTGGGGCTTCGAGCAGAACAACATCACCTACAACAAGGCGATGTTCGAAAAGGTGGGCGTGCAGCCACCGAAGAACCTCGACGAGATGCTGGAGGTTTCGGCGAAGCTCACCAAGGATGTCGGCGGCGGGGTCTACGGCATCGGCGTGCGCGGGTCGCGCAGCTGGGCGACGATCCATCCCGGCTTCCTCAGCGCCTATGCCAACTTCGGGCAGCAGGACCTCACCGTTGCGGACGGCGTGCTCAGCGCCGCGATGAACACGGCGGAATCCAAGGCCTTCCACGCCAGCTGGGTCAAGATGATCCAGGACAGCGGTCCGAAGGACTGGTCGACCTACACCTGGTACCAGGTCGGCACCGACCTCGGCGCCGGCGCCAGCGCGATGATCTTCGACGCCGACATCCTCGGCTACTTCAACAACGGCGGCAGCAACAAGATGGCGGGCCAGCTCGCCTTCGCGCCCTTCGCCGCCAACCCGGCCGCGTCCGCGCCGACGCCGAACATCTGGATCTGGTCGCTCGCCATGTCCGAGTTCTCCAAGGACAAGGACGCGACCTGGAACTTCCTGCAATGGGCCGGCGGCCCCGAGCACGCGGTGTTCGGCGCGGTCAACATGGACTTCGTGAACCCGGTGCGGAACTCGACCTGGAAGGAGCAGGCGTTCATCGACAAGCTCGACAAGAGCTATCCGGGCTATGTCGAGATGTTCACCGTCTCGGCCCCCGGCGCCAGCATCAAGTTCACCGCCCAGCCGCTGTTCTTCGACCTCACGACCGAATGGGCCGCGACACTGCAGAAGATGGTCGCCAAGGAGGTGCCGGTGGACGAGGGCCTCGACCAGCTGGCCGAGAGCATCAACCGCCAGCTCAAGGAAGCCGGGCTCGGCTGACCCCCCGCCTGTGGCCGGCGCCCACCGCCGGCCGCATGGTCCCACGCGTGGCGCTCCCCGGCGCCACGCAACCGTTTGCCGTCTCAGGGAGGGGCGCCTTGTCCACCACCGCCACGCATCGGGCGCACGTCCCGGGATTCCGCGTCAGCAAGCGCGTACTCCCCTATCTCCTCAGCCTTCCCGCGCTGCTCGTCTGCATCGGGATCCTGATCCCGTTCTTCACGGCGGTGGTCTATTCGTTCCAGCGGTATCGCCTGAGCCAGCCCTGGGCGCGGGCGTTCAACTGGGGTGAGAATTACCTGAACCTGCTGACCGACTCGAGCTTCTGGAACACCGTGCGGATCTCGCTGCTCTATGCCGGGATCACCGTGGTGGTAGAGCTCCTGCTCGGCCTCGGCATCGCGCTCCTGCTGCAGAAGCGGAGCCGGATCAACAACTTCGTCTCGATCATGCTCCTCATGCCGCTGATGACGGCACCGGCGCTCGCCGCGCTGATGTGGAAGCTGATGACCAACCCCGGGTTCGGCATCCTCAGCTACGGCATGGGGCTGATCGGCCTGCACGATTTCCGCTGGGCGTCCTCGCCGTCTACCGCGCTCCTCACCGTCGTGCTGGTCGATGTCTGGGTCTACACGCCCTTCATCATGATCCTGCTCCTCGCCGGCCTCCGGTCCCTGCCGACGCAGCCGTTCGAGGCGGCGGCACTCGACGGCGTGCCGCGCAGCTTCGTCTTCTGGCGGATCACCCTGCCGATGCTAACGCCCTACATCCTGACCGCCACGCTGTTCCGGCTGCTCGACTCGATCCAGCAGTTCGACATCATCTACGCGATGACCCAGGGGGGACCGGGCGACACGCTGCTGGTGTTCCAGGTCGAGGCCTACCTCAACTTCTTCCAGTCGACGAATGTCGGGCGCTCGGCGGCCCTGCTGATCATCCTCTGGGCGATCACCTACTTCCTGTCGACGATCTTCATCAAGAACTGGCTGCGCCTGCGCGAGCGCGCCCACGGCAACGCCTGAGGAGGCCGCGATGGACCATACCTCCCCGCTCGAGCGCGCGCTGCGCGGCATCGCCCTGGCGCTGGTCGTGATCTTCTTCATGTTCCCGATCGTCTGGATCCTGCTCATGTCGTTCCAGACCAACGAGACGATCCTGCAGATCCCGCCGCAGATCTTCTTCGCGCCGACGCTGGAGAACTATACCGCGCTCATCTCCGGCAAGCTGGAGACGGGCACCGGGACGCTGGAGATCGCCTTCATGCGCAATCTCTGGAATTCGGTTTTCCTGTCGGTGACCTCGGTCGGGCTCGCGCTGCTGCTCGGCGTGCCGGCCGCCTACGCCTTCGCCCGGCACAAGTTCCGCGGGTCCGAGGACATCGCCTTCACCCTGCTCTCCTTCCGCTTCGCCCCAGCCCTCCTGGTGCTGCTGCCGCTGACCATCTACTTCCAGAAGCTCGGCCTCGCGAACACCTACTTCGGCCTCATCTGGGTCTACCAGCTGATCTGCCTGCCGCTCATCCTCTGGATCGTGCGGGGCTATTTCGAGGACATCTCGGCCGACGTCGAATACGCTTACCGGATCGCCGGCCATTCCTGGCTCTCGACCTTCCGCCGGATCTCCCTGCCCCTCGCCGGTCCCGGCATCGCCGCGGCGGGCCTGCTCGCCTTCATCTTCGCCTGGAACAACTTCGTCTTCGCGCTGGTGCTGGCCTCGGCCGACAAGCAGCCGGTGACGGTGGGCGCGCTCGCCTTCGTCACCGCGAGCGGCATCCAGTACGGCCAGATCGCCGCGGCGATCGTACTGTCGATCGCGCCCACCCTCGCCATCGCCCTCTATGCCCAGCGCTACCTCGTCGAGGGCCTGTCGCTCGGCGCGGTGAAAGGATAACGCATGGCCACGCTGGAACTCCGTGACCTCGTCAAGAGCTTCAAGAACCAGACGGTCATCGACCATCTGTCCCTGACCGTCGCCGACGGCGAGCGGCTGGTGCTGTTCGGCCCCTCCGGCGCCGGCAAGACCGTGCTCCTCCGGCTGATCGCCGGGGTGATCGATCCCGACGCCGGCCGCATCCTCATCGGCGGCGAGAACGTGACCGATCTCGATGCCGAGTTCCGCGGCATCGGCATGGCCTTCCAGAACTTCGCGCTGTTTCCGCACATGTCGGCCTTCCAGAACATCGCGACCCCGCTGGAGGCGCAGCGCTCGGGCCCGGAGGCGATCAAGGCCGGGGTCGAGGGGGTCGCGCGGCTGCTGAAGATCGGCCACGTCCTCGGCCACCAGCCGCGCGCCCTGTCGAACGGCCAGAAGCAGCGCACCGCGCTCGCGCGCGCGCTCGTCGGCAAGCCACCGGTGCTGCTGCTCGACGACCCCCTCCGCAATGTCGACGCCAAGCTGCGATTCGAGATGCGGCTGGAACTGCCACGCCTGCTCGCCACGCAGGGCGCGACCGTTCTCTACGTCACACTGGACTACACCGAGGCGAGGGCGCTTGGCGACCGGATCGCGGTGATGGAAGGCGGGCGGGTGCGCCAGCTCGGCACGCCGGAGGAGATCTACCGGCGGCCGGCGACCGTGGAGATCGCCCGGCTGTTCGGCGACCCGACGATCAATCTTCTCGACGTCACGCCCTCCCGCGGGGCGGGCGGCGTCAGCGTCACCCTCTCCGATGTCGCGATGCCGCTCGCCGGCGCGCCCGAGGCTGCGGTCGGGCGGCCCTGCACGGTCGGGCTGCGGCCCGAGGCGCTGCACTTCGTGGCGCCGGACGCGCCGGGCGCGATCCCGGTGTCGGTCGAGGCCGAGACGCCGCTGAACGAAAAGACCGTGACCCTCGTCCGCACCGCGCGTGGCCGCGAGATCCTCGTCTCGCGCCCGGCCGGCACCCCCGGCCCGACGCGAGGCCGCGCCGGGATCGCCATCGACGGACGCAGCGCGCTGCTGTTCGACCAGGCGACCGGCGACCGGCTTGCCACCGCCCCGACCGGAGCCGCCGCATGACCCAGCTCGCGCTCAGGGCCGTCGACAAGTTCTATGGCCCCGTCGATCTCGGCGTGCACGCCGTCAAGGCGGTGACGCTCGACGTCGAGAAGGGCGAGATCATCGCCCTGCTCGGCTCGTCCGGCTGCGGCAAGACCTCGACGCTCCGCATGATCGCCGGCTTCGAGGAGGTGTCCCGCGGCACCATCACCCTCGCCGGCCGCGCGGTGCAGGACCTGCCCCCGGTGCGCCGCAACGTCGCCATGGCCTTCGAGGGCTATTCGCTCTACCCGCCGCTGACCGTGCGCGAGAACATCGCCTTCGCGCTGAAATCGAAGCGCCTCTCCGCGGCCGAGGTCGCCAAAAAGGTCGGGGAGATCGCCGGGCTGCTGGAGATCGGGGACATCCTCGACCGCTATCCCTCGTCGATCTCCGGCGGCCAGCAGCAGCGGGCGAGCCTTGGCCGGGCGCTGATCCGCGACGCCGACCTGCACCTGCTCGACGAGCCGATGGGCCAGCTGGAGCCGCAGCTTCGCGCAGTGCTGCGCGGACGGATCAAGCATTTCATCAAGGAGCGCGGCCTGACCGCCATCCTCGTCACCCACGACCAGACCGAGGCGAACGCGCTCGCAGACCGGATCGCGGTGATGGAGGGCGGCGTGCTGCAGCAGTTCGACACGCCCGACCGGATCAAGGAGCGGCCGGCGAACCTCTTCACCGGCACATTCGTCGGCGAGCCGCCGATGAACGTGTTCGAGGCCGAGGTCGGGCGCGAGGCGAACCTCCTGCGCCTGCGGCTGAACGACGGCGTGAGCCTCGACTACCCCGACGCCGCCTTCGCGCCCGAGGTGCGGGAGCGGCTGCTCCGCGCCGGCCGGGTCGTCATCGGCATCCGCCCCTATGCCGTCCGCCGCGCCGAGGACGGGGTTCCGGCGAAGGTCGCGGCCAACCAGTGGCTCGGCGACCAGACCCACATCGCCGCCGACTTCGCCGGCGGTTCGCTGGTGCTGGTCGAGCATGACCGCACCGACCTCGCGCTCGGGCAGACGATCCGCGTGGCGATCGACCCGCAGGCGCTGCACGTCTTCGACGCCGGCACCGGACGCGCGCTGTCGCACGGGCCGACGCTCGCCCCGGCGCAGGAGCGCGCCGCATGAAGGACCTGCTGGTCGGGATCGACGCCGGCACCTCCGTCATCAAGGCGGTGGCGTTCGACCTTGCCGGCCGGCAGATCGCCGTCGCGGCGATCCCGAACCGCTACGACACGCTGCCGGGCGGCGGCGCCGAGCAGGATCTCGCGCGCACCTGGGCGGAGACCGCGACGACGCTGCAGCAGCTCGCCGACCGGGTGGAGAACCTCGCCGGCCGGGTC
>JBGALW010000013.1:0-41645 GCA_044223585.1 Amaricoccus sp.
GATTTTCTGACCGAGCCGGCCATGCGCGCTCTGGACGAGGTGATGCAGAGCACTCCGCTCGGAAAGCGCATCGTTTCCATGAAGATCTGGAAACAGGACGGAACCATCGTCTATGCCTCGGACCCCGCGATGATCGGCAGGACGTTGCCGCCGGACGACCCGCTCCGGACCGCGCGCCAGGGCATCGTCGCGGCCCGTTTCGAGGATCTGAACGACGAGGAGAACGCGCCGGAGGCCGCGCTCGGCCTGCCGCTCCTGGAGATCTACAGCCCGGTCCGGGAGGCCTGGTCCGGCAGGATCATCGCCGTCGCTGAGTTCTACGCGGTCGAGACAACCCTGTCGAACGACCTTGCCGCCGCGCGCCGCCAGAGCTGGCTCATCGTCGCGGCGGTCTTCGGCCTCTGCGGGATGGCCCTGTTCGGCATCGTGCGCGCCGGCGGCCAGACCATCGCGCGGCAGCAGGTCCGCCTGCGCGAGGAGGCCGCGCGCAGCCGGGACATCGCCGAGCAGAACGTCCAGTTGCGTCGAAAGGCGATCGGGGCCGCCGCCCGTGCCGCCGCCCAGACCGAGCGTACCCTCCGCCAGGTCGGCGCGGACCTGCATGACGGCCCGGCCCAGTACCTGGCGCTCGCAGCCCTGCGACTCGAGCGCATCCTTCCGGCGACCGAGGCGGGCAGGAATGAGGCCGAGAATATCCGCGCCGCCCTCAATACCGCTCTCGCGGAGATCCGCAGCATCTCCCGCGGCCTGTCGCTGCCCGACCTCGACCGTCTGACGCTTCGCGAGATCGTGCGCCGCGCGGTAGAGTCGCATCAGCGCCGTACCGAAAGCGCGGTCGAGGTCCGCTACGACGGCCCGGAGGATCCGCCGCTCGACGCGTCGGCGCGCATCTGCGCCTATCGCTTCATCCAGGAGTCGCTTTCCAACGCAACCCGTCACGCCGACGGCGCGCCTGCGGGCGTTGCGGTCGCCGTGGCGCCGTCCCTCCTCACCATCACCGTCGAGGACCACGGACCCGGCTTCGACCCTGCAGCCGCAGCGGGCATCCGCCCCGATGGCGGCCAGGGGCTCGCCGGTCTGCGTGACCGCGCCGAAAGCATCGGCGGCGAGCTTGGGATCGACAGCGCCCCGGGCCGGGGCACCACCTTGCGCCTGCGCCTGCCGCTCGCAGAAGGAGAGACGCCATGAGCATCCGCGTGGTCCTGGCCGACGACCATCCCATCTTCCGAGAGGGCCTGATCCGCAGCATTGCCGAGGACGGCGACTTCGCCGTCGCGGGCGATGCCGGCACCGCCGCGGAGGCAGTGGCGCTGGTCGAGGCCGAGCGTCCGGACGTCGCCCTCCTCGACATCTCGATGCCGGGCGGCGGCATCGCGGCGGCGGCGGCGATTGCAGCCCGGGTCCCGGAGACGCGGATCGCCATGCTTACCGTGTCCGAGAACGATCATGACCTCCTCGCGGCGATGAAGGCCGGGGCGATCGGATACATCCTCAAGGGCGTTTCTGCCTCGGGGCTTCGCGACATCCTCCGCGACATCGCGGTCGGCACCCCCCACGTCTCGCCGTCGCTCGCGCAACGGGTCCTGACGGCGATGCAGACCAAGGTAGAGCCGAAGCCCGGCTGTTCGATCGACGACCTCACCAAGCGCGAGGAGGACATTCTTCGCCACGTGGCCCGCGGCCTCAGCAACAAGGAGGTGGCGGGCGCGCTCGGTCTGCAGGAGAAGACCGTGAAGCACTACATGACGACGATCCTCGAGAAGCTGCAGGCCCGGAACCGCGTCGAGGCCGCCCTGATCGCCCGCGACGCCTGGGGCGCCTGACCGGCATGAAAAAGGCCCCGGACCGGATCCGGGGCCTCGGCGCGCTTCCGGTCAGTGGTTGGCCAGCGCCTGCAGCCGCGCGATGTCGGCCGGCCGCGCCGGACGCTCCACGACGGTGTTGTCGTTCGGGTCCGTGAGCTCGTAGCGCCCGCCCTGCAGCTCTTCCGTCCAGCCGGTGGAGTAACGGATCTCGATATTCCCGCCGCGCGCCTCTACCGTCTTGACGTAGCCGACCGCGATCGTCCGCCGGCCGGTGCTGTCCGGCCCGGTGAGCCGGGCGATGTCGGCGCTGGTCGCCCGTCGCTCTTCCACGGTGCGCCCGGAGGCGTCCTGGCGCTCGTACCAGCCGTTGCTGATCTCCTCCTTGGTTCCGTCGGCACGCACGACTTCGATATCGTCGGGGGCACTGTCGTCCCCGCCCCGCGAGTCTCCTCCCCTGTCGTCGAAACCGCTGTCGTCGGACCCGTGCCCGCCGCTGCCATGGTCGTCGGAGCTTCCGTCATCGCTGCCGTGGCCGCCGCTGCCCGACCCGCTGCCGCTCGAGTCGTCATCACCGCCGCGGTCGCCACCGCTTCCGCCCGAACCGGAGTGATCGTCGCTGCCATGATCCTCGCCGCCGCGGCCGCCGCTTCCCGATCCGCTGTTGCCGCCGTGGTCGTCGCCGTGGTCGTCGCCGCCGCGGTCGTCACCTCCGTCCTTGGCGAAAGCGTGAATGGCGGAGAGATGAACGCCGTTCGGCCCCTTGTGTAGCGCCAGGGGCGTCGCGGCGAAGAGAACGCCCGCGCCAAGCACGATCGCGGCCTTCGAGGCCGAGTCCTTCAATGTCATCCTGGTCTCCTCCCGACGTCGCGCGCGGACCGTCCGCCGCCTGGACCGAACCTAGGCGCGCCCGCGCGACGCCGCATCGGACCAAGGTCCGGCCATCTGTCCGGACCCAAGGCCGGGGACGGTCTCCCTTCGCGTCCGGGGCGCAGGCGCCCGACCGCCACACACACCGCAAGCTGCTGGGTCTGGCCGGCTATTCGACGTCGGGGCCGGCATGGTCAGCTTCCGCCATGCCGATCCCGCCGCGCGCCCCGCGCCCCCGCCGGCCCAGTCGTGAGCGGTCCAGATCAGGCCGCTGGCGCACGGTGGCGGCAGGCATGGCTGATCGCCCCGATGTGGCGATCATCGGTGCCGCAGCAGCCGCCGACCGCCCGCAGGTTCGGCAGGCAGGCCATCAGCGCTCGACATCTCACCGACCTTGTGCCGCCAGGCCTGATCTCGCGGGGACGAGGATCCGCCTCTCCCCGCCTGACGGCGTCAGGAGAACAGCACCTGGAGGCTGGTGTTCTCCTTCAAACCTTCGTCGGCAAACTGGACGCCGAACCCTGACTGCTTGACGCCGCCGAAGGGGATGTTCGGCTGGATGGCGCCGTGCTTGTTGATCCAGACGGAGCCGCACTCCATCCGGCGGCCAACGGCCTTCGCAGCATCGATGTCGGAGGACCAGACCGAGCCGCCGAGCCCGTTCTGGCTATCGTTTGCGGCGGTGATCGCTTCCTCGACATCCGAGTAGCGTATGACCGGGAGCGCGGGGCCGAACTGCTCCTCGTCGACGAGGGCGTGGCCGTTCGACAGGCCCGAGATGATCGTCGGCGGGAAGAAGAGGCCGTCGCCGGGCTTGCCGCCGAGGAGGACCTTGCCGTGGGAGACCGCGTCGGCGACGAGCTTCGAGACTTTGCCGTGCTGCATGGCGTTCTGCACGGGGCCGAGGACCGAGGCCTCGTTGAGACCGTCGCCGACCGGTATCTTCTCGGCGTAGGCGACAAGGGCGTCGCAGACCGCGTCGTGGATCGAGTCGTGGACGTAGAGGCGTTTCATCGCGGCGCACGTCTGGCCGTTGTTGATGAAGGCCCCCCAGAACAGGCCTTCGGCGATCCTCGAAGGGTCGGCGTCGGGCAAGACGATGCCGGCGTCGTTGCCGCCGAGTTCAAGGGTCAGCCGCTTCAGGTTGTCGGCGGCCGAGCGCATCACGTGCCGGCCGGTGGCCGTCGAGCCGGTGAAGACGATCTTGTCGATGCCCTTGTGGGCGGACATCGCGGCGCCGACATTGAATCCGCTGTCATCGCCCGTGACGACGTTCAGGACGCCTGCCGGCAGCACCTGGTTCACCAGTTCGACCATGCGTAGCGTCGAGAGCGGGGTAAGCGGCGAGGGCTTGATGACGACGGTGTTGCCGGTGCGGATCGCCGGCAGGAAGTGCCACACGGCGATCATGACCGGGAAGTTCCAGGGCGTGATCGAGCCGACGACGCCGACCGGCTTGCGGTGGAGCTCGACCCTGCCTTCGTTGGTGTCCTGCAAGATCTCCGCCGGCAGGGAGAGGCCGGCCGTGTATCCCGCCCAGGCGGCGGCGCCGCCAAGCTCCCAGCGCGAGCCGAGCCCGTTCAAGGGCTTGCCCTGCTCCCGGGTGAGGATCTGCGCGAGTTCCTCGGCGTTGGCCGTGATCGTCTCGCCACGGCGCGGCAGGCCGCGCCCTGCTCCTCGTCGCTCCTGCCGGACCAGTCGCGGCCTGCCTCGCGCGCCGCGGCGACGGCGAGGTCGAGGTCGGAGGCCCGGCGTTCGGGGCGGTGTCCACCACGCCGCCGGTCGCCGGGTTCCGGACCTCGAAGCGGTTAGCGGTTGTGGCGGCCTGGCCGCCGATCGTCATATTGAGCATGTCTTCTCCGTTCGGGTCCAAGCGACCCGTTTCTTCTGAGTTGGGGTGAGGAGAGCGGACGCTGGGACGCCGCCCCCGCGGGTTCTCAGCCGGCGAGCGCCGGGGATGCCTCCGGGCGCGCGATGGCGACGGCCTGCTCGATGACCGCGCGGTCGCCCACGTGGTTGGCCAGCGTCAGGGCGAACTTGGCCCAGACCTTCAGGCTCTCGGCCTCGCTCAAGCCCTCGTGCATCCGCACGAGCCGCTCATAGACGTCGTCGGCGCCCGAAAGATGCGGACTCGTGATCAGCTCTGCCATCTTGTGCCTCCCTTTGCACGGGCCAGCGCCGCATCCAGTGCGGCTGGCTCCGGGAATTTCCAACGCGCCGCGACATACTGGTCCGGGCGGACGAGCACCGCGGCGCCCTCGGTCAGGCCGAGCCGCTCGGCGGCGAGACCGTCCACGTCGATATGCCGTACCGCGGGGGGCACCTCGCCGCGCCAGCCGCGGGCGAGCAGGACGAAATCGTCGCCGAGCGCGTCGAGCAGCCAGCCCTCTCCGTGCGGCGCATCGAGAACCGGCGAGCCGGGCGCAGTACCTTTCGTCCAGGTGTCCACATCCGGCGTCGACAGCCTGCTCATCGGGTAGTTGACTGCGGTCGACAGTCGGCCCGAGTTCACGAAGGGCCGGGCGAAGGCGTGATCGCGCGCGAGCTCGAGCACGGCGTCGCGCAACGCTCCGCTGGCGGTCGATTTCGGGGTCAGGAAGTCGGTCGAGCGTGTCGAGTTCAGGATGTTCTCGTCTGCCGTGGTGATCGCTTCCTCGTTGTAGGTCTCGATCAGATCCTCACTTGCCTCGCCACGCAGTACCAGGTCGAGCTTCCAGCCGAGGTTGTCTACGTCGGCGAAGCCGCCATTGCAGCCGCGCGCGCCAAATGGCGACACGAGGTGTGCAGAGTCGCCGGCGAAAACGACCCGGCCGTGGACGAAGCGCGCCATGCGCCGGCACTGGAAGGTGTAGACCGAGTACCACTCGCGCTCGAACTCGACATCGTCGCCGAGCATGGCGCGCACGAACGGCTCCACATTCTCCGGCCGGATCGCCGCGGCGCGGTCGATGTCCCAGCCGAGCTGGAAGTCGAGCCGCCAGACGTCGTCTGGTTGCTTGTGCATCAGCGCCGACCTGCCGGGATTGAAGGGCGGGTCGAACCAGAACCAGCGCTCGGACGGCATCTCGTGCTTCATTCGGACGTCGGCAATCAGGAAGTTGTCCTCGAACACGCGGCCCTCGAAGTCGAGCCCGAGCCTGTCGCGTACGGTCGAGCGGGCGCCGTCACATGCGATCAGCCACTCGGCGTGCAGCTCGTAGGCACCGCCAATGTCGGCAGTGACCGCGAGATTGACGCCGTCGTTCCCCGGCACGACCCCGTCGACGCGATGGCCCCAGCGGATCTCGACGTTTGGCAGCTTCTCGATGCCGTCGAGCAGGTATTCCTCGACGTAGTACTGCTGGAGGTTGATGAAGCCTGGACGCTTCTGGCCCTTCACCGGCAGCATGTCGAATTGGTAGACCGGCTCCGCGCTCTCGCCCCAGAACACCTTGCCGACGTTCCAGGTGACACCCTTCTCGATCGCCGGGTCGCCGACGCCCAGACGGTCAAGGATGTCGAGTGACCGCTTGGAGAAGCAGATCGCCTTCGAGGCATGGGCTATGAAGTCGAGCCGGTTGAGCACCACGACCTCGTGGCCCCGACGGCCGAGGTCGAGCGCCATCGCGAGGCCGACCGGGCCGGCACCGACGATAACGACGCGGGCGCCTTCGGAAGCGGTGACCGGCGCGGGGGTGGCGCCAATCTCCTTGTAGACCGGGATGCCGGGAACGTTCGCCATCTTGTCCTCCCTCAGCCCTGCAGCTTGGCCCAGACCTCGCGGTCGCGCTCGGCCGTCCAGATCCGCGGGTGCTCGATACCGTCGTGCTCGTCCCAGAGCCGCTGAACATCGAAGGGAAGGCAGTGCTCGAAGATCGGCCAGGCGCCGAACTCCGGGGCGAGGCCGTCGCGGGTGGCAGCGAACGCCTCCTTGAGGTCGCCCCCCGCCTTGTGGACGCGACCGACATTGTCGATCATACCGCGGAGGAACTTGCGGGTCTGCTCGACCGCGGCGTCGGTCTCGGCGATGCCGCGGCTGACGGCCCCGCGGCCGCCGATCAGGTTCTCCGAGCGGTAGGCCTTGACATTGTCGAGGGTCCGCGTCGACCAGTCGAAATGATAGGCGTCGCCGGTGTAAAGCGCAGCCTTCGACTCGACGAGGTCGCCGGCGAAAAGGGTACGGGTCCTGTCGTGCCAGACAACGATGTCGCCGCTGGTGTGGCCCCGGCCGACAAAGGCGAGATCCAGCCGGCCGCGGGTGCCGCCGAGCTCGATCGACATCGTGCTGCCGAAGGTGAGCGTCGGCCAGACCAGGCCCTTTACCTCGTCGGCATTCCTCGCAAGTCGCGGCATACGGCCAAACTCGCTCTTCCAGTCCTCCTCGCCACGCTCGGCGACGAGGTCGCGGGCGGCCTTGGACATGATCACGTCCTGGGCCTCGAAGGCGGGAGTGCCCAGAACCCGCACCGCGTGATGGTGGGTCAGGATGACGTATCGGATCGGCTTGTCGGTCTGCTCGCGCAGAATCTTCAGCCAGTCGGCGGTGGCCGACGGGGTCGCGCGGCTCTCGATGGCGACGACGAAGTCCTCGCCTTCGACAGCGCCGACGTTGGGGTCGCCCTCCGCGGTCAGCGCATAGACGCCGTCGCCGAGGATCTCGAGGGTGTCGGCCTTCACTGCGGTGTCGGCCGACGAGGCGAAGGGTTTGCTCATCGGGTTTCCTCCAGTCCGGGCCGACTGGCGGGATCGCCAGCGGGCCGTTTGTTTCAATCAGGTGGCGCCGGGGCCGAGGCCCCGGCGGCGAAGATCAGGCGAAAGCCAGGTAGTTCTTCACGAAGCGGTCGGTGGTGACGGTCCAGAGAACCGGGGTTCCCTTCTCAACGAACCAGCCCTCGCCAGGGCGGTAGGTGCGCGACTCGCCCGTGGCCTCGTTCTTCAACGTGACCTCGCCCTCGAGAACGACGGCGTGCTCGTTGAAGGGGTAGGTCATGCGGAAGCTGCCGCGAGTGGCGCCGAAGTAGGCGCATGAGATCGGGTCGGTAGGGGCGCCGTGGACCATCTTCCCGAGGGCGCGGCATTCGCCATCAAGGATCTCGGAGCCAAGGTCGGCGACCGTGCCCCAGCTGTCGAGTTCGGGGATGCTGTCGGTATTGAACGGGGTCATAGGAGTTCTCCTGTTGTGAGGGTGTTCAGCGGCGGCCGTTGAAATAGCCGGAGAGCTGGTGCCAGGTCTTGGCGGCGGTGGTGATGCCGGCGCGGGCGACGTCCTTGCCGACGATCGAGACGTGCGGGATCGACGACATCAGGTCGTAGCGGGCCGAGCCCTCGCTCATGCCTTCGGCGAGCACCTTGCAGACGATGTGCGAAGGGGTCACTCCGAAGCCAGAGTAGCCTTGGACGTAGAAGGCGTTCGGGCGCGCCGGCAATGTCCCGATCTGTGGGAAAAGGTTGGCGGAGCAGGCCATCGGCCCGCCCCATGCGAGGTCGATCTTCACGTCCCTGAGATACGGGAAGGTCTTCAGCATGAGGGCACGGTTCCACCCCGCGAGATCTTCGGGGATGTAGTCGACCAGGCGCGTGGCGGACCCGTAGAGCAGGCGATTTTCGTTCGTTACGCGGAAATAGTCGATGACAGGGCGGATGTCGGAATAGGCGCCACGGATCGGGCTGATGCGCTCGATGAGCTCGTCCGACAGCGGCTCGGTCGCGATCTGGAAGGCGTAGGTGTTGATCGTCTTGGAGGCGATGGCAGGCTCCAGCCGGTTCAGGAAGCTGTCGCAGGCCCAGAGGAGCTTCGAGGCGCGGACCGAGCCGGCGTTGGTTCGCACCGTGATGCGGTCGGCGCTCGCTGCGCCGTAGTCGACGGAGATGACGGGCGAGTTCTCGAAGATGCGGGCGCCGTGGGAAGCCAGCGCCTGGGCCTCGCCCAAGAGAAGGTTGAGCGAGTTCACGTGTCCGCCGCCCATGTGCTTGATCGCGCCGGCGTAGACGGTCGAGCCAATGATCGACTGCACGTCCTTGCCAGTCAGGAGTTCGATCTCGACGTCGGGCTCGACGGCGCGGAACTCCTCCGCCCAACCCTGCAGGGTCTTCACCTGGCGGTCATTGTAGGCGAGGTAGCCGTAGCCACGGCAGAAGTCGGCGTCGATGCCGTACGTCGCGATGCGGTCGCGGATGATTCCGGCGCCGAGGCCGGCAATCTTGAAGAGTGTTTCGAGACCCTCCGGCCCCACGTGCTTCTTCACCGCGTTGATGTCATGGCCGATGCCGGCCATCACCTGACCGCCGTTGCGGCCCGTACCCCCGTAGCCGAGATGGCGGCCCTCAAGAACGACGATGTTCGTGATGCCACGCTCGGCAAGCTCCAACGCCGTGTTGATGCCGGAGAAGCCCCCACCGATCACCACGACGTCGGCGTCGACGTCGGCGGTGAGGCGCGGGAAGGCGAGGTCGTACTTGCGGGTGACGGTGTAGTAGTTCAGCGCGTCAAGCTTGTTCATGACGGCGGGGTTCAAGGCGTTCATTTTCTGCTCCTGCAGCTACTCGCCGGGTGAAACGGCGGGGATGGACGGCCTCAGTAGCCGCTGACGGCGTCCGGCATGATCACGCCGGCCTTGGCCACGTAGTCGGCCCAATGGCCCTTGAGGTCGGCCATCACCTCGGGACGCGTCGCGGCGACGTCCTGCGTTTCCCCGATGTCAGTCGCGAGGTCGAAGAGTTGCCACTCGCCGGTTCCGTAGGGGACCGGGATATGAACAGCCTTCCAGGCGCCGTCGCGGACGAAGTACTTGCCGAGGATCTCGCCTGCGGCGACCGGCGCGTCGGCTTCGGATTTGGCATCGCCGTCGTCGAGCGTCGCGAGCATCGACGTGCCTTCCATCGGCGCGACCGGCTTGCCTCCGAAGCTGCCGGCCGGCTGGTCGACGCCGGCCAGTTCGAGGAGCGTCGGCGCGACGTCGAGCACCGAATGGTAGCGGTTGGAGATCGCGCCTCCGGGCCGGCCCGGGATGGTCACGAAGGCCGGAACGCGGGTACCACCCTCGGTCGGGAAGCCCTTGAAGAGCGAGAATGCAGGAGCAGCGGCCCGCGCCCAGCCTGGGCCGTAGAGCACGTAGGAATTCTCGTGGCCCATGTTCGCGAAGGAGAAATCGTGGCGGGCCTCGATGTTGGCGCGGATCTCGGGGAAGAGCTCCCGGGGCCAGGTCTCGTCGAGGTCATGGCCCTCTGGCCCGTTGTCGGAGAGGAACACGACCACGGTATTGTCGAGCTCGCCCTCAGCGCGCAGCGCGTCGAGCAGACGCCCGGTGTTCGCGTCGAGTTCGTCAACCATCGCCGCGTAGATTTCCATGGCACGCGCGTCGGTCTTCTTCTCGTCCTCCGTCAGATCGCTCCAGGGCACGTATTTCACCGGCCGCCGACCGCCGGTGGCGTCCTTCGGGACGATCCCCATCGCCTTCTGGCGCGCGAGCCGTTCCGCGTTGAGCGCGTCGTAGCCAGCGTCGTAGCGGCCGCGGTATTTCTCGATCGTCGTGGCGGGGGCCTGCAGCGGCCAGTGCGGCGCGGTGAAGGCGAGGTACGCGAAGAACGGGCGGCCGTCCTGGTCCGAGTGGATGTAGTCGATCATCTGATCGGCAAAGAACTGCGAGGAGTAGGCGAAGTCCGCGGGTAGCGCATCAAGCTTCACGCCGTCGTGCATGTAGGGCGCCTTCCCGTCCGGATCGGGACTGTAGGCGGGGCGCATGTCGGGAAAGTGGCTGGCGCCGCCCGAGAGCATGGCGAAGGAATGCTCGAAGCCGCGCTCTGAGGGGAGCGAACCCGGGGCTGCGCCGAGGTGCCACTTGCCGGTCATGTAAGTGTGGTAGCCGGCGTTCCCCAGCAGCGAAGCGATGGTGACGACACGGTCGTTGAGCCTGCCCTCGTAACCCGGCCGGCCTTCCTGGTTCGGCGCCATCTCCTCGGCCATGTTGCCAAGCCCGGCGGTATGGTTGTCGGTGCCGGTGAGCAGCATGGCCCGGCTGGACGAGCAGACGGGGGAGGCGTGGAAGTTCGTGAGCCGCACGCCCTCGGCGGCCAGCCGGTCCAGGTTCGGCGTCGGGATCTCGCCCCCGAAGGCGCCGAGGTCGGCCATGCCGAGGTCGTCGGCGACAATCAGAAGGATGTTGGGTCGGCTGTCGGCGGCCTGCGCGGTGGCTGTGAGCGCGGGCATGACGAGGGCGGTGCCGACCAGCAGGCCGGAGAGCATGGGTGACATGGCTGTAATCTCGCGGAGGGTTGGTCAGCCCCGGGGCGGGTCCCCGGGGCCGAGGGAGCGATCAGACCTCGGTGATTGCCTGGCCGAGCGCGGCGTAAAGCGCGGGCCGGCGGTTGCGCAGGACGAGGGCGTAGATCGCGCCGGCGGCGGCGGTCGCGACGACGAGCCAGGGGAAGGACCAGACCACGGCGCTGTCGGTGCCGGCGAGGAGCGGCAGGTTCAGGATGACGAGCCCCAGTCCACCTGCGATACCCGCGAAAGCCACCAGCGGCGCGACGACCCGCGTCCAGAGCGAGAGTCCGTGGGGGTTCCGCGCAAACCAGGCGACGATGGCGACGGAAACCATGATCTGGATCGAGAGGATGCCGATCACCGCCACCGCCGAGGTCCAGGCGAAGACCACCGCGTAGGGGTCGAGCCCGAAGCCCACGCAGGCAAGGAGCAGCGTCAGCGCGATTGCGCCCTGCGCCCGGCCGGCGACGTGAGGGGAACCGTGGCGGTCGTGGACGCTCGCGAGCGACCGGGGCAGCACGCCCTCGCGGCCGAGGGCAAAGAAGTAGCGGTTGATCGTGTTGTGGAACGAGAGGGCGGAGGCGAAGAGGCTGACCATGAGCAGCGTCTCCATCGTCGTCACCGACCAGGGGCCGAGCACATCCGCTGCGGCGTTGAAGAAGAAGCTGTCCATGCCCGCCAGGGCGGTCTCGTGCACGGCGGAGGGGCCGTAGTACTGAGTGATCGCCCAGGTCGAGAAGGCGTAGAAGCTCGCGATGAGCGCGACCGCGGCGTAGGTAGCGCGCGGGATGGTGCGCTCAGGGCGCTCGGCCTCCTCGGCGAAGATCGCGGTCGCCTCGAAGCCCATGAAAGAGCCGATGACGAAGACGAGGGCGGCGCCGAGGCCCGGCACGAAGACGGTCGCGGGGGCGAAGGAAGTGAATGTGATCCCCTCCGGCCCGCCACCCTGCAGCAGGATGCCGATGTCGAGCAGGAAAAGGATGGCTACCTCGGCGAGCATGCAGAGCCCGAGCAGCTTGCCGGAGAAGGCGATGTTGCGCGCCCCGCAAAGGCCGACGACGGCCATCAGCGCGACAACGGCGGCCCACCAGGGCACGGTGACGCCGAGCTTGGCGAGAGCGCCGGCGGCGAAGACGCCAAAGAGCGCGTAGACGGCGAGTTGGATCGCCTTGTAGGTGAGGATCGCGACCGCCGCAGCGGCGACGCCGGCGGGCCGGCCGAGGCCCTTGGCAATGTAGGTGTAGAAACCGCCGGCGGAGCCCGCGAAACGGCTCATCGCGGTGAAGCCCACCGAAAAGACCAGATAGAGCAGGCCCACAAGAAGGAACACCCCGGGTACACCTGCGCCATTGCCGAAAGCGAATGCGGCGGGCGAGGCCCCGACGACGCTGGCGAGGGGCGCCGCTGCAGCCACAACGAAGAAGACGATGTGGGTGGTGTTGATCGAGTTTCGGGCGAGATGCCCGGCGAGTGGATGGGCGGCGTCATTCATCGGGTCAATTCCCCCTCATGCTAAGCCGCGTCATGCGTGCTTCGCTTGATTTGCGTTGGATTGGGGAGATCATAGTTGCGGTGGGCGCATGGCAGAATTGCGAGATGCGCCATTGATTCGATAGTTTGCGCCAAGGAGTCGGACGGTGAACGACGCTCGAGGATGGCAGCGAATGCCGCTCATTCGTGTGTCGTCGTTGATCCCGGTGGTCCGCGAGCTCGACCGGCGCCGCATGCCGGCGGATGCCTTGCTGGCCCGGCACCTGATGAAGCGGGACGAGCTCAGCAACCCATATGCCGAGATCCCGCTCGCGCGTTACGTCGCCTTTCTCGAGGCGTCGGCCGAAGCCACCGGCGACCCCGGCTTCGGAGCGGAGGTCGGCACCCTGTTCCGGCCGGCGGCGCTCGGGCCGGTCGGCCTCCTCTTCGGCGCCTCGGCGACGCTCCGACGCGGGCTGGAGCGACTGGTGCGCACACTCGCCACCTGGCAGAATGGCACCTCGATCGGACTGCACGACGACGAAGGCGTGCTGGTCTGGAGCTATCGGATCGAGGATCCGCTGATCTGGCCGCGGCGGCAGGACAGTGAGTATACCCTCGCCGCCACCTTCACCCTCGCCCGCGAGGCTTTCGGGGTGTCGGCACGGCTGATCGAGGCGGAGGTCGAGCATCCCGCGCCGGAGGATCCAGGGCCCCTCCCCCGCATCATCGGGCTCCGACCCGCCTATGGCCAGCCAGGCAACCGGCTGATCTTCGATCTGCGCGAGGCGGATCGGCCGCACCGGACCGAGGATGCCGAGATGATGGCGATGCTCGAGCGCCACCTCGAGGATCTGCGCCAGCCGGTAAGCGATGCCGGGCTACTGGCTCAGGTGCGCGCGCTAATCGGTTTGCACCTCGGCCACCGGACGATCTCGGTTCCGATGGTGGCGCGCGAACTCGGCGTTTCAGCGCGCACCCTGCAGCGCCGCCTTGCCGAGGAGGGGACGTCGCTGCGGTCGCTGCTGCATCAGGTCCGGGTGGATCTCGGGCGCGTGCACTTGCGTGAGGGCCGAACGTCGAACGCCGAGATCGCGCGTGCCCTCGGGTACACCGACGCCACTGCATTCTGGCGCGCCTTCAAGGCCGGCACCGGTAGCCCGCCGTCGCAGTTTCGGCGCGCCCGCGGCTGAGTCTCAACCAGCCGCAGGCGGGGCGTGGCGGTCGGGGTGGGCGGCGGCGACGGCGGGAAGCGTGTCGAGCTCAGCCCGGATTGCACGGATGCGGGGAAGCGGGTCCAGCGACACGCCCCATCGGTCGGCGTTGTAGAGCTGCGGGACGAGGCAGATGTCGGCGAGGCCCGGACGGTCGCCGTGGCAGAAACGGCCGGTCGCCGGATGTTCAAGGAGCGCCTCGAGTGCGGCGAGGCCCGGGCCGATGAAGGACTGCATCCATCCTTCCATGGCGACGGCGCCACCGGACGCGTCGATGGCGTGGCGAGCCACCCGGAGGTTACAGACCGGGTGTATCTCCATGGCGATCGCATAGGCGAGTGCGCGGACCCGGGCGCGGCCAGGAGCGTCGCCCGGCAGGAAGCCGGCGGCGCGCGTCTCGTCGAGATACTCGAGGATCGCGAGCGACTGGGTGAGCGAGATGCTGTCGACCTCCAGCACTGGCACCAAGCCCTGCGGGTTGCGCGCCAGGTACTCGGGTGTCCGATGTTCACCTCGGGTCAGATCGACGGGGATCGCCTGCCAAGGCTCGCCGATCAGTCCGAGGCCAATCCGCACCCGATAGGCCGCAGAGGAGCGCCAGTAGTCATGCAGCGTCGTCATCAACTCCGCCTCCGTTGCCGCTGGCGGCGATCAGCTTGGCGAGCCCCTGGTCAAGTGCCGCTGCTTCAGAACCAAGCTCGGCCAACAGCTCGTCCTGGAACGCCGCGGCGATTGCGCCGAGCCGAGCCATCAGCTCCGTTCCCTGGGGTGTGAGCGACAGGGCGACGAGCCGGCGGTCGGTCTCGTGCCCGAGCTTTTGCACCAATCCTGCCTCCTCGAGCCGGGCGGCGGCCCGGCTGACCTTGGACTTGTCCATGTCGACGCGGGCATGGATGTCGCGGACGCTGACCGAGCCCGCCTGTGCCAGATGGGCGAGGACCCGCCACTCCGGGATAGAGATGCCTGCGTCGGCCTCGTAGAGACGGGCGAAGCGCCGGCTGACGCGGCTGGCCGCGACGCTCAGACGGTAAGGAAGGAACTTGTCGAGTTCGAAACTCATGGGGCGCGTCAGCTCGCTGTTCTCGCGGCGCACCATAAGGCGGAGTCCGTTGCAGATGCAACAGTCTTGGCGCGACCCGGCCGCTGCAAATTCGCGGTTGACTCGTTGCATATGCAACGGTATTGATCATTGCATATGCAACGACAATGAGTCGAAAGGGGAACGCACCGATGACCGCCCATGACCTTCAGAGCGGGATGATCCGCTCGGCTGTAACCACCGGCACCGTCGAAGGCTACATGCCCGGCTTCGGCAACGACTTCGAGACCGAGGCGCTGCCGGGCGCGCTGCCGCAGGGTCAGAACAGCCCGCAGAAGTGCGAATACGGCCTCTACGCCGAGCAGCTCTCCGGCACCGCCTTCACCGCCCCGCGCGGCCAGAACGAGCGGACCTGGTGCTACCGGATCCGGCCGTCGGTGCATCACACCGGGCGTTTCTCGCCGATCGAAGTGCCTCACTGGAAGAGCGCGCCGAACGTCCGCGACGATATCATCAGCCTCGGCCAATATCGCTGGGACCCGATCCCGATTCCGGAGGAGGCGCTCACCTGGGTGACGGGCATGCGCACGATCACCACCGCCGGCGACGTCAACATCCAGGTTGGCATGGCGAGCCACGTCTACCTTGTCACCGAGTCGATGGTGGACGAGTATTTCTTTTCCGCCGACAGCGAACTGCTCGTCGTGCCGCAGGAGGGGCGCCTCCGGTTCTGCACCGAGCTCGGCGTCATCGATCTGGCGCCCAAGGAGATCGCCATCATCCCGCGCGGCCTCGTCTATCGCGTCGAGGTGCTGGAGGGCCCGTGCCGCGGCTTCGTCTGCGAGAACTACGGCCAGAAGTTCGACCTGCCGGGCCGCGGGCCGATCGGCGCCAACTGCATGGCGAACCCGCGCGACTTCAAATGCCCGGTCGCGGCATTCGAGGACAAGGAGGCCCGCTCGCGCGTCATCATCAAGTGGTGTGGCCAGTTCCACGAGACCTGGATCGACCATTCGCCGCTCGACGTGGTCGCCTGGCACGGCAACTACTGCGCCTACAAGTACGACCTGCGGACCTATTCGCCGGTCGGCGCCATCCTCTTCGACCACCCGGACCCGTCGATCTTCACGGTGCTGACCGCGCCGTCGGGCCAGGAGGGCACCGCGAACATCGACTTCGTGCTGTTCCGCGAGCGCTGGATGGTGGCCGAGCACAGCTTCCGCCCGCCCTGGTACCACAAGAACATCATGTCGGAGCTCATGGGCAACATCTACGGCGTCTATGACGCCAAGCCGCAGGGCTTCGCGCCAGGCGGTATCAGCCTGCACAACTGCATGTTGCCGCACGGGCCGGACCGCAACGCCTTCGAGCACGCCTCGAACGGCGATCTGAAGCCCGAAAAGCTCGATGAGACCATGTCCTTCATGTTCGAGACCCGCTTCCCGCAGCACCTGACCGAGTTCGCGGCGAAGGACGCGCCGATGCAGGAGGAGTACATCGAGGTCTGGGACGCGCTCGAGAAGAAGTTCGACGGCAAGCCGGGGGTGAAGTGATGGCGCTCCGCTCCTGGATCAACAGCGCCAACGGCGGCGCGACCGACTTTCCGCTTGAGAACCTGCCCTGCGGCGTTTTCTCGGAAGAAGGGGAGGCGCCGCGCTGCGGCGTCGCCATCGGCGACTTCGTCCTCGACGTCGCGGCGCTGGAGCGGGCCGGTGTCATCGCTCTTGCCGGCGGCCCCCTGCTGCAGGAGCCCCGGTGGAATCCCCTCATGGTTGCCGGACCGTCGGTCTGGGCGGCGCTCAGGGCGCGGCTGACGGCCCTGCTGGCCGAAGGGTCGACGGAACGGGCCGCCGTCGAGCGCCACCTCGTGCCGCGCGCCGAGGTGGCGCTGCACCTGCCCTTCCGGGTGTCCGAGTACACCGACTTCTACGCCGGCCGGCATCACGCGTTCAACGTCGGCACGATGTATCGCGGGGCGGAGAACGCGCTCCCGGCGAACTGGCTGTCGATCCCGATCGGCTACAACGGCCGGGCGTCGTCGGTCGTCGTCTCCGGGACCGATGTTCGCCGGCCGTGGGGCCAGGTGAAGGGACCGGACGAGGCGCTGCCACGCTTCGCGCCGTCGGCGCGGTTCGACCTCGAGCTGGAGCTCGGCGCGGTGGTCGGCACGCCGTCGGCCGGGATGGTATCGGTGGCGCAGGCCGACGACATGATCTTCGGCTACGTGCTGCTCAACGACTGGTCGGCGCGCGACATCCAGACCTGGGAATACCAGCCGCTCGGGCCGTTCCAGGCCAAGGCGACGGCGACGACGATCAGCCCGTGGATTGTCACGAAGGCGGCGCTCGAGGCCTTCCGCGTCCAGACGCCGGAGCGCGAGCGTCCACTGCTGCCCTACCTGCACGAAGCGCGGCCGCTCTCCTACGACATCACCCTGGAGGTCGGCCTCGCGCCGGAGGGCGGCAAGGAGACGATCATCAGCCGAACCAACGTCCGCGAGCTCTACTACTCGGCTGCGCAGCAACTCGCCCATCACACGAGCTGCGGCTGCCCGATGTCGACGGGCGACCTGCTCGGCTCCGGCACGATCTCCGGGCCGGGGAAGGACAGCCGGGGGAGCCTCCTGGAGATCTCGTGGAACGGCAAGGAGTCGCTGGAGCTCGACGGCGGGGCGGCCCGGACATTCATCGAGGATGGCGACCGCCTGACGATCCGGGGCCACGCCCAAGGCGATGGATTTCGGATCGGGTTCGGCGAGTGCACCGGCGTCGTCCTCCCGGCGGTGCCGCTGCCGGACTGGGCGCGGCTGGAGGTGGCTGTGGCCGACGGTTGATCTCGGGCACGATCGGGCCCCGAGTGAACGTGCACCCGGGTCACCCGGCCGCGGCTTGCGGTCGGGACCCGGGCCATTTCACCTCGCTTGGAGGACGCCGATGAACCTCTGCTCGTATGGCAGTGGTTCGTCTGGAGGAACCGCGGGCGGCGATCCGGGCCCTACACGCCGGCACCCGGGGGCGCCATCACGCCAAACCGCGTCCATCGCCAGATCGAAAAGGCTCTGCGCTCCACTTCTCGTCTGCCGCATTCACCTGATCGCTCTTGAGGCTATCTCAACGCCGCTACAGTGTCGCCCGGGTCTGGGGCGTCGCCCGAGCCGGCATCTACCCGGACCGCCGGGCGGCGAGGACGCCGCCCGCGCTGCGACGTCGGCCGGGGCCCGTGGGGGCGATGTCCGACGCCGACGTCGTCTAGGCGATCCGGCAGGTGCTCGCGGGCAGCCCGTTTCACGGCGAGGGCTACCGCAAAGTGTGGGCGGGGTTGCGCCATTCCGGGCTGCGCACCTCGAAGGAACGTGCGCCGGTTGATGCGGGAGAACGGTCTCGCGGCGGCGACGCGGGCGGGTCGCCCGCGCTGCACGCGCAGCCACGACGGCACGATCATCCCGGACACCATCGACGCGATCTGGGGAACCGACATGACCGCCGCCCTCACCGTCGAGGGCGGTCGCGGTGTTCGTCGCCGTCGACCCCTGTTCGGCGACCTGCGTCGGCATCCATGCCGCCCTCCACGGCACCCGCTAGGAGGCGAACCCTTCGGGGGGGTCGGGAAGGACGCGGCCCGGGGTCTTGCCATCCGCCACGACCACCGAAGCCAGTACATGTCGCGCGACTCCGGATGGAGATCGCCCGGATCGGCGCCACATCGTCGCCGGCCTTTGTCCGCGCCCCTGAGGGCAATGGCTGCGCCGAGCGCTTCATCCGCACGCTGAAGGAGAACCTGCTCTGGGTCAGGACCTCCCCGACCGTCGAGGAACTCCGCCTGGCCCTCGTCGACGTCAGGCGGACATGAAACCAACACTGGCTGATCGAGCGCCACGGCCATCGCTCACCGGCGCGGTTCCGACGCGACCGGATGGACACCATGCCGATCGCCGCTTAATCGCAATCGGGTGTCTCGGAATCCAGGGGCGGAACACGCTGGACCATCGGGCGCGGTGTAACGTAGACGCCAGAAAGCCCTCCGCAGCGCGCAGGGGAACGTCGACAGATCAGCGTTCCGATGCGTCGAGGGCCGCGGCAATTGTCGCGGGGTCCACTTGCGCGAGGTCGCCGGCGATGACGTTGGCTCCGGTCAGGCGCGAACCATCTCCCGTGCGATCGATACCGACGCAGTAGAAGCCGCCGGCCCTCGCCGCCTGGACGCCGAGAACCGCGTCCTCGACAACAACGCAGCTTGCCGGGTCGAGCCCGATCCGCTCGGCCGCCAGCAGGAAGATTCCGGGGTCCGGCTTGCCGCGCCCGACTTCGCCACCGCCGACAATCGCCGTGAAGTAGCCGGCGAGGCCTGCCCGCTCGAGGATGTAGCGGACGTTGCGGCTGCTCGAGGCAGTCGCGAGCCGATGGCCCGCCGCCCGGCAGGCTTCGAGGAAGGCCCGGGTGTCGTCGAACACCCTGAGCCCTCCGCCGTCGATCAGCTCGAGAAAGTAGCCCTCCTTGCGCCGCGCGGCGGCGAGCACGCGCTCCTCGCTGGCTCCTACCATCACCGCGCGCACCCCGTCCTCGCGCGGGCGGCCGTCGACCTTGTCATGGTAGACTGACTCGTCGAATGCGTAGCCCTCCTCGTCGAACAGCCGCTTCCAGGCCGCGATGTGGGTCGGGACGGTGTCGACCAGCACGCCGTCGAGATCGAAGATGATTCCCCGGAGCGGCACTAGACGGTCTCCTGCACCGGAAGGTCGATCGCGGTCCGGCTGTTGGCCGTGATGGTGACCGGTCGACCGAAGACGGTGATCACCTCGCTGGCGCCCGATGGCGCCGCGAGCTCGAAGACGGCGGCGCCGTGCCGTATCGTCACATCGACGGCATTGCCGCGCCATTGCAGGCGGAAACGGATCTCGTCCCAGGCCGCCGGCAGCCACGGGCGGAAGCTCATCCGTCCGTCGAGGACACGGAAGCCGCCGAAGCCCGAGACAAGCGCCAGCCAGGTCCCGCCGGCCGAGGCCGCGTGCATTCCGTCCTGGGTGTTGCCCTGATTGTTGGCGAGGTCCACGAAGGCCGACCGACGGAAGTAGAGCAGCGCCCGCGCCGGGTCGCCGACCTCGATGCCCATGATCGAGTGGATCGACGGGCTCAGCGACGACTTGTGGAGCGTCCGGGGCTCGTAGTGGTCGTAGTTCGCGCGCTTGGTCGCTTCGCTGAATTCGGCCGGCAGCATCCAGGTCAGCATCAGCACGTCGGGCTGCTTGACCAGCGTCGTCTCGCCGGCGTTGAAGTGATCGTAACCGGCCGGATAACACGGCATGTCGTTGTGGTCCCACTCTGTTACCGGGACCTCCTTGAGCCGGAAGTAGCCTTCGAACTGCTCGATAAGGCCGCGCTCGGAGTCGAAGGGAAGGAAGACCCTGTCCGCGATGGCGCTCCATGACGCGACCTCGGTGCCGTCGAGACCGATCTTCGCCGCGATGCGGGCGAGCGCGTCGGGGTGGCGCTCGGCGAGCTCGGCGTGCACGCACGCTGCCTGGACGAGGTGCCACTGGGCCATGCGGTTGGTGAACGCGTTGTTGTCGACGTGCTCGTGGAACTCGTCCGGTCCGATCACCCGGGTGAGGACGTACCGGCCGTCCCGCTCCTCGAGGCGGTCGGCCCAGAAACGCGCCGTCTCGAAAAGGATCTCGGCGCCCTCGTCGAGCAGGTACTGCTCGTCTCCGGTGGCGGCGACATATGTCAGCACGCCGTAGGCGACGTCGGCGGAGACGTGGATCTCCTCTTCCCCGGTCCAGATGCGGTGGCGGCCGTCGGGCGTCCACTGCGGGGTGGTCTCGATTCCGGTGTCGGCCGACTCCCAGGCAAACTGGGCGCCGCGGAAGCCGCCGCGCCGCGCATTCTCCCGCGCACCATCGAGGGTGTGGTAGCGATAGCCGAGCAGCGCGCGGGCCGTGGCGGGCTGGGTGTAGGCGAAGAACGGCAGCAGGAAGATCTCGGTGTCCCAGAAGACGTGGCCGCGGTAGGCCTCGCCGGACAGCGACTTCGCGCCAATGCTCACAGTCGGGTCGTGCTCGTTGGCGGCAATCAGCAGGTGGTAGATGCTGAAGCGCACCGCCCGGTTCGCCTCCAAGTCGCCGCTGATCGTGACGTCACAGTCCGACCACTTGCGCTCCCACGCGGCGGCGCTGGCGGCGAGCGTCGCATCGAAGCCGTCTACTGCGGCGAGGGTCGCGAGGCACCGGTCATGCAGGCTTCCGGCCGCGCGATCCCGCGACGTGTGGATGGCAACCAGCTTGTCGATCTGGATCGTCTCGCCGACGTCAACGGAGAACGTCATCTGCTCGCCGATCCGCTCGTAGTCCTCGACCGATGATCGATGCAGCGCCGGCAGTGACGGGACGAGCGCGGCCGCGTAGCCGATACCGATCCCGGAGTCGATCGTCCGCATCTGCAGGCAAGTCGCCGTCTCCGTTGCCTCCCGGGAGACTTCGTCGAGATGCTTCGAGCGGGCCCACTTCTCCCAGCGGACCTCGGGATGAAACTCGACGTTGCCGCGGTAGGCGGGCAGGCGCTCGAGGTTGAGCCGCCGCCCGTCGAGCCCGCTGGTCACCTGGATCGGAGCGCGATGGTTCTCGGGGGTGACCCGGACCCGAAGCGCGCAGAGATGCGGATCGTGCAGGCTGGCCAGACGCTCGCTTTCGATCCGGGTGCGCCGGCCACGACGGTCCTCGAAGACGACCCGGCGCCAGAGCAGTCCCCGCCGCATGTCCAGCGCCCGCTCGTGCTCGACGACGCGGCAGGACTGTACGTCAAGCCGGGCGCCGTCGACGCGGACCTCCAGCGACAGCCAGTCCGGGGCGTTCACGAGATCGATCACCGGAGCGTCGTGCGCGTCGAACACCCCGTTCAGATAGGTGCCCGACAGGTCGCCCTTGTGGCCCTCTTCGAGCGTCCCGCGGGTGCAGAGATAGCCATTGCCGATGGTGAACAGGGTCTCGTAGAGGCCGGCTGCCGCGACGTCGAATCCCGCTTCCCGGACGAGCCATTCGTCGCCGCTGAGTTGGTCGCGCATGTTTGTGGTCCTGTGCTTCGGGGGCGGATGGCGGAGGATCTCGTCAGGGGCCGTAGGCTTCGGCGATCTGCCGCTCGGTCTCCTCGAGGAGTCGATAGATCGCCAGCTCGGAGCCCACGCAGCGCTGGGCACCCATGGCATTGCCGTACTGACAGGCCTTCACGTAGTCGCGGTGGCGGAGATAGCCGAACGCCATGCCGCCAGCGAACGAGTCGCCGCAGCCGGTGGTATCGACCACGCGCTCGACGGGCACGCGCTTGATCTGGTGCTCGCGCAGCCGCCCTGCCTCGTCGCGGAAGTAGACGACGCAACCGTGCTGGTCGAGAGTCACGCAAAGCGCCTTGACGCCCAGGTCGAGGCAGTGGGTGGCGAGCTTCGGCAGCTCGTCCATCGCCAGCCGCCCGACGGTTTCAAGCGCGTCCGCCTCGTACTCGGAGGCGAACCAGCTGCACCCCGCTTCCTCGAGGTTCATCTTCAGGATGTCGATGTAGGGCAGCCAGCTGTCCCGCTCGACCCAGAAGCGGTGGAAGCGCTCGCCGGTCCGCGTCAGCGTGTTGGTCGGCCCGTGCGCGTCGAGGAGGACGATGCCGCGGCTGTTCTCCTTGATGTACTTCAGCGTCGCCCGGCTGACCTCGTAGTCGGTGATCGGGACGCAGACGAAGGCGTCGGCGTCGAGCACGCCCTCGACGTCCTCGGGCAGGATCGGATCCATGAATGCGGTCTGCCGTTCGATCCGCTTGTTCTGGTCGACGTAGATCAGCTGCACCACGTCGCCACGGTCCGACTTCGAACGGATTGCCGAGACGTCGACGTTGGGGAACTGCGACAGCAGCGCCCGGATCGGCGCGACGTCGCGCTCCCGGACATGCGCGACCGGGACGATGCGGCCGTCGGGGCCGAGGAGCGCGGACAGCGCCGCCGCGGTGTAGAGTGCGCAGCCGTACTTCTCGAACCGGTCCCCGTTATGGGTCGTGATCTGGTCGCGCGGAATCGGACCGAGCACCGCCACCTTGAACTGTTCCGCCATCGGACCTCTCCCCTGCGCGTTTCTATGCGCCGACTATGTTCGGCTCCGGCGGCGGCGGACTATTCGGAATAGACCTGTTCGCGCGTAAACACGCCCTCTGCGATGAGTGTGCTGTCGATGTTGTCCCTCGTGATCGGCACCACCGGGGTGACGATCGTCGGCACGTCGACGGCACCGTTGTTGCGGATCTCGTGGTCCGGAATCAGCTGGGCGACGGGCGTGGTCTTGTTCTCCGCCAGCGCCACCGCGACTTTGGCGGCGGTTCTCGCCAGCGGTTCGATCCGCTTCCACACTTCCAGGCTCTGCCGCCCTTCAGCCACGAGCCGGACGTTCCTGAGATCGGCGTCGGCGCCGGCGACGAAGACCTCGCCGGTGTCGGCGAGCCCCTCGGCCTCCAGCGCCCCCACCACTCCGTAGGCGAGGCCACTGTTGTTGCAGATGAAGGCGTCGACCGAGTCGTCGTGCTTGACGAGCAGCGCCTCGGCAGTCTCGCGCGCGGCATCGGGCGACCAGTCGGCGTGAGATCGCTGGGCGACGAGATGCAGCCCCGGGTTCGAGGCAAGCGCGGCGAGCACCCCGCTGCTCAAAGCCTGGGCGTTGGAGTCGCCGGGCTGTCCCATGATCAGCGCAACGTTGCCGGTGGCCGAGCCGTGCTTCTCGGTCAGCCAGTCGACCATCGCCGCCGCCTGGAGCCGGCCTACCTCCCAGCTGTCCTGCATGACCATGGCGTCGAGCGGACCATTCGTCAGCATCGAGTCGTAGCCGATCACGCGCACGCCGCGCGCATTGGACATCGCGACGAGGGCGCCGGCGGTACCGGTGTTGACCGGCTGCAGCACGATAACGTCCACCCCGTCGTCCAGATATTCCTCGACCTGGGAGAGCTGGAGTTCTTCGTCGTTGTTGGCCGAACCGAAGACAACCTCGCCGCCGAGCTCGGTGGCGAACCGGGTGAAAAGTGCCCTGTCCGTCTCGTACCGCTCCTCCTGCATGGTCTTGAGCAGGAAGGCGATCCTCGGCCTGGCCTCCTGCGCGGCCGCCGCTCCGGCGACGATGGCGGCAAGCCCGAAGCAGCCTGCGAGACGGGTGACGAGGCGTGCAATCCGCGTGAACGGCATGTGCTGATCCTTCCGCATGTCCGCTTGGAGGCAGGTTCCTGCCGCGCACCGGGAGGGTGGCGCGCGGCAGGGCCGGTTCGGGGCCTACTTTCGCTTCTGCAGGACGTCGAACCAGACGGCGAGGATGATGATGAAGCCCTTGATGATCAGCTGGTAGAAGGTCGAGATGCCGAGCAGGCTCATGCCATTGTTCAGCACCCCGATGATCAGCGCGCCGATCACCGTGCCGCCGATCGTGCCCGACCCGCCGGCGAGGCTGGTGCCACCGATCACCACGGCGGCGATCGCATCGAGCTCGAACATCGTCCCGAGGTTGGGCGAGGCGCCGTTCAGCCGCGATGCGAGCAGGATGCCGGCGAGCGCCGAGAGCGCCGACACTGTGATGTAGACGATGAGCTTCGTGCGGTAGACGTCGATGCCCGACAGCCGCGCTGCGTCCTCGTTGCCGCCGAGCGCATAGAGGCGGCGACCGAAGCGGGTCTGGCCGAGGACGAAGATCCCGATGCCGGCGATCACTGCGAAGATCGCGACCGGCACCGGAATGCCGTTGTAGCTGCCGAAGACATAGAGGGCGAGCGCGAGGCCGACCCCGGCGACGATCAGGTTGGCGGTCAGTTGCACCTTGTCCACGGTGCCGCCGACCTTGCGCGTCGCCGCCGCCGTCCGGAGCGTCGAGTAGAGCAGCACGGCAAAGGCGGCCAGGATGATGATCGTCGATGGCAGCGGCGGGATGTAGGCGCCGCCGATCAGCGGGAAGGTCGGGTCGGTGACCGGCACCGAGCTGCCATCGGAGATGGTCAGCGCCAGGCCGCGGGCGATCGTCAGCATGCCAAGCGTTATGATGAAAGGCGGGATCTTGTAGTGCGCGATCCAGAAGCCGTTCCAGGCGCCGATCAGGCCGCCGACCAGGACCAGCGTGATGACGATCGAGATCCAGACGCTGATGTCGTTCTGCATCAGTGTCGTGACCACGATCGCCGAGAGGCCGGCCACCGACCCCACCGACAGGTCGATGCCCGCGATCAGGATCACCATCGTCATGCCGACGGCGATGATGCCGATGATCGTCACCTGGCGCGCCAGGTTCGACAGGTTGCGGGCCGTGAAGAACGAGTCGTCGGCGATGCTCAGCCCGACGACAAGCACGAGCAGCGCAATAAGCGTCGCGTTGTCCTTGATGAAGCCGAGGACGGTGTCGCGATGGACGCCTCTCGGTTGCGTCTGCACATCATGCATGGGCCAGATTCCCCCTTACGCTCCCCGTCGCGTGTTCCATGACGGTTTCTTTGGTGACGTCGTCCCGGCTGAACTCGGAGACGATGCTGCCCTCCGCCATCACCAGGATGCGGTCGCTGAGGCCAAGGACCTCGGGCAGCTCGGAGGAGATGACGATCACCGCCACCCCCTGCTCCACCAGGCTGTTCAGAAGCTTGTAGATCTCGGCCTTGGCGCCGATGTCGATCCCGCGGGTCGGCTCGTCGAGGATGAAGACCCGCGGGCTGGCGTTCAGCCACTTGCCGAGGATCACCTTCTGCTGGTTGCCGCCCGAGAGCGTGCCGATCACCGTCTCGATCGACGGGGTCTTCACCCCCAGCCGTTTCACGTAGTCGGCGACCAGGGTGCGCTCCTTGCCGCCGTTGATGACGCCGAGCAGCTTGCTGCTGATCGAGTGCAGCGAGCTGATCGTCGTGTTGAAACTGATCGACTCGGTCAGGAACAGGCCGAGCGCCTTGCGGTCCTCGGTGAGCAGCGCGATCCCGGCGTCGATGGCGTCGCGCGGGATCCGGACGTTGAGCCTCTTGCCGTCGAGCCAGACCTCACCGCGCGTGCGACCCGGATATGCGCCGAATACGCCGCCGACGAGCTCGGTGCGCCCCGCTCCCATGAGACCCGAGATGCCGAGAATTTCTCCGGCATACGCCGTGAAGGACGCGCTCCTCACCAGCTTCTCGCCGGGCAGGGTCGGATGGTCTACCTCGAGCCCCTTGACCTCGAGGACCGCGGCCCCGCGCTGCTTCTCGCGCTTCGGGAACATGTCCTTGATGTCGCGGCCGACCATCCGGCTGATGATCTGGTCGAGGGTGATCTCGCCGATCGGCGTGACGTCCCCGATGGTCTGCCCGTCGCGCAGGACGACGATACGGTCGGCGACCTGCTGAATCTCCTCCATCTTGTGGGAGATGTAGCACATGCAGACGCCGTCGGCCTTGAGCTTGCGGATGATGCGAAAGAGGTCGGCGACCTCCTTGTCGGTCAGCGCTGACGTCGGCTCGTCGAGCACGAGGATTCTCGCCTGTTTCGAAAGCGCCTTGGCGATCTCGACCATCTGCTGCTTGCCGACGGTGAGGCTCGACACCTTGTCCGTCGGGGCGAAATCGCGGATTCCGAGCTCGTCGAGCAGCCGGCGCGTCTCCACGTTGAGCTTGGCCCAGTCGATCGCCCCGAGGGGATTGGTGAACTGGCGGTCGAGAAAGATGTTCTCGGCGACCGTCATCTCCGGGATCAGGTTCAGCTCCTGGTAGATGATCGCGATGCCCGCCTCCTCCGCCTCGCGGGTGTTGGCGAAGGTCTTCTTCTCGCCCCTGATGAAGATGTCGCCGGTATAGGTCGGGTGAGGCCAGACCCCGGAGAGCACCTTCATCAGCGTGGACTTGCCGGCGCCGTTCTCCCCCATCAGCGCCAGCAGTTCGCCGGACCGCGCCTCGAAGTTCACGTGGCTGAGTGCCTTGACGCCCGGGAACTCCTTGGTGATGTCCACCATCTTCAGAACGATATCGTTCGACATGAACGCCCCTCCGGACGCACCGCCGCCGCCGGCGGCCAGCGAAGGCCGGCCGCCATCCGGCGCGCGGTGCTCAGTTCGTTTGAAAGGTCGCCGAGGACCGGGCGCCGGCCGCCACCCCTTCGGGAGGGGACCGGTTGCAGCGCCTCCGCGGCGGGGAAGGACGTCAGGAGTCGGAGCCGTACACCTGTTCCCTGGTGTAGAAGCCACCCTCGATGACCGTGGAGTCGATGTTGTCCTTGGTGACGAGCACCACCGGGGTGACGATCGTCGGCACGTCGACCATCCCGTTGTTCACCACCCGGTCGGCCTTGACGAGATCGGCGACCGGTGTGTCGGGGTTGCTGGCGAGGTCGAAGGCGACCTGCGCGGCCGTCTCGGCAAGCGGGTCGATCTGCTTCCAGATCTCGACGGCCTGCTTGCCCTGGGCGACGAACTGGATGTTGGCGAGGTCGGCGTCGGAGCCGGCGACGAAGACCTTCTCGGAGTCCGCGAGGCCCTGGGCGTCGAGCGCGGCCACAACGCCACGCGCCATGCCGCTGTTGTTGCTGATGAAAGCATCGACCTCGTTGCCGTACTTGGTCAGCACGTTCTCGGCCGTCGCCATCGCCTTCTCGGACGACCAGCCCTCGTGCGCCTGCTCGGCGACGAGCTCGAGGCCGGGATTGGCCTTGACGATCTCCAGGGCACCGCTCGACATGGCGATCGCATTGGAGTCGCCCGGCTGGCCCTCGATCAGCGCGACCTTGCCCTCGACGGCTCCCTTCTTGGCCTTCAGCCACTCGATCATGGCTTCGCCCTGCAACTTGCCGACAGCCCAGCTGTCCTGCATGACCATCGCGTCGAGAGGCCCGTTGACCAGCATCGAGTCATAGCCGACGACGCGCACGCCTTCCATGTTGGCCATCGACACCATGCTGCCCGCGGTGCCGGTGTTGACCGGCTGCATCACGATGACCTGCGCGCCCTTGGCGAGCATGTTCTCGAACTTGGCGAGCTGGGTCTGCTCGTCGTTGTTGGCCGCGTCGAAGATCACTTCGGCGCCCAGTGCCTCGGCCTTGGCGATGAACGCCGCCTTGTCGCGCTGGTAACGCTCTTCCTCCATCGTCTTGAGAAGGAAGCCGATGGTGATGTCGGCAGCGTGTGCCGCGGCCGGCATAAGTATGCCGGCCCCAATCATCGCCGCCGCGGTGGCAAGAAGAGTCCGCTTGGTCATGTTCATCAAGATGTTCCCCCTCCCGCGGCTTGTTGAGCCGCTTCGATTGGCCTAGATCTGGCTGAAAGCCATTCCGGGCGGCTTGGAAGCTAGCTGACAACCTTGCCGCGGTCCATAAGAATGACTATTCTGCATTGTCATGCATGCATAGTTATGCGTTGGGAGGGAGACTCCAGTGGAGCAGGCCTACGAGAAGCCCGTCAGCGAGCGTGACCGGCGCGCCCAGCAGGCCGCCTACCTGCGCGCCCAGCACAACTACTCGCAGGAGGAGATCGGTCGGCTGCTCGGTGGCGTCTCGCAGTCGCACGTCTCCCGCCTGCTCGCCCACGCCGCGGAGGCCGGATGGCTGGTCACGGAAATGCGCTTCGACGACAGCTCGATTTCCCCCGAGGTGATGCGCGAACTGCGCGAACTGCTCGAGCCCCGCAGGCTCGTGACGATCCTCGAGCGCATCCGGGAAAGGACCGGCCGCATCGTCCCCAACGTCCGCGTCTTCGACAGCGGCAGCGACTCGCCAACGGCCGGCGCCTTCGAATTCCGGCTCCGAAGGTTCGGCCGACGTGCCGCCGGACGCCTGGAGGAACTCCTGCGGCCGAGCGGCACGGTCGCCGTGACCTGGGGCCGGACGGTAAGCTCGCTGATCGACGGCCTCGCCGCCCAGAACAGGACGTTCCATCCCGAGCGCCCGCCGCTCTTCGTCCCGGTCACCGCCGAGCTTGTCACCCTGGCGGCTCCCGACTACTCGTCGTCCCTGCTCGCGGCGAGGCTCGACGCGCTGGTCAACGGCGGCCACGGCGAGCGGCTGCGAATGGTGGGCGTCCCTGCTTTCATCCCGCGACGCTACGACGCCGCCAAGACCCGGGCGATCCGCGAATACATTCTCGACACCGCTTCCTACCGCCGCATCTTCGCGGGCGAAGCCCCGCTCGTGAGCATGCTCGACATGGTCATCACCAGCGCCGGGTCGGCGACCCGGCCGCTCGGCGGGGCGATGGACGAACTCCTCTCGGCGGCCGAGATCTCCACCGGCGACCTGACGCGGCTGATCCTCGGCGACGTTGGCGGCATCCTCATTCCCAAACCCGGACTTTCGTCCGATGACGCCAACCTGGTCGAAGAGCTGAACGCCATGTGGACCGGCATCACGAGGCAGCACCTCAGCCGCCTCGCCCTCCGCGCCAGTTCCAGGTCCGGTGCTGCCGGGATCGTCCTTACCGCGATCGGCCGCGAAAGGGCCGAGGTCGTCGCCGGACTCATCGGCCTGGAGATGGTCAACGAACTGATCGTCGACTGGGATCTCGCAGACGCGCTCGAAGCATACTTCTTGTAGCTCGCGGCCCGGAGACTATTCGACCCAATCCCCGTTGCTCCGCCACCTCCCGACACAACCCGTTCTCCGTTCAGACGAATTCTGCCGGCGGCACTCGATCAGCACGGCAACCCCCCTTACATCTGGCGAAGAGGCACAGCGGCATGGAGACGAGCGATGCGAAGCGTGTACGTTGTCATGGCGATCGGACTTCTGAGTCAATCGAGCTCTGGTGCGCTTTCTGGCTGATCTGATTCAGACTGTGCGGCTCGGCCGTGATGCTCTAGCTGTTTGATCCCGGCATTTGATGGGTTGGCTCTAAGCTGAACCGTCCGGGCTCGGACGTCCAGCATTTGCAGATGTGCTCGTAGGGCGTGAAACCTTTGAGGGTCTTTAGCCGCCGGGCGAAGTTGTAGGCGGCGACGAAGTCGGCGAGATGCTGCCGGAGCTGATCGTGGCTGTCGTAGTGGAAGCGCCTGACGGTCGCCTCCTTGATGGTCCGGTTCATCCGCTCGACCTGGCCGTTCGTCCAGGGATGCCGGGGTCTGGTCAGGCGATGCTCGATGTCGAGGTCGGCGCAGGCGAGCTCGAAGGCATGAGCGCGGAAGAGCGCGTTCTCGGCCCGCAAGGCCTTGATCTCGTCGGGCGTCCAGGCGCCGCCCTTGGGGTCGGTGAAATGGGTGCCATTGTCGGTCAGGATCGTGTGGATCTTGTAAGGAACGGCGGCGGCAAGCGCTCTGAGGAAGTTCCCTGCGACACGGCGGGTCGCCTTCTCGTGCAACTCGACGAAGGCGAACTTCGACGTCCGGTCGACGGCGACGAAGAGGTAGAGCCTGCCTTCGCCGGTACGGACCTCGGCGATGTCGATGTGGAAGTAGCCGATTGGGTAGCGACTGAACTTGTGACGGGTTGGCTTGTCACCCTCGACATCGGGTAACCGCGAGATGCCGTGACGCTGAAGGCAGCGATGCAGTGAGGAACGCGTCAGATTCGGCATCGTCGCCTGAAGCGCGTAGAGGCAATCATCGAGTGGCAAGAGCGTATGCCGGCGAAAAGCGACGATGACCGCTTCCTCCTCGATCGACAGCACGGTCGACCTGGGGTCCGTCGGACCCGTCTTGCGGTCGGTTGTTGAGGTCCGCTTCCTCCATTTCGCCACGGTCTTCGGATTGATGCCGTAGCGCTTAGCGAGCGTCCTCAGGCTCTCTTGACTATGCTGTATCGCTCGACGGACCGCCGCTGTCGTGGTGGCGCTCCCGTGGTGAACCTGGCCCATAGCGCATCCTCCCATTCCAGGGAAAATAATGCACCATCAAAGCCCGGGATCAAACAGCTAGACACCGACCCGAACCGCGGCACCGCGAGACAGACTGGCTCAGCCAACCGCCGCGCTCGCCTCAACCCCCAGCCGGTAGCGGGTCACGAACGGGTGTGCCGGATCGAGGTGCAGCGCGGTCGTGACGCCGGCCTGTGCGATCGGATTCGGCGCATTCGACACCGCGGGCCCGAGGTCGAAGGCCGCACATACCGGCTCGACGCCGAGCGCCAGGTGCCGGCCGTTCCACGGCGGACAGTGGCGGCCCCGGTTCGAAATCCAGAGGAGAAGCGAGGGAAAGATGCCCGCGTCCCAGTCGAGCCGGACCTGCCAGCCTTCGGCGGGATGCCGCAGGCGGACCGTGCCTTCGACCCCGCAAAGCTGCACGAGTTCCTCGGTCTCCGCGGCGAGCGGAAGGGCGAGGAGCGACATCGCGCCACCCGCGCGCGTCGGGACGGCGTCCAGTGCGGCAAATGTTGCTCCGGGTTCGAGCAGGCCCTGCCCGGGCTCGACGTCCAGCGGGAATACCCGGCCCTGTCGGAAGGCGGGCGGGACGAGCGTCGCGGTGCCGCCGACCGGCAGGCGCAGCGTGGGATGCAGGCCGACCGGCAGGGCGCAGGGGCGACGCACCGCGATCTCGAGCGTCACCTCCAGCGCCGGCGCGTCCGGTACTGCGGCGATCCGGCGTCGCAGGCGTTCCACGGGATGCGTGTCGGGATAGTCGCAGACCAGCTCGACCGATTGCGGCCCCAGATCGGTGAACCGCCATTCGGTGTTGGCGGAATGGCCATGCGGCACCTCTGCCCCGGCAAAGCTCTCGCCCGTCGCCAGCCAGCCATCGGGCAGGTCGCGCGGGCCGTCCGCGCCGAACGGCACGCAGGGCCATTCGCCGCGCAGCTCGCGGATGATCGCGGGATGGCGGGCGCGGTCCGGCTCGTGGAACCACGGCGCGACGTGCAGGGGCGCGACCTGACGGCCATCGGGCAGCAGGAACAGGACCGGCCCGAGCATGCCGCCCAGCGACTGAACCGAGGCCATGCCATGCGCCCAGGCGATCGCATGCCGTTCGGTCATGCCAGCCGGAGGCGGTTTTCCGGCAGGCCGGGTGTGTCGCTGCGCAGGCGGAAGAGGCTGCCCGCCAGCCGGTGGCCGGGCGGGCAGGCGATGGAGGCCGAGGTCACGTAGAGCGTCCGCAGATCGTCGCCGCCGAAGACGCAGGTGGTGACGTTCGGCACGCCGATCTCGACCACGTCCCGCAGGGTTCCGTCCAGGGCGACGCGGGCGATGCAGCCGCCGCCGAAGCGGCAGTTCCACAGATCGCCCGCCGCGTCGATGGCGGATCCGTCGGGCCCGCCGCGCTCCCAGCCGCGGAAATGGTTGCGGCGGTTGGCGATGCTGCCCGCGGCCGGGTCGTAATCGAAGGCCCAGACAACATTGTCCATCGTGTCGCCGAAGTAGAACCGGGCGCGGTCGGGCGACCAGCAGAGCGTGTTCGAGATGCCGATGCCGGCAAGCCATTGGCTTGCAGTGCCGTCCGGGGCGATGCGGAACAGGATGCCTTCGCCGGGACCCGCCTCGCCCAGTTCGCCGTCGGGCAGGACGTTGTTCTTCATCGAGCCGACCCAGAGGTTGCCCGCCGGATCGCAGCGCCCGTCGTTCAGCCGGACCCGGGGGTAGCCCTCCAGCCGGAAGCCGTGATCCTGCCGCCGATCGGTCGCGGGCCACCACCAGACCAGCTTCGAAGCGAGGATGACGAGCATCTGCCCGGCTTCTTCGGTCAGCGACAGGCCGACGGCCGGCTCGTCGAAAAGCCAGGAGCGGACCGAGCCGGTGTCCTCGTCGTAGCGGTGGACCAGGAAGCGGTTGATGTCGGTCCAGTAGACCGCCCGCTCGGGCGCCGACCAGACCGCGCCCTCGCCGCACCGGTCGCCCACCGGGGCCGCGACTTCGGCTGCCATGCCCCCTACTCCGCCGCGATGCGCCGGACCGGGCCCAGCGCGTCCGCATTCTGCACCAGCGCCCGCATGTAGCCGAGCGCAAAGGCCTTGCCCGCGTGCCAGGACGCGTCACAGGCCATCTCCGGAGTGTGGTCGGGGATGAGCACCCCCTGATAGTCCTCGTCGCGCAGGATACGGACGATCTCGGCCATGTCGATGTCGCCCTCGTCCACGAAGGTCTCGACATAGCGCGGGACCTTGCCGCGCACGTTGCGGAAATGGATGTAGCCGATGCGGCCCGACCGGGCGAAGCGGCGGACATGGTCGTAGATGTCGCCGCCCGGCATCTCCTGCAGCGAGCCGAGGCAGAGCTCCAGCCCGTTGCGGGGCGAGTCGACCAGCCCCATCAGGCGGTCGTACTTTTCCGGGCGATTGACCAGCCGCGGCGTGCCGCGCACGAGATCGAGCGGCGGGTCGTCGGGGTGGGCGGCAAGCGTCACGCCCGCCTCCTCTGCCACCGGAACCAGCTCGGACAGGAAATGCCTGAGCCGGTCCCAGAGCTCGGACTCGGTCAGGCTGACCGCGGGTGCGCCGGGCCGGGCAGGACGGTAGCGCATGTTCCAGACCATGCCGTCCGGGATCGGCGCGTCGATCTGAACGGGCGCCATGCCAAGGCCGACGGAATTTGCCGCGCCGCGCGCATAGGGACCGCGCGTCCAGCCATAGACCCCGGCGATGGAGAAGTTGTAGCCAACGCAGGGAACACCCGCGCGGCCGGCGTCGCGGATCAGCCGCTTCAGGCCCTCAATCTGCACCGGCCTTTCAGGTCCGTCCAGCAGCACGTCGTACCAGAACTTCGGCGAGAAATTCTCGAGCGCGGCCAGTTCCAGCCCGGCCGCGCGCAGCCGAGCGACAAGTGCCGAAAGCTCCTCGTAGCTCCACAGCCGGTCGGCCGAGGCGTCGCCCCAGCCCTCGCGGGGGTCGCCGCTGTAGATCTTTGGGTCGCGGCCGCCGAAATAGTTGGTCAGGTGCGCCACGACATGGGTGGCTCCGGCCTGCACGGCAAAGCGGAAATTGTCGTCGGTCAGCTGCTCGCGATAAAGCCCGAGTCCGATCTTCATCTGCTCCTCACTTCACGCCCAGACCGGCCGACAGGCCGCCGTCGATCCGGTAGTCGCCTCCGGTGATGAACCCCGCCCGGTCCGAGGCGAGGTATGCGACCAGTTCCGCCACCTCCTCGGGCTCGCCGATCCGGCCGAGGGGATGGGCGGCGCCGAAGCGGGCAAACGCCTCAGCCTCGCTGACGCCTTCGCCGCCATAGGTCGCCGCGGCGAGCGACAGGAGCGGCGTGCGCACCGATCCGGGCGAAACCGAATTCACGCGAATGCCCTCGGCCGCGTGATCGAGCGCCATCGCCCGTGTCAGGGCATGGATCGCGCCCTTGGTGGCGACATAGGCGGCGACGTTCTGCTGACAGTTGTGGCCCTGCACCGACGAGATGTTGACGATCGCCCCGCCGCCCCGCGTCGCCATGTGCGGAATGCCGAAATGTGCGGTCAGGTAGATCGAGCCGACAACGGGTGGACGGCGGCGGCGTTCACGATGACATCCAGCCCGCCATGGCGGGCGACGCAATCGGCCACCGCAACCGCGACCTCGGCCTCGACCGATACGTCGCAGCGCCGCGCCTCCATCGACAGCCCCTCGGCCCGCGCGGCCGCGTCGAACCCGGCGTTGGCCCCGGCGTCGATGCCGAGCGCCACGACCGTGGCACCACCCCCGGCAAGGCGGCGGGCCGACGCGAGGCCGATGCCCGACGTTCCGGTGACCAGCGCAACCTTGCCGGCGAACTCGCCCATGCCTGCCCCCGTCATCGGGTCTGATCCAGCACCTGGTTCAGCAGCACGGCGCCGAGGATGATCGCCCCCCGCACCACGTACTGCCAGTATTCCGAGACGTTGAGCAGCGTCATCCCGTTCGAGATGCAGCCAAGGAAGATGACGCCGATCAGCGTGCCCCAGATCCGCCCCTTGCCGCCAAAGAGAGAGGTGCCGCCGATGATCACCGCCGCAATCACGTCGAGTTCCATGCCCGTCGCCGTCGTCCCGGTACCCGAGCCGATCTGCGAGGCGATGAGCGTGCCCGAGACCGCCGTCAGCACCCCGGTCAGCGCGAGGGTCAGCCGCTTGACGCGCCAGACGTCGATCCCCGAGAGCCGCGCGGCCTCCATGTTGCCGCCGACGGCATAGATCTCTCGGCCGAAGCTGGTGAAGTTCATCAGGAAGTGCATCGCGAAGAAGGTCGCCGCGAAGATGTAGACGGGAAACGGGATGCCGAAGAGGTAGCCGCCGCCGAAGAAGCCGAAGCCAGAAGGCAGGTTGGACAGAGGGAAGCCCCCGGTGATGAGGTTCGCCGCGCCGCGCAGCGCGGTGAACAGCGCCAGCGTGGTGATGAAGGTCGGCACGTTGAACCACTCGCGGAACTTGCCGGTCATGTAGCCGGTCGAGAACCCCACGATCAGCGCCGCGACAAAGCCCAGCAGCAACGCCGCTCCGCCCCCCAGCGCGTCGGCGAAGTTCTCGCCGAACCACGCGACGATGCAGCCCGCCAGAGCCGCGCCGGCGCCCACCGAGAGGTCGATCTCGCCCGCGATGATGACCGCCGTCATGCCGAAGGCGATGATCCCCAGCATCGCCACCGTGCGCAGCACGTTCAGCGTGTTCGCAACGGAAGCGAAGCCGGGCGCCGTGATCACCAGAAAGGCGATCAGCGCCAGCAGGATCAACTCCATCGTGTAGCTGCGCAGCAGCGTGACGGCCCGGCTGGCTCCCGGGACCGAGGTGTCCTGCACGCTCATGCCGCCTGATCCTCCATGCACATTCCATAAAGGTCGTTGAGGTTCATTCCCGCCGGGTCGATTTCGGCCACGATCCGTCCGTTGCGGACCACGAGGATGCGGTCCGCAACCTCGAGCACCTCCTCGAGTTCCGTCGAGACGAAGATCGCGGCGAGCCCCGCGGCCGCCTTCTTCCAGATGATGTCGAAGATCTGCCGTTTGGCGTGAACGTCGACCCCGCGCGACGGCTCGTCGAAGAACATGACTTCGGGCTCTGTGTTCATCCACTTGCCGATGACGACCTTCTGCTGGTTGCCTCCCGACAGCGACGAGACGGGGTTTTCGAGCGGACCGGCCTTGATTGCCAGATCGGCGACCTGGCGCTCGACATAGGGCCGCTCCTGATGGCGCGAGATGACGCCGCGCGACGCGATGCGACCGAGGCTTGCCATGCAGAGATTGTCCGCGGTGGGCAGCATCTGCACCAGCCCTACCTCCTTGCGGTTCTCGGGCGTATAACCGAGGCCGGCAGCGCGCATCGCCCGGGGCGTGGCGCCGGTCATGTCGCGCCCGTCCAGCCGCACCCGCCCCGCATCGGCGCGGTCCGCGCCGAAGATCGCGCGCAGGATCTCGGTCCGGCCGGAGCCGAGCAGGCCGGCAAGACCCAGCACCTCTCCGCGGTAGAGCTTGAAGCTCACATCCTCGAAATGGTTCCTGCGGCCCAGCCCCTCGACTTCCAGCAACGGCGTGGTGCGCAGGATCGGGCGGCGCGCGGGGCGGGTCGCGTGGGCGTCAGCGCCGAACATCATCCGCACGATCTCCTCGCGCGTGGTGTCCGCCATCTCCGCGGTGCCGATATGCACCCCGTCGCGCAGCACCGTGCAGGTGTCGCAGACCTCGAACAGTTCGCTCATCCGGTGGGTGATGTAGACCATCGTCACGCCGCGCTCCCTCAGCCGCCGGATCAGGGCGAAGAGCTGGCTCACCTCGCGCGAGGCGAGGGCCGAGGTCGGCTCGTCCAGAAGCAGGACGCGCGGGCGGTAGGACATCGCCTTGACGATCTCGACGACCTGCGCCTGCCCGACCGAAAGCGTCGAAACCGGTCGCCGCGGGTCGAGTTGCAGGCCCATGTCGGCCAGCAGCGCGCCGGCCCGGTCATGCAGCGTCGCCCAGTCCACAACCGAAACGCCCAGCCGCTCACGGTGCGGCAGCCGGCCGAGGAAGATGTTCTCGCCGATCGACAGGCCGGGAACCAGCGACAATTCCTGATGCACGGTGACGATCCCGGCGTCGAAAGCCTCCTGCGGGCGCTCGAACCCGCAGACCTCACCGTTCAGCAGCACCTCGCCGGTGGTTGGCCGGATGATCCCGGCCATGATCTTCACCAGCGTCGATTTGCCGGATCCGTTCTTGCCCATCAGTGCGTTGACGCGGCCGGGTGCAAAGCCGTGGGTGAAGGTGTCCAGCGCCAGGGTCGGGCCGAACCGCTTGCTCACGTTGCGAAATTCCAGCCTGGCGGGGCCGCTGGCTTCTTGGGGCGCAGGGTGCATGGGGTCCTCGGGCGATTCGCGGATCCAGAAGGCCCGGCCGTCGCGGGGGGGTGGGGAGGCGTCGGCCGGGCCAGGAAGGGCTTCAGCCTACTGAAGCGCCTTCAGACCTTCCTTGAAGGCATGCACGCCGTCCGGGTCGCTGCGCTTCAGGGGCAGCACCGGCACCACGACCGAAGCCTCGACCGGCTGCCCGTCCACCAGTTTCTGCGCCGCCTCGATCGCCAGCCGGCCGACTTCCAGCGGCTGCTGGGCGGTGACGGCCTGGAGCACGTTGTCGGGGTCGAGCAGCATGTTGGCCAGCTGCTCGGAGCCGTCGGTGCCGAAGACGAAGACCTTGCCCTCGAGCCCGGCCTTCTTGACCGCCTGCACCGCACCGATGGTGCCGCCTTCGTTCGCGGCATAGATGATCTGGATCCCGGGATTGGCCGTCAGGATGTCGCTGGCGACGGCCACCGCCTTTTCGGCGAGCCAGGCGTCCTGGGCCGACACGACCTCGATCTTGTCGCTGACCTGGCCGAGGAACCCGTTCACCCGGGCGTCGGACTGTTCGGGAAGCTGCGACCGGAAGGCGAGCGTCGCGACCTTGACCTTGCCGTCGGCGCCGAGGCTGGCGATGAACTCGCTCGCGGCGTCGCCGGTTGCCTTGCCGATGTCGGAGTCGGAGCTCATCACCGACGCCTTGGCGAGATCACCGTTCACCGTCGTGCCATAGGTGACGACCGGGATGCCGGCGTCGATCGCCTTCTTCAGCGCGGGCACCGAGCCATCCTTGGACAGGGGCGCAAGCACGACCGCAGCCACGCCGCGCGCGATGTAGGTGTCGACCAGCTGGGTTTCCTTTTCCAGCTTGTTGTCGCTGTTGCCCGACAGAAGCTCGTCGCCGCCGGCTTCGGCCGCCTTTTCCATGCCGATCTGCACGCCGCGGAAGTACTGGTCCTGCTGGAACACGATCCCGGCAATGGACTTGCCGTCGGCAAGGGCGGGCGCGACCAGCCAGGTCGATCCGATCAGCGCGGCTGCGGCCGTCAGCGCGAAGCGCCGGTTCAGGGTCATGATGCAATCCTCCACATTCTTTGTTGACGCCCCTTCTCCGGAAGCGGACCGGCGGGGCTGTCCGGTCGGCCGATGCTGTCGTGGCCGGACCGCCGGCTGGCCTCGCTATGGTTGTCGTATTGCGGTTCCCGCGCCGCCCGGCCCCTCGCCACCGACGAAGCGCAGGCCGAACTCCAGGTGGCGGCTCATGAGATAGGCAAAGGCGACGCGGTCGCGTGCCTTCAGGGCCGCGATGATCTCTCGGTGGGCGGCATGGGTGTCGGCCTGCACAGGTCGGGCGGACTTCCCGACGCCCATCACCTCGATGATGACCGGGCTCAGCATCCGGTAGGCCGCGAGGGTGGTGCGGTTGCCGCCGAGTTCGATGATCGCCTCGTGAAACCCGTAGTCGGCGCGCGCCGCCTCCTCCACGTTGCCGGCGGCCAGCAGCCGGTCGTTGACCTCGTGCAGCCGCTCGATGTCTGCCCCGTGGGCCGCCATGATCACCTGCTCCCCGACGCCCAGCTCGATGATGCGGCGGAAGCCCTGCAGGTCGCGGAAGCTGTCGGGCGAGATGCCGTTGTGAAAGGAGAACAGCCGCCGGATCGCCTCGCCGTGCCCGGCGGCCACCACGGCGCCCACCTTGGGGCGGGTTTCGATAAGACCGTAGGCGCGCAGCACAACCAGCGCCTCGCGCACGGTGTTCCGCGCGGTCTCGAACATCTCCCCCAGATCGCGCTCGGTCGGCATCGCGTCGCCGGGCTGCAGCCCCCGTTCGACCATCATCTCGCGAATCTGCTCGACCAGCCGGTCGACCGCCGAAATACGCCGCTCCTCACCCCGGCTCTCCGGCGCGGTCACGGCGCTGCCGACCATTTCGTCCATTGCCCTGACCTCCCCGGCCGATTCATTTGTTGGACCACCTGCGCCGATCTGTCAACTGACATCTCCCCGAACGGTAGGTCAATGCAACATTGCCATTCAGGAATACTAGCATACGAAACAATCTTCTTGTCTTGACGGAGACGGCGGGCATGATCGCCGCTTCTGGTCCAACAAATGATGTCTGCGAATCGATGGGCAGCCGCGCCTCCGCACACGTCGGGCGCGGGTAGCCGGACGAAGCGGCGGCCCCCGGAACGACGCGGGGCCGGGGTCGCACGCCGAAAACGGGACAAGGAAAGGGAGGAAGATGACGCGCTTTGAATCCGACGGCGAAATGTTCGCCGCCATGCGCCAGACGCTGTTCACCGCCGTCGTGGGCGACATTCTCGACACGATGGGGCTGCTGCACCAGTTCCTGCCGCCGCGGCTGCGCCCGCTGCGCGAGGACATGGTGGTGCTGGGCCGCGCCATGCCGGTGCTCGAGGCCGATTGCTTCGGAACCCCGGTCGCCGGGCACAATCCCGTCACCGCCCAGCCCTTCGGCCTGATGTTCCGCGCGCTCGACGATCTGAAGGCCGACGAGGTCTACATCTGCAGCGGGTCTTCGCCGCGCTATGCGCTCTGGGGCGAACTGATGTCCACCCGCGCGCTCCATCTTCGCGCCGCCGGTGCGGTGGTCGATGGCTACTGCCGCGACACGGCCGGCATCCTTGCGCTCAACTTCCCCACCTTCTCGATGGGCGCCTTCGCCCAGGACCAGGGCCCGCGCGGGAAGGTGCTGGACTTCCGGATACCGATCGAGATCGAGGGCGTGGCGATCAACCCCGGCGACATCGTCTTCGGCGACCGCGACGGCGTGCTCGTCATCCCCGCGACGGCGGCGGAGGAAGCCATCGCCCGCGCCTTCGAGAAGGCCGCCACCGAAAACCGGGTGCGCACCGCCATCGAGGGCGGCATGAGCACGGTCGAGGCGTTCGAGACCTTCGGGGTGATGTAGCTTCCCGGCCTGTATCGGCCGGAGGAGACTGTCTTCTGAGCAAGAGGACGCATGATGCTATTGGCTCCTGCGGCGCACAGGAGTTGGTTAAGCGCTTATCTCGCCGATGCGATGGCCCGCATGCCGGGACTACAAGATCACAAAGTCACTCGAACTGCTGCATGGGAGTGCGTCAGATAGTCGTCGCGCGCGATCCGCGCGGCGGGTTTCGCCCGTGCCCCTGGGCCGGCGTTCAGGCGGGGAGGCTCGACACGAGAAGCGTCGTTCCCGAGACAGCGAGGAGGAGGCCCGCGCCGATCTGGAGCGCCGGCAGCAGTCGCGCCGCGCGGCCGTCGCCGAACGAGGCGAGCGTCGTCTCGCGGCCGGACACCGCCAGGAGGGCCACCACGACGGTGAAGGCGGCGGTGCCGAGGCCCATCGCGAGGACGCCTGCCGCGCCGGCGGCGGCGAGGCCCATGCTCCAGGCGATGGCGAGCAGCATCATCGCGCCGCTGCACGGCCGGACCGCCATCGCCCCGACGAGGCCGGCGGTCGCGGCGAAGCCGGTGGCCGCGGCGGCCGTCCGCAGGTCCGGACCGTGGTCATGCCCGCAGCCGCAGGCATGGTCTGCGTCGTGGTGATGCCCGTGGCCGGGCCGCGCGACGCGCCACGTGCGAAGGCCGCGGACGGCGATCGTGAGGCCGATCGCCGCGACCGCGGCGTGGCCAAACGGCAGTGCCCAGGTTTCGGACGCGCCGATCGTCGCCCGTGCCGTGGCGCCGACCAGCGCGAGGCCGCCATAGACGAGGACGAGCGCGAAGAGCGCCTGGGCGAGGCTGCCGGCGACGGCGATCCCGGCCATCCGCCGGGCGGAGGCGGCGCTTCCGACCGCGGCCCCCGCGACGAGCAGCTTGCCGTGGCCGGGGCCGACCGCGTGCAGGAAGCCATAGGCGGCGCAGAAGCCGAGAAGGCCGGCAAGAGCGTGCGGCTCACCGCCGCGCAGCGCGGTGATCTCGGCGGCGAGCGTCGACTGCAGCTCGCGCTGGAGGCCGACGATCCACCAGGCCAGGATGGCGAAGCCGCCCGACCACCACAGGGCACCGAGCGCGGCCGCGGCGGCGACGCCCGCGATCATGACCTTCACTCGCATCCGAGGCGCACCTTGTCGGTGAAGAGCGACCCGACGCCCGCCTGGTCGGGGGTCTGGTCGGCGGGAATGGTGGAAAGGGCGCGTTGCAGGGAGGTGAGCTTCGCCGTTGGCCTGAACGGCTCCAGCGCCGCGTGGCAGGTGGCCGGGGCGCTTTCCAGCCGCGGCGCGCCGACGAGCGTATAGGCGTAATAGTATTCCGGGTCGTACATCTCGACCCGCGCGTCGGCAGACGGGCGGAACGGCGGCTCGACGTCGCGCAGGAAGGTCAGCAGGACACGTCCGTCGCGGATGTCGGCCTCCGGCGCGCGCGGGTCCGAGAGGCCGACCGCGCGGTCGCCGTCCCAGAGGTAGGTGTCGCCGGCATAGCCCTCGTCCCAGACGGTGTCATAGCCGGCGAGGCGCGCGCGGTCGTCGGCCGACAGCGGCTGCGACCCGTCGATGCCGAGGTCCTCGAGCATGAAGAGCGAGGTCATCGGGTCGTAGTCCCAGGTTATGCGCAACTGGGTCAGCCGGCCCTCGCCGTCGAACAGGAAGTCGACGCCGCCGTCGATGAAGATGTGCGGATGTGCGCCCGCGGACGTCGCGGCCATGAGGCCAGCCGCCAAGGCGAGGCCGAGCCCTATGGGCCTGATGCGGCGCCGACCTCCGTGACGATCCTGCACTCGCGCTTCCCTCCGCCCGGCGTTTCGCGCGGCTTCGTTCCATCGCGCCCGGCGTCCTTGTTGCGCGGCGGCGGCTGCGATGACAGCCTGCCTGTCGCCTTCGTGATGGGACGCTCCCGTATGGGGGCCCGAAGGGCTGCCCGCGGGGCCGGCACCC
>JBGALW010000221.1:0-5673 GCA_044223585.1 Amaricoccus sp.
CGCGATCCCGGCCTCGGCCTCGGCGAGGATCGCCACCGCCGCGGGGTCGCCCGCCGCGGCCGCGTCGAGGACGCGCGGCACCAGCCGCGCGAAGTCAGCCGGCACCGCGGCGCGGCCCCAGGCAACGAGGCCATCGGGCCCGTCATGCTCGGCGAGCAGCCCCGCCAGCACCGGCGTACGGTCCGCCTCTCCGTCGTGGGCGAGAAGCGCCTGGACACAGAGCGTCCGGCCGATCACCGCGCCGCTGCCATGGTCGCCGAGCTGGAATCCCCAGCCGCCGGTCATCCGCACGACCCCGTCACGCTGCACCCCGAAGACCGACCCGGTGCCGATCGCCGCGGTGACGCCGTTCTCCTCGCCGAGCGCGCCCTTCAGCGCCACGACGGCGTCCGTCTCTATCGCCGTGCGCGCGAATGGCATTCGCTCGGCGACCCGTGTCGCGACGCCCCGGACATTCGCCCCGGCGAGCCCGAGGAATGCCACGAGGTCGCCGAGCCTCGCGTCTGCGCCGGCAGCATCAAGGGCCGCCTGTGCGGCGGAAAGGATGTTCGCAGTCGCCCCCTCGGGATCGGTCCAGATGTTGGCGGAGGCCGCGGCACCCTGGCCGAGCAGCCGGCCGGCCGCATCGGCGATCGCCGCGCGGCAGCCCGATCCGCCTCCGTCCACTCCCAGATACAGCGTCATGGCGATTCCCCTTTGCGCATGACCATACCAAACCAATACCAAAAGGGAAGCAAAATCTGCGCGTCCGGCCTGTTTGAGCCGGTTCCGCGATTCCTGCTGGACAATTGGTATTGTTTTGGCATTATAGGGGCACGAGAGGGGAATCACCGGACATGACCATGCGCCGCACCGAGACGCAGCATCGCCACGCCGCCGGGCTGCATGCCCAGCCGCCGCAGGTCGTGCTTGGCCGGCTTCTGGACGGCCAGCGTGACGCCGCGGACGCGGTAGCGGGGGCTCTGCCGGCGCTCGAGGCGGCGGCAACCCGCGTCGCCGGCACCCTCGGCGCCGGCCGCCGGGTCGGATATGCAGGTGCGGGCAGCTCGGGCCTGGTGGCGCTCGCCGACGCGCTCGAGCTCGCCGGCACGTTCGGATTTGCCGCCGACCGCACCCCGGTGCTCTTCGCCGGCGGCGCCGCGGCGCTCCTCGCAATGACCGGAGCGGTCGAGGACGACCGCGACGCCGCGATCCGCGACCTCGACACCGCCGGCCTGGCCGCCGGCGACGCGCTGCTTGCCGTCTCGGCGAGCGGCAGCACGCCCTACACCGTTGTGGTCGCCGAGGCGGCCCGCGCCCGCGACATCTCCGTCATCGGCATCGCCAACGCCGAGGGCAGCCCGCTGCTCGGCCTCGCCGACATTCCCGTGCTGCTTGACACCGGCCCGGAGGTGGTCGCCGGCTCGACGCGGATGGGCGCCGGAACGGCCCAGAAGATCGCGCTCAACATGATCTCGACGCTGGCGGGCCTGATGCTGGGCCACGTGCATGACGGCTACATGGTCAACGTCATCGCCGACAACGCCAAGCTGCGCGACCGGGCCGCCCGCATCGTCGCGGCGATCGCCGCGACGAGCGAGCCGACGGCCCGCAGCGCGCTCGACGCGACAGGCGGCGCCGTCAAGCCGGCGGTCCTCGTGGCCGCGGGCTGCGCCGACCGCGGCGCCGCGGAGAAGCTGCTCGCCGAAAGCGGCGGACATATCGGACCTGCCCTGGAGACCCTCCGGGCGGGCGATTGAACCGGGGCGATGCGCCCCATCTGACAGGGAGAAAAACTGATGAAACTGACCCCGCTGAAAGGCGTGCTGCTCGGCACCACGCTGCTCTCCGGCACCAGCGCCTTCGCGCAGGACGTGACCCTGACCATCGAGAGCTGGCGCAACGACGACCTCGCCATCTGGCAGGAACAGATCATCCCGGCCTTCGAGGCGAGCCACCCAGGCATCAAGCTCAACTTCACCCCTTCCGCACCGACCGAGTACAACGCGGCGCTGAACTCGAAGCTCGACGCCGGTTCGGCGGGCGACCTCATCAGCTGCCGTCCGTTCGACGCGAGCCTCGAACTCTACAACAAGGGCCAGCTCGCGGACCTCTCGGGCCTCGCCGCCATGGCGAACTTCTCCGACGTCGCGAAGTCCGGCTGGTCGACCGACGACGGCTCGGCGACCTTCTGCGTGCCGATGGCCTCGGTCATCCATGGCTTCATCTACAACAAGTCGGCCTTCGAGGAGCTCGGGCTTTCGGTGCCGACGACCGAGGACGAGTTCTTCGCGGTCCTCGACAAGATCAAGGCGGACGGCACCTACATCCCGCTGTCGATGGGCACCAACGACCAGTGGGAAGCCGCGACCATGGGCTACCAGAACATCGGCCCGAACTACTGGAAGGGTGAGGAAGGGCGGCTCGCGCTGATCAAGGGCGAGCAGAAGCTGACCGACCCGCAGTGGGTGGCGCCGTTCACCGAGATCGCGAAGTGGAAGGATTACCTCGGCGACGGCTTCGAGGCGCAGACCTATCCCGACAGCCAGAACCTCTTCACCCTCGGCCGCGCCGCGATCTACCCGGCCGGCTCGTGGGAGATCGCGCCCTTCGAGGCGCAGATCCAGGGTGCCTTCGAGATGGGCGCCTTCGCGCCGCCGGTGCCCGCCGCGGGCGACGACTGCTACATCTCCGACCACGTCGACATCGCGATCGGCCTCAACGCCGCCTCGCCGAACGCCGACGCCGCCAAGCAGTTCCTCGAGTGGGTCGGCACGCCGGAGTTCGCCCAGCTCTACGCCAACGCGCTGCCGGGTTTCTTCCCGCTGCAGACCGCGCCTGTGGAGCTTGCGAACCCGCTGGCGCAGGAGTTCGTCTCCTGGCGCGAGAAGTGCCACTCGACCATCCGCTCGACCTACCAGATCCTGTCGCGCGGCACCCCGAACCTTGAAAACGAGACCTGGAACGCCTCGGCCAACGTGATCCGCGGCACCGAGACCCCCGAGGCCGCCGCCGAGCGGCTGCAGCAGGGCCTCGCCTCCTGGTACGACCCGCAGAAGTAAGCGGCCAGCGCCCCGCCCGACGGGCGGGGCCACCCCGACCCCGCGCCGATCGTTGCGAACGCGCCAGGTGGTGGGCACGCGTGCCCAAATACTTAAGCAACTGATCCCGCCGGACAAATACGTCCGCCCTTAAGGATTTGGTGACAATGATGAACGACCAAAGGCAGGTCGCGACCGACCGCAGGCCTTTCCGCTCGCATATCCTCGTGTTCCTCGCGCCGGCCGTGCTCGTCTACACGGCGATCATGATCGTGCCGCTGTTCGCGACACTGAACCTCGCGCTCTTCACCTCGATCGAGGGCGTGCGCCACTTCGTCGGCCTCGACAACTTCCGCACCCTTTTCGGCGATCCGCGCTGGTCCGGCTCCTTCTGGAACGCGCTCGGCAACAACACCTGGTTCTTCGTCATCCACATGCTGGTGCAGAACCCGATCGGCGTCGCCCTCGCCGCGCTGCTCTCCTCGCCCCGGCTCCGCGGCGCCGCCTTCTACCGCACCGCGATCTTCATCCCGACGATCCTGTCGTTCGTCATCGTCGGCTTCGTCTGGAAGCTGATCCTGTCGCCGATCTGGGGCATCGCCCCGTCGATGCTCGACGCGATCGGCCTGAAGTCGCTCTTCTCGCCCTGGCTCGGCCAGGAGGGCACCGCGCTCACCACCCTCGCGCTCATCTCGGTCTGGCAGTTCGTCGGCATCCCGATGATGCTGATCTACGCGGCGCTCCTCTCGATCCCGGACGAGGTGATCGAGGCCGCCGAGATGGACGGCATCACCGGCTGGTCGCAGTTCTGGAAGATCAAGCTGCCGCTGATCCTGCCGTCGATCGGCATCATCTCGATCCTCACCTTCGTCGGCAACTTCAACGCCTTCGACCTGATCTACGTCAGCCAGGGCGCGCTCGCCGGGCCGAACTTCGCGACCGACATCCTCGGCACCTTCCTCTACCGCACCTTCTTCGGCTTCCAGCTGCAGATCGGCGACCCGCACATGGGCGCGACCATCGCCACCGCGATGTTCCTGATCATCCTCGTCGGCGTCTCGATCTACCTCTTCGGCATCCAGACGCGGCTGCGCCGCTACCAGTTCTGAGGCACATCCGATGTCACAAGCCCGCTCCTCGACCCCGCGCACGATCGCCGCGCATGCCATCCTCATCCTCTGGACGCTGATCGCGCTGTTCCCGGTCTTCGTCATCGTCGTCAATTCGTTCAAGGACCGCCGCTCGATCTTCAACGCGCCGCTGGCGCTGCCCGGCCGCGAGTCCTTCGACCTGGTCGGCTACACAACGGTCCTCGCCCAGGGCGACTTCCTGCTCTACTTCCAGAACTCGCTGATCGTGACCGTCGCCTCGCTGTTCTGCGTGCTGCTCTTCGGGGCGATGGCCGCCTTCGCCCTCTCCGAGTACCGCTTTCGCGGCAACACGCTGATGGGCCTCTACCTCGCGCTCGGCATCATGATCCCGATCCGCCTCGGCACCGTGGCGATCCTGCAGCTCATGGTCGCCTCCGGCCTCGTCAACACGCTGACCGCGCTGATCCTCGTCTACACCGCCCAGGGGCTGCCGCTCGCGGTCTTCATCCTCTCGGAGTTCATGAAGTCGGTCTCGGCCGACCTGAAGAACGCCGGTCGCATCGACGGGCTGAGCGAATACACGATCTTCTTCCGCCTCGTCCTGCCGCTTGTCCGGCCCGCGATGGCGACGGTCGCGGTCTTCACGATGATCCCGATCTGGAACGACCTCTGGTTCCCGCTGATCCTCGCGCCCGCCGAGGCGACGAAGACGGTGACCCTCGGCGCCCAGGTCTTCATCGGCCAGTTCGTCACCAACTGGAACGCCGTCCTCGCCGCGCTGTCGCTCGCGATCCTGCCGGTGCTGATCCTCTACCTGATCTTCTCGCGCCAGCTGATCCGCGGCATCACCGCCGGAGCGGTGAAGTGACCGCCGCGATCCGCACCCTCGTCGTCGGACTGGGCAACATGGGCCGCAGCCACGCCCTCGCCTACCACCGCGATCCGGCCTTCGAGATCGTCGGCCTCGTCAACCGCTCGCGCGTCGCGCTGCCGCCCGAACTCCTCGGCTACCCGGTGGCGACCGACTTCCCCGCCGAGCTCGGGCGTTGCAAGCCCGATCTCGTCTCGATCGCCACCTACTCGGACAGCCATGCCGGGTATGCGATCGCGGCGATGAAGGCCGGGGCAGACGTCTTCGTCGAGAAGCCGCTCGCCACCACCGTTGCCGACGCCGGGCGCGTCGCGGCGACGGCGCGCGAGACCGGCCGCAAGGTGGTCGTCGGCTACATCCTGCGCCACCACCCCTCCTGGCAGCGGCTCATCGCCGAGGCCCGGGCGCTCGGCGGCCCCTTCGTCTTCCGGCTGAACCTGAACCAGCAGAGCAGCGGGCCGACCTGGGAGGTGCACAAGGCGCTGATGCGGACCACCCCGCCGATCGTCGATTGCGGCGTCCACTATGTCGACGTCATGTGCCAGATCACCGACGCCGCGCCGGTCGAGGTCCGCGGCATGGGCCTCCGCCTCTCCGACGAGGTCGCGGCGCCGATGTACAACTACGGCCACTTCCAGGTCATTTTCGCCGATGGCAGCCTCGGCTGGTACGAGGCCGGATGGGGCCCGAT
>JBGALW010000222.1:0-5586 GCA_044223585.1 Amaricoccus sp.
AGCGGGTCGGGCAGCGGCGCATGCGGCGCGGCAACCTGGAGGCCGTGGCCGCCGAGCCGCCAGACGTCCGCCGGGGTGCGCCCCGCAAGGTCGCCAAGGCCGCGTCCGCTGAGCAGGGCCACCGCGCCGTCGAGGCGCGCGGCAAGACGGGCAAGGTCGCCGGCCGTTGTCGGCGGCAGCGCTATGGCGTCCGGGTCGGGACCGATTTCGGCCAGCGTGCCGTCAAAGTCGAGAAAGAGGGCGTCATCCCGGCCAAGGGCCAGACCCGCGAGCGCGCCCGGCGCAGCCTCGGTCATACCGGCACCAGCGTCGCCTCGAGCGCGTCGAGGAAGCGGCGGCGCCACCAGCCGATGTCCTCGGTCTCGACGCTCGCCTGCAGCGCTTCCCAGCGTGACCGCCGCTCCTCCAGCGGCATGCTGAGGGCACGGTGGATCGCGTCCGCCGTCCCGGCGATGTCGTGCGGGTTGACGAGAAGCGCCGCCTGCATCTGCTCCGCCGCGCCGGCAAACTCCGAGAGCAGGAGGACGCCCGGATCCTCCGGATCCTGCGCCGCGACGAACTCCTTGGCGACAAGGTTCATGCCGTCCTGCAGCGGCGTCACGAGCCCGACGCGGGCCAGGCGATACAGCCCGGCGAGGATTTCGCGCGGGTAGCCGCGGGCGAGATAGCGGATCGGCACCCAGTCGAGATCGGCATAGTCGGCGTTGATCCGGCCGACGATCCGGTCAAGCTGCTCGCGCAGTACCTGATAGGCGTCCACCGCCTCGCGCGACGGGGGCGCGATCTGCAGGAAGCTGACGCGGCCGCGCAGATCCTCGTAGGTGTCGAGCATCCGCCCGAAGGCCTCCATCCGATGCGGCAGGCCTTTGGAATAGTCCATGCGGTCGACGCCGATGACGAGGGCGCGGTTCTCGATGATCCGGCCGAGCCGACTGGCCGCCGCCCTGCCCTCCTCGCCGGTCGCAAGCGACGCGAAATCGGCCGGGTCGATGCCGATCGGGAAGGTGTCGACGGTAAGCGTCCGGTCGAAGACCCGGACCCGGCCGTCCCCCAGCACCGTGGCACCGGCGGTCTCGACCAGGTAGCGGCGGAAGTTGGCGGCGTCCCGATGGGTCTGGAAGCCGACGAGGTCGAAGCTGCAGAGCCCACGGGCGAGGCGCTGGTGCTGCGGCAGGGCGGCAAAGACTTCCGGGGCCGGAAACGGGATGTGCAGGAAGAAGCCCATGTGCCCGTCCCAGCCGGACGCGCGGAGCTCCTGCCCCATGAGCAGGAAATGGTAGTCGTGCACCCAGACGATGTCGTCGTCGCGAACGAACTGAGCGAGCAGGCGGGCAAAGCGGCGGTTTACCGCCTCGTAGGCGGCGAACTCCGCCTCGTCGAAATGCGCAAGGTCGATGCGATAGTGGAACACCGGCCAGAGCGCGCGGTTCGCATACCCGAGATAGTAGCCTTCGTGCTCTTCCTGGGTGAGGTCGGCAAGCGCGTAGTCCACCGGTCCGTCCGCGAACAGCCGGACGCCGCGCGTTTCCCGCTCGACGACGTCCCCGGACCATCCGAACCAGACGCCGCCGCCGCGTTCGGCGAGGGCATCCCCGAGGGCTACGGCGAGCCCACCGGCACGCGGTTCACCGGGACTGGCGACGCGGTTGGAAGCGATGACGAGACGGCCGGACACGGGACCCCTCTTACCCTTGCAGATGAATTGCTGCAACGGCGAATGCCGCTCCGCGCCAGAGGTTCCGGGAGGGCCCGCAAGAATCTGCGGCGCACGCCCTCATCCTGTCCGGAACGGGTCAGGCCTGCGCGACCGCCGAAAGGATCCGGGCTTCGGCGAGGAGCGCGGTCAGGACGGCAACGTGGCGCTGGATCGAGTAGGTGGCTTCGCCAGCGGCGCGCGTCGTCTCCAGACGGTGCTCCTCGTCGAGCAGGGTTCCGATCGCTTCCGAGGGCGCGGTGCGCTGGCGCAGGATCCGCTTCAGGTCCCGGTCGCGGCGGTAGTCCACGACGCCGGCACGGGCGGCGCGGATCAGCAGCTTCGGGCGGCGAAGGGCGGCGAGCACGGTTGCGAGGTCGGTCATCTCTGTCCCCATCATTGGCGTTCTGACGGGATCGATACTCGCCTCGGCGGCTCGGGCGTTGCGCAACTTTCACGAGTAACGCGCGCTCGCCTCGCAACGCCAGAATCCGTGAATTATGAACATAATCATAGCGTAAGGAATTTTTGACGAATCAACTTTAAGACGAGTTTTGCGAAAATTGCCGAGAATGAGGCTCCAACCGTGCGCTTCTTTCCCCTGCTTTTACCGCCCCGCCCCGACCCGTTTACGGAGGGTTGCGCATGATCCCCGACTGGCTGCCGGAAGTTGCCGTTACCTATCTTGCCCATACTGCGGCGGGGTTGCCGATCCGGGCTGTCGCCCGTGCGCGGGGTTGCCACGCCTCGACCGTGCTGCGGCAGGTGCGCCGCGTCGAATCCTGGCGCGACGACCCCCTGATCGACGAAGCGCTCGAGCTTCTCGCCCGCGACCACGGCGCGGCATGCGCCGAATCCATGACCAAAGAGGAGACCCCGATGCAGCATTCCGCGGCAAAGCCGACAAGCGAGCCCGATCCGCGCATCGAGCGCGAGGGCCGGCGCATCCTTCGCCGCCTGTGCGAGAAGGGTGCGTTCCTCGCGGTGGCGCCGAACATGGAGAAGGCCGTCGTCCTGCGCGAGGTGGTGCCGGGCCGGCAGAACCGCATCGCCGTGGTCGAGCGCGACGTCGCTCACGCCTTTGCGCTGCTCGAATGGATCGGCTGCGAGAAGGCGGGCAAGATCGCCTGCTACACCATCACCGCCGTCGGCCGCGCCGCACTGAAGCGGCTGCTGGCCGACGAGCGGGGCGCCCGTTCGGAGCGCGCGGGCTTTGCCGAGGCCCCGTCCCCGTTCCAGGAGCAGCACCGCTGCTTCGCCGACCGCCTCGTGGCGGCCGAGGACGGATCGGGGGTGAAGAAGCTGCGGTTCAACCTCGCCGAAAGCCCGCTGTCGGTCCTCGGCCGGAAGCGCGACAAGGACGGATCGTCCTACCTCAACCCGCATCTCGTCGAGGCCGGCGAGCGGCTGCGCGAGGACTTCGAGCTGGCGCAGATGGGTCCGCGCGTCACCCAGAACTGGGAGCGGTTCCTGACCGCCGGCGGCACCCGCGGCGTCACCCCGGGCCGCGGTCCCGCGGAGGGACCGTCGGACGCGCGGGCGCGGGTGGCGAAGGCGCTGGAGGCGCTGGGGCCGGGCCTGTCCGACATCGTGTTCCGCGTCTGCTGCTTCCTCGAGGGGCTGGAAACGGCCGAGAAGCGTCTCGGCTGGTCGGCCCGGTCGGGCAAGGTCGTCCTGAAGATCGCGCTGGAGCGGCTGGCCGCCCACTACGGCTTCGAGGAGGCCGCCCGGCGCCGCGCCGGCTGACGCCCGCGGCCGGGCCGCTGCAGGCGATCGCCGGCAGCGACCCGATCGGCACCTGGCGTCGATCACGCAGGCTCCATTCAGAAATGGCGACCTCGTGGCGACGCGGAGCCTACGGTTGATGCCGGTCCGCGGCGACCGTAGGCTCGCGCAAGGCATGCGTGACGGAGGAGACCGCGGTGGCGGTAGCGCAGGGCATCGAGCTGCGGCCGGCGGTGCCGGAGGATGCGGAAGGCTGTGCCACCGTGTTCAACGACTGGGTGGACGCGACGCCGTGGATGCCGCGCGTGCACGACCGCTCCGACGTGCTGCGCCACTTCCACACCTTCGTGCTGCCCCAGCGCAGGGTCACGGTGGCGGACCGTGACGGGGTGGTGGGGTTCATCGCGCTCGGTGACAGCCATGTCGACGGGCTCTACCTCGCGCCGGCCGCCCGGCGGCAGGGCGTCGGCACGGCGCTGATCGCGACCGCCAAGGCCGCGTCGCCGGCCGGGCTGACGCTCCATACCTTCGTCGCCAACACTGCCGCCCGCGCCTTCTATGCGGCACAGGGCTTCGTCGAGCTGCAGCGCAGCGAGGGCGACAACGAGGAAGGGCTGCCCGACATCCTGCTCGCGTGGCTCGGATCGCTGTAGCCGCGTGACCGGCCTTGGTCGCTACCACCGCCGCACTATCTCGGTGGGGAGACGAGATCAGGGAGGCAACGATGGCGCGACTGACCGCGAAGGATTTTCCGCAGGAGCTGCTGGAACTCTACGACTATTACGCGCACGGCCGGATCAGCAAGCGCGCCTTCCTCGACGGCGCCGCGAAGTACGCGGTCGGCGGCCTGACGGCGGCAACGATCCTCGCGCGGATGGGTCCGGACTATGCGCTGGCGAACCAGGTGGCGCCCGACGCCCCCGGCATCATCGCGGCCTATGTCACCTACCCCTCCCCCGACGGCCATGGCGAGGTGCGCGGCTACCTCGTCCGTCCGGCGGGCGACGCCGGTCCGCGCCCCGGCGTCGTCGTGGTCCACGAAAATCGCGGGCTCAACCCCTACATCGAGGACGTGGCGCGCCGACTCGCCGCGGCGGGCTTCGTCGCGCTGGCGCCGGACGGTCTCAGCTCGGTCGGCGGCTATCCCGGCGACGACGACACGGGCCGCGAGCTGCAGGCCGGGGTCGATCCAGCGAAGCTGATGAACGATTTCTTCGCCGCGGTCGCCTGGCTGCAGGAGAGCGGGGCGACCACCGGCAGGGTCGGGATCACCGGCTTCTGCTACGGCGGCGGCGTCGCCAACGCCGCTGCCGTCGCCTTCCCCGACCTCGCCGCCGCCGTTCCCTTCTACGGCCGCCAGCCGCGGGCCGACGACGTCCCGCGCATCGAGGCGCCGCTGCTCCTGCACTATGCCGGGCTCGACACCCGGATCAACGAGGGCTGGCCAGCCTACGAGGCGGCGCTCAAGGCGAACGGAAAAGCCTACGAGGCCTACGTCTATCCGGACGTGAACCACGGCTTCCACAACGACACGACGCCTCGCTACGACGCCGCCGCCGCAACACTTGCCTGGGACCGCACCATCGCCTGGTTCCGCGAGCATCTGACCTGAGCCCCGGTCACACCGGCGGGCGGAGTTCCGGGCCGCACCATTTTTCGCCCTTGCGCCCGCCCGCGCGGTTGCCTAGAGGATGCCCCTCAGCGGAGAGATGCCGGAGCGGTCGAACGGGGCGGTCTCGAAAACCGTTGTGGGGGCGACCCCACCCAGGGTTCGAATCCCTGTCTCTCCGCCAACCCTCCTGACGCAACCCGCTCTCCGCTTATTTGCGCGGCTGGATTTTCTCGTTGTTTTCGAGGGTTGTAGCGGTAGGGCTGTTCACCTCGAAGCCGGCGAAGAGGCCGAAATCCGCTCTCTCTGGGCCCGTTTTCTCTGAACCTGTTCACCTCGGATGTTTCGGTGAACAGGTTTCTCCCGTTGATTTCATTTAAAAATATCCAGCCGGGCCTTCTCTCCTTTCGACAAAACAGTTGGAGTTCGAGGGGAGCCCAAGTCCAAACGGCACACCGTGCCCTTGGTTCGAGCTCCGTCCCCGGCTATCTAAGAGCCTGTCCGAGAAGGTGGTTATGGAGGTTGAGCGACCGCCGTCAGCCTGATTCACCGTTGTTTC
>JBGALW010000223.1:0-5591 GCA_044223585.1 Amaricoccus sp.
CCACGGCCGGCGGCGGCGCGTCCTCCGGGCGCTGGGCGCGATAGTCGGTCCAGCCGCCGGCATAGATCACCGCCCGCCCGTCGCCCTCCATGGCAATCGTCGTCGTCGCCACCCGGTCGATGAAGTCCCGGTCGTGGCTGACCAGCAGCACGGTGCCGTCATAGTCCGCGACCAGCTCCTCCAGGAGGTCGAGCGTCTCCACGTCGAGGTCGTTCGTCGGCTCGTCCAGCACGAGGAGGTTGCTCTCCCGCGCCATCAGCCGGGCGAGCAGCAGCCGCGCCCGCTCGCCACCCGACAGCGCCGACACCGGCCCGCGCGCCTGCACCTCCGCGAACAGGAAGTCCTTGAGATACCCGACGACATGCCGCGGCCGCCCCCGCACCATCACCTGGTCGCTGCCCCCGGGCACGTCCCCGGTCAGCGTCGCCCAGAGGCTCGCCTCCGGGTCGAGCGCGGCGCGGTTCTGGTCGAACACCGCCGTCTCCAGCCCCGCCCCGAGCCGTACCCGCCCGGCGTCCGGCGCCACCTCCCCGGTCAGGAGCCCCAGCAGCGTGGTCTTGCCGACCCCGTTCGGCCCGACCAGCGCCACCCGCTCGCCCCGCCCGATGCGGATCGTGAAGTCCCGCACGAGCGTCCGCCCGCCGAAGCCCTTGGCGACCCCCTCGGCCTCCACCACCATCCGCCCCGACGCCGGCCCCGCCTCGAAGGCGAGCCGCGCCGTGCCGGCCCGCGCGATCGCGTCGCGCCGCTCGGCCCGGAGCTCGGCCAGCCGCCGTACCCGCCCCTGGTTGCGCTTGCGCCGCGCCGAGATCCCCTCGACCGCCCACCGGCCCTCCGCCTTGATCAGCCGGTCGAGCTTGTGCCGCGCCGCGTCCTCCTCCTCGTAGGCCTTGTCGCGCCAGGCCTCGAACCCGTCGAAGCCGCGCTCCAGCCGCCGCACCGCGCCGCGGTCGACCCACAGCACCCGGTCGGTCAGGGCCCGGAGGAATGCCCGGTCGTGGCTCACCACCACGAAGGCGGTGCGGCTCGCCGCGAGATGCGCCTCCAGCCAGGCGATCGCCTCGACGTCGAGATGGTTGGTCGGCTCGTCGAGCAGCAGGAGGTCCGGCGCCGCGGCAAGGATCTTCGCCAGCGCCGCCCGGCGCCGCTCGCCCCCCGAGGCCCGCGCCGGATCGAGGCCCGGGTCGAGCTTCAGCCCGTCCATCGCCGCCGCCACCCGCCACTCCTCGCCGACCGCGAGCCCCTGCCCGGCAAAGGCCCCGAGCGTCGCGAAGGCGGAAAAGTCCGGATCCTGCGCCATGTAGCCGACGGCCTGGCCGGGCCGCACGAACCGCCCGCCGGCGTCAGGCTCGACGAGCCCGGCCATGATCTTCAGGAGCGTCGACTTCCCCGAGCCGTTCCGCCCGACGAGCGCCACCCGCTCGCCCGGATGCACGGCGAGCGTGGCGCCCTCCAGCAGCGGTCCCCCGCCAAAGCCGAGGCGGATGTCGGTCAGGGTGAGGATCGGAGGCTCGGCCATGGCGCGCGCCTAAGCCCCGCGGCCGGGACCGTCAAGCCGGGCCGTCGACCGCCACCACCACCTTGCCCGTCGCCGCCCGCGTCCGCAGCAGGTCGAGCCCTTCGTTCGCCGCCTCCAGCGGCACGATGTTGCTGACATGCGGCCGGAGCCGCCCGAGCCCGTACCAGCCGAACAGCGCTGACAGGCTAGCCGCCAGCACCTCCGGCCGCTCCCGCACGTAGCCGCCGAAGTAGAGGCCGATCGCCGTCAGGTTCTTCACCAGCAGAAGGTTGGCCGGGATCTGCGGCACCGTGCCGCTGGCGAACCCGATCGGGATGAGCCGGCCCCCCGGCCGCGTCGCCCGCAGCGCCGCGTCGAACGCGTCGCCCCCGACCGGATCGTAGACCACGTCCGCGCCGCCGAGGGCCCTGACCGCCGCCGTCAGGTCGCCCCCGCCCAGCACATGATCGGCGCCGGCCCGGCGCGCCACCTCGCCGCGCGCCGCGTCCCGCGCCACGGCGATCACCCGCGCCCCCATCAGATGCCCGATCTCGACCGCGGTCAGCCCGACCCCGCCGGCGGCGCCAAGCACCAGCAGCGTCTCGCCCGGCCGGAGCCGCGCCAGCGAGAGTGCCAGATAGCTGGTCCCGTAGGCGACGAGAAACCCGGCCACCTCCGCGTCCGGCATCGCCTCCGGCACCGCGACGCAGCCCGCCGCCGGCGCCAGCACATAGTCGGCGAGCCCGCCATGCCCGACGAGACAGGCGACCCGCGTCCCGACCGCCAGCCCGCCCGCCATGCCGCCGACCCCCGGCCCCAGCGCCGCCACCGTGCCGCAGACCTCAAGCCCCGGCGTCAGGGGCAGGGGGGGCTTCTCCTGATAGCGTCCGGCGACCATCAGCGTGTCGGCGAAGTTGAGCCCGCAGGCGCGGACCTTCAGCAGCACCTCGCCCGGACCCGGCTCGGGACGCGGCACGTCCGCCAGGGTAAGCGGCGCCCCCAGCGCCTCGATCCGCATCGCCCGCATTCCGCCCTCCAGCACACCCGGCCCCGGCAGCCGCCTCACGCCCATACCCGCCGGACGCGGCGATTGCCATGCACCGCGCGGAACCGGCGGTCGCCTCCGCACGTTCGGCCGGTCATGTGGGCGGAAGAACTTTCGGGCGGCCTCGCGCACCCCCTGCCTGTCATCCTGCTGCGCCTCTGCGGCGCGGGCCTTCTGTGCGCCCTGATCGGTTTCGAGCGGGAGGCGAAGGACCACGCGGCCGGCCTCCGGACCCACATGATGGTCGGCATCGCCGCCGCGACGCTGTCGCTCGTCGCGCAGGCGATGATCCGGACCTATGCCGCCGCGGGCGACGGGGTGCGGATGGATCCGCTGCGCCTCGTCGAGGCGGCGACGGCGGGCGTCGCCTTCCTCGCCGCCGGCATGATCGTGCTGAGCCGCGGCAGGGTCCGCAACCTCACGACCGGCGCCGGCCTCTGGCTTGCCGCGGCGGTCGGGCTCGCCGCCGGCAATGGCTACTGGGCGATCGCGGCCGTCGCGGCTCTCCTCGGGCTCGGCACCGCGCTGCTGCGCCTGCTCTACAAGGGCTGACGCCGCGGTTGCGCGAAATCAACGCCGCGTCGCCCGATGGTTGACGCCCCGCTTGCGCGCCGCCACCCCCGCGCCTACCGTCCGGACATGGATCTGACCGTCACCCTCACCGACTCGGACTGGTTCGCGCCTTACCTACGTCGACGCCCAGGTCGAGGACGGCGCCTATGCCGATGCCGGCGAATTCATCCGCGACCTGATCCGCCGCGACCGCGACCGGCGGACCCTGCGCCAGCTGGTGATCGACGGGCTCGACTCCGGGCCGGGCGACGTGGTCGACAACAGCTGGTTCGACGGGCTCCGGGCCGGCGTGCGCAGCGAGGCAGGGTGAAGCCGGTCCGCCTGCGCCCGGCGGCGGGCGAGGACATCCGCGCCGTCGTTGGCCACTACCGCGACGATTCGGGGGTCGGCATCGCGCTCGCCTTCACCGACCAGTTGCAGCGGGCCATCGTCCGGATCGCGCTCGGTGAGGAGCAGGGCTCCGGCTGGCTCGGCCAGGCCATCGACGTGCCCGGCCTCCGGGTCTGGCGCGTGCCGCGCTTCCCGTTCGTCCTGCTCGCCTTCGAGCGGCCGGACCATTTCGACCTGCTGCGGGTCCTGCATGCCAAGCGCGACCTGCCGGCGGATTTCGCCGCCTGAACTGGCCCCCACGGTCGTGACTGGACAGGCTGCGATGAATCCCGTCACGCTCCGCCCCGGCCACATCATCCGGTAAACCATGACGAAATACGCCGCCCTTGCCGCCGCCCTCGGCCTTGCGACCAGCCTTGGTCTCGCCGGCTGCGGCACGACCTACCAGGTGCCGATGGCCGGGCCGCCCGTCGCCCCCGGTGCAGTCGCGGTCCCGGCCGGCGCGCCGCGGACCGCTGCGGACTTCTCCCGCGTCGTCCGCCGGGTCGAGCCGGTGGCCGAGACCGTCTGCCGCGAGGAGGCGCCGGGCCGCGACTGCGACTACCGCATCGCGCTCGATCCCGACCCGAAGATGCCGCCGAACGCCTACCAGACGCTGGACGAGAACGGCCGGCCACTGATCGTCATGGGGGCAACCCTGCTGGCCGAGATGCGCTCGGACGACGAGATCGCCTTCGTCCTCAGCCACGAGGCGAGCCACCACATCGCCGGGCACATCCCGAAGCAGCAGCAGCAGCAGGTGCTCGGTGCGCTGGTCTTCGGCGGGCTTGTCGCGGCGGCCGGCGACCAGATGGGGGTGCCGGCGTCGCAGCAGACCATCGAACAGGCGATGGACCTCGGCGCCTTCGTCGGCTCGCGAAGCTACAGCCAGACCTACGAGCTCGAGGCCGACACCCTCGGCGCCTTCATCGCCGCCCGCGCCGGCTATGACCCGGAGCGGGGTGCGACGATCTTCGGCCGGCCGGCGCTCGCCAACCCCGGCGGGCCGCCGCTCCTCGCCAGCCATCCGGGCTCGGCCCAGCGGCAGGCAACCGTGGCGGCCGTCGCCGCCGAGATCCGCCGCCAGCAGGCCGCCGGCCTGGTGCCGCGGCCGGGCTATGCCGGCTGAAGGGTTAACGCCGGCGGCGTTGACCGCGTTAACCCGGCGGCGGGGGCGTCAACCGGGCGTTCCCCGGATCTTTACCTTCCGGCAACGCACGGGTCCGGGGTGGTGCATGGAATGTGCACGGGTGGTGCATGGATTGTACCACGTGTGCACCGGCCTTCCGGGGCGGCGCGCGGCGGCTTCGGAAAAAATTCAGGACGGCGCATTTTGGGGGTTGCGAGTCACCCGGCCGATCCCTAGATAGCCCCTCACCGCAGCGACGGCGCCACTGACTGGCACTGAAGCGGCGGAGAAAACCGGCAGCTCGATGCGGGACGCGTCAAATAAAAGACGCAACCAAACGATGTTGTCGGTCGCTCTTTGACATATAGATACGATGAAGGGATATGCGGACGGTTTGAGTTTCGTTTCGACGAGACGGACGTCTGCATGTCGGCCCACTAGGCTTTTTGCCGATGATGTGGGTGTCAGCTTCACCGTTTGTCGGTCGTCGTGATCCTGAGAAGGGGAACGATGTACATGACAGACGATGACGTTTGGTCCGGCCGTGAAGGCCGGATGATGTGCAGAGGTTCGGACGTCAAGAACGGTTCGGCCTGAGGCGGGAGGGGCTCATCGGGCACCTGTCTCTGGTCGCAAGGACCGTTTCAACTTGAGAGTTTGATCCTGGCTCAGAACGAACGCTGGCGGCAGGCTTAACACATGCAAGTCGAGCGAGGACTTCGGTCCTAGCGGCGGACGGGTGAGTAACGCGTGGGAACGTGCCCTCTTCTTCGGAATAGCCCTGGGAAACTGGGAGTAATGCCGGATACGCCTTTCGAGGGAAAGATTTATCGGGGAAGGATCGGCCCGCGTTGGATTAGGTAGTTGGTGGGGTAATGGCCTACCAAGCCGACGATCCATAGCTGGTTTGAGAGGATGATCAGCCACACTGGGACTGAGACACGGCCCAGACTCCTACGGGAGGCAGCAGTGGGGAA
>JBGALW010000224.1:0-5563 GCA_044223585.1 Amaricoccus sp.
GCGATCGGCGACCGGCATCGCGGGGTCGGGTTCGACCAGCTGGTGGTGATCCGCGACGGGGGGACGGTCGACGGGCGACCGGTCGCCGCCGCGCTCGATTTCTGGAACGCGGACGGCACCCCGGCGGATGCCTGCGGCAACGGCACCCGCTGCGCCGCGCGGCTGCTGCTGGACGAGACGGGCGCGGAGGCGCTCGACCTCAGGACCGGGCGCGGGGTGCTGCGGGCGGAGGACGCGGGGAACGGGCTGACCCGCGTCAATATGGGCGCGCCGCGGCAGAGCTGGGACGCCGTGCCGCTGTCGCGCGAGATGGAGCTCGACGAGATCCCGCTGCCCGGGCGGCCGGGCGCGGTCGGGATGGGCAATCCGCATTGCGTCTTCGTGGTGCGCGACGCGGAGGCGGTGGATCTGGCCGAGGTCGGTCCCCGGATCGAGCATGACCCCTTGTTCCCCGAGCGGACCAATGTCGAATTCGTGCATGTGATCGACCGCGCCACCATCCGCATGCGGGTCTGGGAACGCGGCGGCGTCATCACGCAAGCCTGCGGCTCCGGCGCCTGCGCGGCGGTGGTGGTGACGGCGCGGCGCGGGCTGACCGAGCGGGCGGTGACGGTCCGGCTCGACGGCGGCGATCTCTTCATCGACTGGCGCGCGGACGGGGTCTGGATGACCGGACCGACCGCGCTGGTGTTCGAGGGCCGGCTCTCGCCCGATTTCGCGGGGATGGCGCGGTGAACGCGCCCGCCAAGCCGCCGGTCTTCGAGACGCTCGGCTGCCGGCTGAATGCCTATGAGACCGAGGCGATGCGCGATCTGGCGCGGGGCGCGGGGATCGCCGAGGATCTGGTCGTGGTCAATACCTGCGCGGTGACCGCCGAGGCGGTTCGGCAGGCGCGCCAGCGGATCCGCAAGCTGCGCCGCGACAACCCGGAGGCGCGGATCGTCGTCACCGGCTGCGCCGCCCAGACAGAGCCCGCCCGTTTCGCCGAGATGGCGGAGGTCGACCAGGTCCTCGGCAACGGCGAGAAGCTGCGGCCCGAGGCCTGGAGCCGGCTGGCCTCCGGCGCGGCGGCGCGGGTCGAGGTCGGCGACATCATGGCCGAGCGGCGCCCGGCCGCGCCGATCGTCGACGGGCTCGGCACGCGGGCGCGGGCCTATGTGCAGGTGCAGAACGGCTGCGACCACCGCTGCACCTTCTGCGTCATCCCCTATGGCCGGGGCAATTCGCGCAGCGTGCCGGCGACGACGGTGGTCGAGCAGATCGCGCGGCTGGTCGGCAGGGGTTTCAACGAAGTGGTGCTGACCGGCGTCGACCTGACGAGCTGGGGCGCCGATCTGGACGGCGCGCCGCGGCTCGGCGATCTGGTCGCCGAGGTGCTGCGGCGGGTGCCGGACCTGCCGCGGCTGCGCATCAGCTCGATCGATTCGATCGAGGCCGATCCCAGGCTGATGGAAGCGATCGCGACCGAGCGGCGGCTGATGCCGCATCTGCATCTGTCGCTGCAGGCGGGCGACGACCTGATCCTGAAGCGGATGAAGCGCCGGCACCTGCGCGCCGACGCCATCGCCTTTTGCCGCGAGGCGCGGGCGTCGCGGCCGGAGATCGTGTTCGGCGCGGACATCATCGCCGGCTTCCCGACCGAGACCGAGGCGATGTTCGAGAATTCGCTGCGCCTCGTCGAGGAGTGCGGGCTGACCTGGCTGCATGTCTTTCCCTTCAGCCCGCGCGCCGGCACGCCCGCCGCGCGGATGCCGCAGGTCGATGGCGCGGTGGCGCGGGAGCGGGCGGCGCGGCTGCGCGCGCTCGGCGCCGAGCGGGTCGCCGCCCAGCTCGCGGCGATGCGCGGCCGGCCGGCGCGCCTCTTGATGGAGCGGCCGGACCTCGGGCGGACCGAGGGTTTCGCCCCGACCCGGCTCGCCACCCCCGCCGCCCCGGGCAGCATCGTCGCGGCCCGGATCGTCGGCCAGGAGGCGGGCCAGCTGCTGGCCGAGGCGGTCTGACGGGGGTCGCCGCTCGCGTAGGGCGCACCCCGGCGTGGCACGACCGTCGCGATCTCGCCGACGGTCGATCTCGTGAAGTGAAGTGAGTGTGCTGGACGTCGCGCGAGCGGTCCATCCCGGTCGGGACCTCTGACACGAGGCTTTGCGCGCGGGGAAAGGTGATTATATCATCTGGCGAGTGTTCCACCCGGAGGATAGGTTCGCATGCCCGGCCCGATCGCCCTCTCTCCCCTCGCCTGGATGGCCGTGCGCTATGGCACGGTGGCGGCGCTGACCCTGATCGCCGCGCGGAACCGGGCCTCGCATCCGAAGGATCCGGCGCATGACGCCGTGCTCGACGAGCTGCCGGAGGGCGTCCGCGCCAAGCCGCATCGGGCCGAGGCCGAGAGCGGGCTGCATGGCGACGGCCGGGTGCGGCGGGTGTTCCGGCTGCGGCCCGGCGGTCCCGGCATCGAGCTCGAGGCGGCGGGGCTGGCCCGGCTGCGCATGCGCCGGGTGGAGTGATGGCGGGTGGAGCGACGTTGCGCCTCTACCATTCGCCGACCTCGCCCTTCGCGCGGATGGTGATGGTGACGATCCATGAGTGCGGGCTGGCCGACCGGGTCGAGCTGGTGCCGTCCGGGGGCACGCCGCTCGATCCGGGCACGAACCCGGTCAATCGCAACCCGCTCGGCAAGATTCCGACGCTCGAACGCCCCGACGGGCCGGCGCTCTATGACAGCCGGGTGATCTGCCGCTATCTCGCCGACCTCGCCGGGGTGGCGCTCCAACCGCCGGCCCCGCGGCTCTGGGACACGCTGACATTGGAGGCGACGGGCCACGGGATCGCCGAGGCGGCGCTGCTCGCGATCTACGAGACGCGGCTGCGGCCGGAGGAAATCCGCTTCGCCCCCTGGGTCGAAGGGCAATGGTCGAAGGTCGCCCGCGCGCTCGACGCGCTGGAGGATCGCTGGATGGCGCATCTCGCCGGGCCGCTCGACTGCGGCCAGATCGCGGTCGGCTGCGCGCTCGGCTATCTCGATTTCCGCTTCGCCGACCGGAACTGGCGCGAGGGGCGGCCGTCGCTCGCCCGCTGGGACGCCGCCTTCGCCGCGCGCCCGTCGATGGAGGCGACCCGCCCGGTGGCTTGACGCTCCGGGGCGGTCCGTCATCGGGATCTGTTCCGACTCGGCGGAAGATGGTTTGATCGCGATGGGAGCAGCGATACGCGCTTCACGGGAAGAAGGCGCGTGGCGATGCCTCTGACCCAACTCCAGGCGACGGGCGGGCCGTTTCCTCCGGGTGAGCCGGACGTGCAGCGGACGTCGCTGTCGCTCGATGTCCTCGGGCGCTTCATCTGCGGCACCTACGACGAGGCGACCACCAATCCCGATTTCGACGTGGTGGTGATCGGCTCGGGCATGTACGGCGGCTATTGCGCGGCGAAGATCTATGCCGAGAGCGCCAGGCCGGGGCGGACGCCGCTGCGCGTGCTGGTGCTCGAAGCCGGCCCGTTTCTCGTCCATGAGCATGGCCAGAACATCCCGGACCTCGGGCTCGGCAACCCGTTCCGCCCGGTCGTCGACACCTTCGGCCCCGACGCTGGCCGCGCCCGCGACCTCGTCTGGGGCGTGGGCTGGCGCGGCAATGTCGGCTTTCCCGGCACCGCCTATTGCGTCGGCGGCAAGTCGATCTACTGGGGCGGCTGGTGCCCGCGCCTGCGCGACGCCGACCTGCGGCAATGGCCGGAGGAGGTTCGCGCCTATCTGACCGGGCCGCCCGACCTTGGCGGCGCGCTTCCGAACCGGGCCGCGACCGGGGCCGAGCAGTCGGTCTACGAAGCCGTGGAATTCGAGATCGGCGTCCGTCCCGCCGACGATTTCGTCTTCGACCCCGTGCTTGGCCCGAACGAGCCGCCCGATGGCGTCGGCCTCAACGCGGCGCTCGGCGCGCGTCTGACGGCGGCGCTGTCGGCCTTGCGCCAGGGCGGCGGCACGCCGCTCGGCGATCCCGAGCCGCCGCCGATCGCGGTGCAGACCCAGTCCTTCGTCTCCGGCGTCTTCTCGCCGGACAAATTCAGCAGCCTCACGCTGCTCATCTCGGCGATCCGCGACGCGCAGGGCCGGGCGGGCGGCGCCACGCCGGTGGAGCGCGACTTCAACCGGCGGCTATTCCTGGTGCCGAACGCGCATGTCGCGCGCCTGGAGGTCGGCGAAGTCTTTCGCGACGGCGCGCCGCGCGCCGGCGACAGGGTCACGGCGATCGAGCTCTTCGCCAGCGGCGCCCGCCGGGTCCTGCCCGTCAAGCGCGACTGCGTCGTCGTGCTGGCGCTCGGCTGTGTCGAATCGACCCGCCTCGCGCTGGAGAGCTTCCCGACCGCGGCGGACCGCGGCGGCGACGAGCTGATCGGCCGCAACCTGATGGCGCATCTGCGCTTTGACTTCCCGTTCCAGCTCGACCGGACGGCCTTCGCCGCCTGGGTGAAGCAGGCGACCGGCAAGACGCTGCGCGACGAGTTGCAGACCGCGAGCTTTCACCTTCAGGCCGACACGCCGGACGGCCGCTTTCACCTGCAGGTCTATGCCTCCGGCATCGACACCACCGCCGGCGCGCCGGACAGCCCGGAGGGCCTGCTCTACCGGATGATCCCGGACGCCGCCCTGGCGCGCGAGCTCGCGGCCCGGCAGGATCCGAACGAGATCAGCCTGATCTTCCGCGCCTGCGGCGAGATGGTCGGCGACCGCGACGCCCCGGTGCATGCGCCCGGCACCAGCTGGATCGACCTTGCCAGCGCCGCCGACCGCGACGCGACCTTCGACCATGCCCGCGCCTTCGTGCACTACGCCGACCCGGCGGCGGCGCCGATCTGGCAACGGATGCGCGACGCCTGCGTGGCGCTGGCGACCGAGATGGGCGGCCGCGGGATCACCCCGCACGATCCGCACGAGGTCGGCAGCACCTGGCACGACGCGGGGACGCTGTTCATGGGCGACGACCCGGCGGCCTCGGTCACCGACACCGCGGGCGCGTTCCATCACATCGCCAACGCCGTCTGCGTGGATCAGGGGCTGTTCCCGACGGTCGGGTCGGCGAACCCGGTGCTGACCGGGCTGTGTCTCGCGCGGAAGGCGGCCGAGGCGATCGTCGCCCGCCATGTCAGCGCGCCCGCGCCGGACGCCGCCGAGATCGCCGCCGAGCTGGCCGAGGGTTTCGTCTTCCTGCTCGATCCGGCCGAAGCCGGGAAATGGCGGCCGAACGACCCGCGCCTCACGGCGTCCCGACCCGCGCTGATCGAGGGCGGGACAATCGTGGAGGTCCATGGCGACGCCGGCCCCGGTGTGCTGTTCTACGACGAGCCGTCGCTGTTCGGGGATTTCGAGTTGCGGCTGCAATGGAAGGCGTTCGAGGGGGTGGAGGCGAACTCCGGCATCTTCCTCCGCGCGCCGCGGCCGGCCGTGGTGTTGGACGACCCCGGCTTCTACCAGCAGGCGATCGAAATCCAGATCGACGACGGCGGCTACGACACCGGGTCCGGGAGGTTCCGCGGCGCGCTGCGTCGCACGGGAGCGATCTATGGCATCGCG
>JBGALW010000225.1:0-5477 GCA_044223585.1 Amaricoccus sp.
GAATGGTCGACGGCGAGGCCGATCTCGAGTGCCACCTCGTGCAGCTCGAGCTCGCCCGTGGGCGTCGGCGGCACCAGGGCGCGCAAGAGCGCCAGGGCCTCCCTCGCCTCCGCCGGCGACCAGCGGCGCTTGCGGACCTGGAGCCAGCAGATGTTGCAGGCCTCGTTGAGGCAGAAGTCGGGCAGCAGCAGCTCCTCCTCCGTCTCGGCCAGCGCCTGTGCCAGCGGGCTGTCGGGCTCGGCCAGGACCCATTTCAGGACGACCGAGGCATCGACCACGAGCGCCACGGGCTCAGCCGTCAGCACCGCCGGTAAGCTGCTCGATCCTGCCGTTCCGGCTCTCCTGCAGCAGCTCGACCGAGCTGGCGGAGCTGCGGTCCGCGGTCCGGCGCCGGAATTCCGCCAGCCGCCCGGCCGCGGCCGCGCGCGGCGAGGGCGGACGATCGCCGCTCAGGGCCTGGCGCAGGATCTCCCGGTGCTCCGCCTCGGCACTGCGGCCGTGCTCGGCAGCCCGGATGCGCAAGGACCGGACCAGCGCGTCGTCGAGATTGCGGACGGTCAAGGTCGCCATCGGCCCTCCTGCTGCGGATGCTGTCATTGACAGCATGTGGGTGGTATTGTCGGCGTGCGTCAAGGTGATCGATGTCGATAATCAAAAGCTATCGTCGTGATCATATAATCTAACTTAATCTAATTCGATGAGTCTGGTACGGGTCGTCCCGGAACGTTGGGGAGCAGCCGATGGCCCCCCGGCTCGCGTCGAGCGTGCCGGGCGGGTCCGGTCGCTGGGGTTCGCACCGAGCCCGGCACCGGTGATCCTGGCTCGTCCCCGCTTTCCAAGCAGGGCCAGTGCGGCCGTGTCGCTCGCGATGGCTGCGGGATGCCGTCCCGCCCGTCCGTCGGCCCGGCCAGCAATGAGTTGACCAAAAGCAGCCGCGAGTGGAGGTCAAGATGGATGCAGATAACGTTGGTGCCGCCGGGCAGTGTCCGGTCGCGCACGGCGCGCGCAGTCTCCAGTCGTTGCGGGGACGGACGAACCGCGACTGGTGGCCGAACCAGCTCAACCTCAGGATGCTGCACCAGAACTCGGCCCTGTCGAGCCCGATGGGCCCGGGCTTCGACTATGCCAAGGAGTTCGCGAAGCTCGATCTCGAGGCCGTGCGCCGGGACCTCTACGCGCTGATGACCGAATCGCAGCCCTGGTGGCCGGCCGATTTCGGCCACTATGGCGGGCTGTTCATCCGTATGGCCTGGCACAGCGCCGGCACCTACCGCACCGGTGACGGCCGCGGCGGCGCCTCCTACGGTGCCCAGCGCTTCGCGCCACTCAACAGCTGGCCGGACAATGTCAATCTCGACAAGGCGCGCCGCCTGCTCTGGCCGGTCAAGCAGAAGAACGGCAACCGGATCACCTGGGCCGATCTTCTGATCCTGACCGGCAATTGCGCGCTGGAATCGATGGGCTTTGCGACCTTCGGCTATGGCGGTGGCCGCGAGGACATCTGGGAGCCGCAGGAGGACGTCTACTGGGGCATCGAGGAGACCTGGCTCGGCGGCGACAAGCGCTACACCGGCGACCGCGACCTGGAGAAGCCCCTGGCCGCGGTGCAGATGGGCCTGATCTACGTCAATCCCGAGGGGCCCAACGGCGAGCCCGATCCGGTGGCGGCGGCACGCGACATCCGCGAGACCTTCGCGCGCATGGCGATGAACGACGAGGAGACCGTGGCCCTGATCGCGGGCGGCCACACCTTCGGCAAGACCCATGGCGCGGCACCGGCGACGCATGTCGGGCTGGAGCCTGAGGCGGCCGGCCTCGCCGAGCAGGGCCTGGGCTGGCGCAGCGACTACGGCAGCGGCGTCGGCGGCGACACGATCAGCAGCGGCCTCGAGGTCACCTGGACCAGGACGCCGACCCGATGGTCGAGCAATTTCTTCGAGAACCTGTTCGGCTATGAGTGGGAGCTGACCAAGAGCCCGGCCGGGGCCTGGCAGTGGCAGGCGAAGAACGCCGAGGCGACCATCCCGGACGCGCACGATGCGGCCAGGCGGCATCTGCCCACCATGCTGACCACCGACCTCTCGCTCCGCTTCGATCCGGCCTACGAGCAGATCTCGCGCCGCTTCCTCGAGCATCCGGACCAGTTCGCCGACGCCTTCGCCCGCGCCTGGTTCAAGCTCACCCACCGCGACATGGGCCCCCGCGCCCGCTACCTCGGGCCGGAAGTGCCGTCCGAGGAGCTGATCTGGCAGGATCCGGTGCCGGCCGTCGATCATCCGCTTGTCGACGCGGCGGACGTCGCGGCCCTGAAGGCAAAGATCGCCGCGTCGGGCCTCAGCGTGGCACAGCTCGTCACCACTGCCTGGGCCTCCGCAGCCACCTTCCGCGGCTCGGACAAGCGGGGCGGCGCCAACGGCGCGCGCATCCGCCTCGCGCCGCAGAAGGACTGGGAGGTCAACCAGCCGGCGGAGCTGTCGCCGGTCCTCGACCGTCTCGAGGCGATCGCGGCGGAGTTCAACGCGGGCCAGACCGGCGGCAAGAAGATCTCGCTCGCCGACCTGATCGTGCTCGCCGGCAACGTCGGGGTGGAACAGGCGGCCGGCGCCGCCGGCTTCCCGGTCGAGGTGCCGTTCGCGCCCGGCCGCACCGACGCGACCGACGCGCAGACCGACGTCGAGAGCTTCGCGGTGCTGGAACCCGTCGCCGACGGCTTCCGCAACTACCTGAAGGCCGACTTCGCCGTGCCGGCAGAGCAGCTGCTGGTGGACAAGTCGCAGTTGCTGGATCTGACCGCGCCCGAAATGACCGTGCTGATCGGCGGCCTGCGCGTCCTCGGCGCCAACCACGGCGGCAGCGCGGACGGCGTGTTCACCGACCGGCCGGGCGCGCTGACGAACGACTTCTTCGTCAACCTGCTCGACATGGCGACGGTCTGGAAGCCGACCTCACCCGCCGAGGATCGCTTCGAGGGACGCGACCGCAAGACCGGCGAGCCGCGGTGGACCGCGAGCCGCGTCGATCTGGTGTTCGGCTCGAACTCGCAGCTCCGGGCGATTGCCGAGGTCTACGGACAGGCGGGCGCCGGCAGGAAGCTCGTCAGCGACTTCGTCGCCGCCTGGACCAAGGTGATGAACGCCGACCGCTTCGACCTCGCCTGACCCGAAACCCGTCCGGGCGGTGCACCCGCCCGGACGGACACGCCTTCAGGCGGCCGGACGCTCGGTCATCTCAGCCAGAAGGCCGCCATAGCCGCCGGCCGCAAGGAAGGCCTCTTCCGCTTTCGTGCTCGCCCGACCGAGGGCGGCATTGCGGTAGGGGAAACGGCCGAAGCGCCGGATGACCTCGCGATGCGCCCGCGCATGCAGCAGTCCCTCACCGCTCCCGAAGTTGACGAGGTTGAGGCGCACCGACTGGTCCTGCGCCGACAGAATCTCGGAATGCATCATCGGCGTGTAGAAGAACATCCTCTGCGGCAGGGGAATGCGCTTGTCGAAGCCGCGGGCAACCGCGCCACGCGCCACGGCGATCGCCCGCGCGTCGCTCGCGAAGGATCGCGCGTCACCGCGGAACATGTTGCGCGGGAACTGGTCGAGCAGCACCAGCAGCGCCAGTGCGCCGGAAGGCTCCGTCGACCAGACGCCCAGTTCCTCGCCGGCCCGTGCCTGCTCCCAGAGCGTCTGCCAGCGTTCACGGATCGTTGCATCCACGGCGGGATTGACGGCGAACCATCCGGCGGGACCGACCTCGCCGATCCAGTAGTCGAGTATTTCTTTTGCTTTGCTATCCATCACGTCCTCCCCGACGCTGGCAACATAGTTCCCGAACGGAGAGCAAAAGAAAAGCCCGGTGCCGCAACATCCTTGCCACTGTTGCGGGCCGACCAGCCCGGCCGACCGGACCGCCCTCCGGCCCGGCCTCAGCGGCCGGGCGTGCCCCGCACGCCCTGCGCCAGTTCCAGCGCAACGGGCGATGCGGTCGGCAGCACCGGCGCGTACTGGGCGGCCGTCTCCGGCCCCGGCCGCCGCGACATTCGCCAGACGGCATAGACCGCGATCAGGCCCATCAGCACGCCGATATATCCGAAATACGCCCCGGCCCCGAACCGTTCCATCGCGCCGCCGATGACGAGCGGCCCGGTGATCGCCCCGAGACCGTTGATGAACAGCATGCCCCCCGAGGCCGCTGCCATGTCGGATGGTTCCAGGAAGTCGTTGGTGTAGGCGATCAGCAGCGAATAGAGCGGGTTCGCGATGCCCCCGACGAGGAACCCCAGCACCACCACCGCGGCGAAGGGCTGCAGCACCACCGAACCGGCCGCCCCGACAACGGCGCCCGCGGCCGTCATTCCCGCGATCAGCGCCCGGCGGTCCATCCGGTCGCTCATCCAGCCGATCGGATACTGGAACACCAGCCCCCCGAGATAGATCGCGGCGACAAAGACCGAGATCTCCCCCACGGTCATCCCCGCCTCGGTGCCGAACACCGAGCCCATGCCGAACAGCGCCGCAAAGACGCCGCCCAGCATGAAGGTTCCGACGCAACCGAGTGGCGAGACGCGGTAAAGCTGCCGCAGCGACATGGGCTTCGTCGTCTGGAACGGCGGCGCCGCCACCCGCGCCAGCAGGATCGGCGTGAAGGACAGCGACACCAGCACGGACATCGTGACGAAAAGGCCGTAGCCGCCGGGATCGGCGAGGTTCAGGATGAACTGGGCCGAGATGATCCCGACCATCTGCACGATCATGTAGAGCGACAACGCCTGTCCGCGCGTCTCGTTGGTCGCGGCGTTGTTGAGCCAGCTCTCGCCGACGACATAGACCCCGGCAAAGCCGAAGCCGACGACCACCCGCAGCGCCACCCAGACCCAGGGATTCGGCGCCGCCCCGTAGAGGATGAAGGCCGCCGCGATCATCGACCCCAGCGCCGCGAACACCCGGACGTGCCCCACCCGCGCGATCATCGCCGTCGCCCGCCGCGACCCGGCGAGGAAGCCGACATAATAGCCGCTCATCACCCAGGCCATCGTCTCGGCGCCATAGCCCTCCATCGCGCCGCGGACGCCGAGCAGCGTCCCCTGCAGGCCGTTGCCGAGCAGCAGCAGCAGCATCCCGAGCAGCAGCGCCCATGAATTCTTCAGGACAACCAGCATCACTCACCCGTGTGGCAAAAGCAGGGACGAGTCCCCATACGAGAAGAACCGGTAGCGTTCGGCGATGGCGTGGGCATAGATCGCCCGGATGCGTTCCACCCCCATCAGGGCCGACACCAGCATCAGCAGCGTCGACTTCGGCAGGTGGAAATTCGTCATCAGGCCATCGACGACACGGAAGGCATGGCCGGGACGGATGAAGATGTCGGTCTCGCCCCGCCACGGCGCCATGGCCCGCGGTCCGGTGGCCGCCGTCTCCAGCACCCGGAGCGCCGTGGTGCCGACCGGGATCACCCGGCCGCCGGCCGCGATCGTCGCCGCCACCGCG
>JBGALW010000226.1:0-3201 GCA_044223585.1 Amaricoccus sp.
GGATCGCGGACGCCTCCTTCGAGGCGGCCGACAGCTTCATCGCCCCGGACATCCCCGAGCCGGCCGACCCGCTCGCCTCGGGCAGCGCCGCCTCGCTCGTCCGCTGGCAGGAAATGGGCCGCTGGGGCCGCTCCTTCGCGACCCGCGGGCCGACCCGTGACGAGATCTCGGGCTTCGCCGGGCCGGGAGCCATGGAGCCGCTCCGGGTCTATGTTGGTCGGCGTTCGGCGGAGACGCCGGAGGCGCGGGCGGAGCTGGCGCTGAAGGAACTGGTGAGGATCGGCGCCTTCGACCGGGCGGCGCTGCTTGTCGCGGTGCCGGTCGGGACCGGCTGGATGGATCCCGGTGCGCACGACACGCTGGAGTTCATGCTCGGCGGGGACGTGGCGACGGTCGGCGTCCAGTATTCCTACCTGACGAGCGTACTCTCGCTGCTCGCCCACCCGGAGTATGGCGTCGAGCAGGCGAAGGCGCTGTTTGACGCGGTCTATGGCTACTGGTCGACCCTGCCGCGGAACGACCGGCCGAAGCTCTATGTCTTCGGTCTCAGTCAGGGGGCCTTCAACGGGCAGGAGGCCATGCCGCTGCTCGACATGATGGCCGATCCGGTCGACGGAGCGCTCTGGGCGGGCTCGCCCTTCTTCAGCCGCTACTGGGCGCTGGTGCGCGACCGGCGCGACCCGGCGAGCCCGGCCTGGCGGCCGCGCTTCGGCAACGGCTCGCTTGCGCGGGTAATGAATCAGGAAGGCACCGATCCGCTGCTGGCGGCCGCCCCCTGGGGACCGACACGGCTCGTTTTCCTGAACTACGGCAGCGACCCGATCGTCGCCTTCACGCCGTCGGTCGGGTTGCATCCGCCGGCCTGGCTCGACCCGCCGCGGGCACCCGACGTGCCGGCGGAGGTCCGCTGGTATCCGCTCGTCACCATGTTCCAGCTCGCGCTCGATTCCTCGATCTCGCTCCGGGTGGCGCGGCACGGGCACTACTATGTGGCCGAGGACTATATCGACGCTTGGGCGGAGGTGGTGAACCCGCCGCTCTGGTCGCCGGAGCGGTCGGCGGCGCTGAAGGCGGTGTTCGCCAAGCGCCCCGCGCCGTGGTAGGTCCGGGCTGGCAGGGACGAAGGGAGGCGGCGTGCGGCGGTTCGGCGAGACGGTGAGGCCCGGGGTGCGCTATCGCGAGCGGCCGGGCGCCTATGCGGTGATCCGCGAGGGCGACGACGTGCTGGTGACCGAGCAGGCAGCGCCCGACCGCGAGTTCCAGCTCCCCGGCGGGGGGATCGACGCCGGCGAGGGCGCGGTGCAGGCCCTGCACCGCGAATGCCTGGAGGAGACCGGCTGGCGGATCGAGGTCGAGCGCCGGCTCGGGGCGTTCCAGCGCTACGCCTACATGCCCGACTATGACATCTGGGCGCGCAAGGTCTGCCACATCTACCTCGCCCGCCCGGTGCGCCGGGTCGGCGCCCCGACGGAGCCGGGCCACACCGCGGTCTGGATGCCCATCCCGACGGCCCTCCGCCTGCTGGCGGTCGAGGGGGACAGGGCCTTCCTTCGGCTGGTCGCGCGCGTCACCACCGGCGGCTAGCCGCACCCCTGACCGCCCGCGGCGTTGCCCGAACCGGCCGATTCGGGTATGGTCGTCTGACGATAGAACCCAATTGCATTTCGATTGGCCGCGTGCGGCCGCCTGATCCGCCTTTCATCACGGTTTGGCCCGGAGTTTTTCCGATGCGCTCTTTCATGCCGGTACGCCGAGTGTTTTCGGCGCTTCTTATCTGCATCTGCCTCGACCTTCCCCCGTTGCCGGCGGCTGCACAGGAGGTTGGAAACGGACCGATCGCCGCGATCGGTCATGGCGCGATGTTCGACGCGCAGGGAGTCGAGATCACCCCGACCGCCGGGTTCATCGCGGAGGCGCAGGCCTTCTACACCGACAGGCTGCTGGGGCTTGCAACAGCCGAGCAGCGGGCGACCTACCTAGACCTGAAGGCGGCGGTGGAGTCGGCGGTGCCGGACGGCGGGCAGGCAGGCCTCGCGGCGAACGCGCTCCTGCTAGACTGGCTGATCGGCGCCGTCGATCCAGCCGATGGCGACGATGTGGCGCGGCGCAACCGGATGATGCAGCTGATCCTGGAGCGCGACCTCCCTACGGGGGCGCCAGCCACGGATGGAACGCCGGTTCCACCGCGACCGGCGTTCAGCCTTGAGGCTGGCGCAGCGCAGCGGGTGGAGGCGATCATCGACGCCGCCGCGCCGCCGGTGGCGCGCTTCGTCAGCGGCGCCGGCGGCGAGGCCTACCGCCAGACCTGCGCCAGCAACGGCGTGCCGATCCCGCCCGACTGGGGCACCAGCGGATGGCAGGCGAGGGGGGTGCTGACGAACGAGTTCATCAGCGGCGGGCTCCAGGCCGAAGTCTTCTCGTTCAGGAGCACGAACCCGGAGGGCGCCTGCATTGCCCTGCCCCGCTATGACGGCAGCGGCGCGGCCCAGCTTCTCGGGGTCATCTGCCTCGGCAAGCAGAGCTCGAAGACCTGCTTCTGGGACAACCTGAAGAACGGCGTGAAGTTCTTTCCGCAGCGGGGAGAGGTCGTTCCCTTCGACAGGTTCGGCGGCGGAACCGAACTGACCGCGGACCGGTGCACCGAGTGCCACGCGGGCGAGAACCCGTTCATCCTGCATCCGGGGACGGCGCTGGGCTCGCCGAACCTCGATGACCTGACACTGCGGGGGAACGCCTTCTACGAACCGATCGTCCCGGCCGGCTGGCCGCAGAATCCCGGACCGTTGAACTCGCCCGGCTGCTTCGGCTGCCACACCAGCCAGACCGGGCAGGGCGGCCGGTTCCCACAGATCTCGACCGTGCTGTCCGCCTACTGCGCGTCCGTGCTCAACACCGCCGTGGCGAGGACCATGCCGCCGGGAGCGCCCGGATCGGCAGCGAACGATCCGCAGGTGCAGGCGCTCAAGGCGCTGTGCACCCAGCCGCCGCCGCCGCCCGCGCCGATCGCCTGGACCGGGGCCGCGTGGCGCTCCACCGGCGCCGCGTGCAGCGGCCAGAGCTGCCCGGGCTGGCAGCGGCTCGACAACAACAGCCGGACCGTTGCGCTGGCCGCGGCCGGGGGGAGCCTCTACCAGCTGCACCGGGACGGGGCGATCTGGCGCTCGACGGGCACCGCCTGTAGCGGCGACAGCTGCCCGGGCT
>JBGALW010000226.1:3267-5474 GCA_044223585.1 Amaricoccus sp.
ATCGCCATCGCGGCGGGCGGCAGCGCGCTCTACCAGCTGCACAACACCGGCGACATCTGGCGGTCCACCGGGCAGGCCTGCAGCGGCGACAGCTGCCCGGGTTGGGTGCGGCTCGACAACAATCCCGCGACCGTTGCAATCGCCGCGGGCGGGCAGACCCTCTACCAGCTGCACCGGGACGGCGGGATCTGGCGCTCGACCGGCGCGGCCTGTTCGGGCGCGAGCTGCCCCGGCTGGCAGCGGCTCGACAACAACCCGGCAACCGTGGCGATCGCCGCGGCAGGCAGCCGGCTCTACCAGCTTCACGCCGACGGGCGGATCTGGGAATCGACCGGCGTGGCCTGCTCGGGCGCGAGCTGCCCGGGCTGGCGGATGCTCGACAACAACCCGCGGACCGCGGACATCTCCGCCAGTGGGACGACCCTGCTGCAGCGGCATCGCGACGGCTCGATCTGGCGGTCGACCGGCGCGGCCTGCAGCGGCGAGAGCTGCCCGGGATGGCAGAGGCTCGACAACAACGGCCGTACGGTTGCGATCGCCGGAGGCGAGGTCCAGATGCACGGCGACGGCCGGATCTGGCGGTCGACCGGGCAGGCCTGCAGCGGCGAAAGCTGCCCGGGCTGGACGATGCTCGACAACAACCCCCGCACCGGAACCGTGGTCTCGCCGGAGGCGCAGGACGGCCGGCCGTTCCAGCTTCACGCCGCGCGGCTCTACCAGCTGCACAGCGACGGCGCGATCTGGCAGTCCGACGGCCGGCCGTGCAGCGGCAATTCCTGCGGCGGCTGGCAGCGGATCGACAACAACAGCCGCACGGTCGAGATCGCGGCGGGCGGCGGCGAGCTCTACCAGCGCCACAATGACGGCAGGATCTGGCAGTTCACCGGCCAGCCCTGCAACGGCGACAGCTGTCCCGGCTGGCGGATGATCGACAACAACGGCCAGACCCGGTCGATCGTCGCGGCGGGCGGCCAGCTCTACCAGCGGCACGCGAACGGGCGGATCTGGCGGTTCGACGGGCGTGCCTGCACCGGCCAGAGCTGCCCGGGCTGGGTCATGCTCGACAACAACGCGGCGACGGTGTCGATCGTCGCCGGCGGCGGCCAGCTCTACCAGCTGCATTCGAGCGGGCGGATCTGGCGCTTCACGGGCCAGGCCTGCAGCGGGACGAGCTGCCCCGGCTGGGTGATGATGGACAACAATCCGAACACCCGGTCGATCGCGGCCGCCGGCGGCCGGCTCTACCAGCTGCATGCCGACGGGCGGATATGGCGCTCGAACGGGCGCGCCTGCACGGGCCAGAGCTGCGGCGGCTGGGTGATGCTCGACAACAACCCGCGGACGCGGGCGATCGCCGCCGGCGGGGGCGAGCTTTACCAGATCCACTCCGACGGGGCGATCTGGGAGGCGACGGGTGCTCCGTGCGCCGGCGGCAGCTGCCCGGGCTGGCGCAAGCTCGACGCCAATGCGTCCAGCAAGGCGCTGGCGGCGGCGGGCGGCGATCTCTACCAGCTGCACGGCAATGGCCAGATCTGGCGGGCAACCGGACGGGCCTGCACCAGCGGGACGAGCTGCCCGGGCTGGGAGCGGCTCGACAACAACAGCCGGACGGTGGCGATCGAGGCCGCGCGCGAGTAGCGGGCGCCTCAGCGGCGGCGGAGCGCGCGGTCGAGGGCCTCGAGGAAGCGGGCGCGGTCGGCCTTCGCAAAGGGGCGGCCGCCGCCCTGCCGGAACGGGTCGGCGGCGCGGAGGTCGGCCATCAGGTCGCGCATCGCGAGACGGCTGCCGATGTTGGCCGGGGTGAAGGGCGTGCCGTCCGGGGCGATCGCCGCGGCGCCCGCCTCGACGCAGCGCGCGGCGAGCGGGACGTCGGCCGTGACGCAGACGTCGTCCGGCCCGATCCGCTCGGCGATCCAGCGGTCGGCCGCGTCCGGCCCCTCCGCCACGACGATCACCGTGGCGAGCGGGTGGCGGCTCGGGCGGATGCCGCCGTTGCTGACATAGGTGACGGGCACGCCATGGCGTTCGGCGACCCGCAGCGCCTCGTCACGGACCGGACAGGCGTCGGCGTCGACGTAGATCATCGCGCGGGCCGCGGGGCGCAGGCGCCTCGCGCCAGCCGGCGCGGCGCCGGTCCGGGGCCCGTCACTCCGCCTTGCGGCCGGACACCACGTCGATGTCGGGGGCGTCCTCGGCCTTCATGCCGA
>JBGALW010000227.1:0-5464 GCA_044223585.1 Amaricoccus sp.
CGCACCGGGCAGGCGGAGGCGGAGCGGCTCGCCGCGCCGTACATGCCCCCTGCCCCGCCGGTCAGCCCGGAGGACGCGGCGCTCGTCGCGCGGATGCAGGCGGTGATGGCGGCGCGGCCGGACGACCCCGAAGGACAGCGGCTGCTCGCCCGCAGCCTCGCCAGCATGGGGCGCTGGGCCGAGGCCCGGGCGGCGCAGGCGCAGGTGGTCGCCCTTCTCGGCGACGCGGCGGGCGGGCAGGATCTGATCGACGCGGCGGAACTCGGCATCCTCGCCGCGGGCGGCTATGTCTCGCCGGAATCCGAAGCGGCGCTGACGAAGGGGCTCGCGAAGGATCCGGACAACCCGGTCGGCCGCTACTATTCCGCCGCGACGCTGATGCAGGCCGGCCGGCCGGACCTCGCCCTGCCGATCTGGCGCCGGCTGGTGGCCGAGGGGCCAGAGGACGCGCCGTGGATCGCCGGCGCCCGGGCCGGACTCGCCGAGGCCGGGCAGCTGACCGGGCGTTCCCCCGGACCGGCGAAGGGACCCACGGCCGAGGACGTGGCGGCGGCCGCGGCGATGACGCCGGAGCAGCGGCAGGCGATGGCGGAGGGGATGGTGGCGCAGCTCGGCGACCGGCTGGCGGCGGAAGGCGGGCCCCCCGAGGACTGGGCGCGGCTCGTCCGGGCGCTCGGCGTGCTCGGCCGGAAGGACGAGGCGGCGGCCATCCTCGCCGAGGCGCGGACCAAGGTCGGCGGCACGCCGGAGGCCGCGGCGCTGCTCGACGCGGCGGCGGCGGACGCGGGGGTCGGGCCATGAGCGCGGCCACGGCCGGCCCGATCCTCGAGGACCCGGCGGCCTTCCTCGCGGCGCTGGCACCGGCGCGGGCACTCATCGGGCTCGACCTCGGGACGCGCACCATCGGTGTCGCGGTGTCCGACACCGGCCGGCGGATCGCCTCGCCGCTGGAGACGGTGCGGCGCACCAGGTTCGGCGCCGACGCGGCCCGGCTGCTCGCCCTCGCCGAAGGCCGGAAGGTCGGCGGCTTCGTGCTGGGGCTGCCGCGCAACATGGACGGCAGCGAGGGGCCGCGGGCGCAGGCGACGCGGGCGTTCGCCCGCAACCTCTCGGCCCTGACGCCGCTGCCGATCACCTTCTGGGACGAGCGGCTTTCGACGGTCGCCGCCGAGCGGGCGCTGCTGGAGGCCGACGCCTCGCGCCGCCGGCGGGCGGAGGTGATCGACCATGTCGCCGCGGGGTACATCCTGCAGGGGCTGCTCGACCGGCTGGGCCATCTGGGATGAGCGACGAGGTGTGGAAGCGGGCGGAGATCGAGAGCCCGTGCGTCAAGGTCTGCGTGCTGCACCCAGCGTCCGGGCTCTGCGTCGGCTGCCTGCGGACCGGCGCGGAAATCGCCGCGTGGTCCACCATGACCCCGGAGGAGCGGCGGAGGGTGATGGCGGCGCTGCCGGAGCGCGCGCCGCTGGTCGGCGGCGGCCGGCGGGGCGGGCGTGCGGGGCGGCGGAACGGGTCGTGAGGGCGAAACGGCGCGAAAACCGGCGGGACTTGAGATCGGGTGGCAAGCCGCTGAACGGCCTGCGATTTTCATGGCTGGAATGCGGCTGGAGTCTGGCTGGAATGTGGCTTGCCACTTTCAGAAACTTTGAATGATTTTGTCAGGACTTGCGAAGGGATTCTGGCGCGCGACGGCCGAAGCCCGGTTCCGGCATCAGAGCAGCGTCCCGACCGCCACCAGCGCCGCCCCGACCAGCGCGCCGCCAAGGCCGTAGACCCAGCCGGGCAGCTTGCGCGGCGGCGGCGGCGGGCCGGCGTTGGCGCGGATCAGCGCCGCCTCGGCCATCTGCGGCAGGCGCGGGCCAAGGCGGGAAAGGATTCGGACGGTGGTGGCAAGGTCGCGCGCCACGGCCGCCGGCCCGAGGTTCGAGCGGATATAGTCCGTCACCACGGGCCGCGAGGTTTCCCACATGTTCATCGCGGGGTTGAGGCTGCGCGCCACCCCCTCGACCACGACCATCGTCCGCTGCAGCAGGATGAGCTCGGTCCGGGTCTGCATCCCGAACCGCTCCGTCACCTCGAAGAGATGCGCCAGCAGCCGCGCCATCGAGATCCGCGTGGCGTCCTGCCCGAAAATCGGCTCGCCGACCGACCGCAGCGCCTGGGCGAAGGCGTCGGTGTCCTGCTCGCGCGGGACATAGCCCGCCTCGAAATGCACCTCGGCGACGCGCTGGTAGTCGCGGTGCAGGAAGCCGATCAGGATCTCGGCGTAGACCCGGCGGGTGTAGGCGTCGATCCGGCCCATGATCCCGAAGTCGAGCGCGACGAGCGCCCCGTCCGGCCCGAGCTTCAGGTTGCCCTGGTGCATGTCGCCGTGAAAGAAGCCGTCGCGCAGCGCGTGGGTCAGGAAGGTCTGGATCACCCGCTCGCTCAGCGCGACGAGGTCGGTGCCCCGCGCCTCCAGTGCCGGCACGTCGCCGAGGTTCACCCCCGACACCCATTCGAGCGTCAGCACCCGCCGGCCGGACGCGGGCCAGATCACCGCCGGCACCCGGAAACCCGTGTCCCGGGCGCTGTTTGCCGCGAACTCCGCCGCGGCGGACGCTTCCATGCGGAGGTCAAGCTCGCCCTGCACCACCCCCTCGAAATGGTTGATGACCGCGCGCGGCCGCAGGCGCCGGGCGAAGGGCGCGAGGATCTCGATGAGGCTCGCCGCCAGGTGGAAGGCGTCGACGTCGCGCAGGAAGGCCCGCTCGATGCCCGGCCGCAGCACCTTGACCGCCACGACCTGGCCGGTGTCGCGCAGCACCGCCCGGTGCACCTGGGCGAGCGACGCCGCCGCCACCGGCGGGTCGAACTCGGCAAAGACCTCCTCCACCGGCCGCCCGAACTCGTGGGCGACCGCCGCCCGCGCCTCGGCGATCGGGAAGGCCGGCAGCTTGTCCTGCAGCACGCGGAGCTCGTTCGCGAGCTCCGGCCCGACCACGTCCGGCCGGGTCGACAGCAGCTGCCCGAACTTGATGTAGGCCGGCCCGAGCGCGGTGATCGCCCTGAGGATCGGCGGCTGCGTCGGGTCGCCCTCCAGCCCGAGCCACTGGAACGGCCAGCCGAGCACCCGCGCCGCGACACGCAGCGCCGGCGGCGCGTCGAACGCCTCCAGTACCTCGCGCATCGCGCCCGTCCGCTCGAAGGTCGCGCCGGTGCGGATCAGACGCCAGAGATTGTGCGGGCCGCGCATCGGCTCAGAGCTTCCAGCCCGAATGCAGCGCGGCGATGCCCATGGAAAGATTGCGGTACCGGACCTGACCAAAGCCGGCCCCGGCGATCATCCCGGCAAAGGTCTCCTGATCGGGAAAACGGCGGATCGACTCGACGAGATACTGATAGCTGTCGCGGTCGCCGGCCAGCGCCTGCCCCAGCCGCGGAATGACGCCGAACGAGTACCGGTCGTAGAGCCAGCGCAGGCTCGCCTCCGGCACCCGGCTGAACTCCAGCACCAAGAGCCGCCCGCCGGGCCGCAGCACCCGGAACGCCTCGGCCAGCGCGTCGCCGATCCGCGTCACGTTGCGGATGCCGAAGGAGATCGTGTACGCGTCGAACGTCCCCGCCTCGAACGGCAGCGCCATCGCGTCGCCCACCACCCAGTCGAGTTCGGCCGCGAAGGCCGTCGCCTCGGCCCGCCGCCGCCCCTCCTCCAGCATGCCCTCGGTCATGTCGAGCACGGTGGCGTGCGCGTCCCCCTTCACCCGCTCCAGCACGCGGAAGGCGATGTCCCCGGTGCCGCCGGCGACGTCGAGGAGGCGCATCCCCGGCCGGGGCGCCAGCCAGTCGATCATCGCGTCCTTCCAGAGCCGGTGGATGCCGAGGCTCATCGCGTCGTTCATAAGGTCGTATTTCGAGGCGACCGAGGTGAAGACCCCATGCACGCGCCCGGCCTTTTCCGCCTCGGGAACGGTCTCGTAGCCGAAATGGGTCGTCGTTTCGTCTTGTTCGGGCATCTGGCGGCGCTTCCGGTCGTTCCGGCCCCTGCTTATATAGCGGGCCGATGCGCTGCAACCGGGGGACGGATGCCGGAACTGCCGGAGGTCGAGACGGTACGCCGCGGGCTGGAGCCCGTGCTGGCCGGCGCGAGGATTGCCGCCGCGGAGGTTCGCCGCCCGGACCTGCGCTGGCCCTTTCCGCCCCGCCTCGCCGAGCGGCTGACCGGGGCGCGCGTCGCGGCGCTGCGGCGGCGCTCGAAATACCTCCTTGCCGACCTCGACGGCGGCGAGACGCTGATCGTCCACCTCGGGATGTCCGGGCGCCTGCTCGTCTCGGGCGCCGTGGTCGGCGTCTTCCACCACCCGCATCCGGCGCCCCAGAAGCACGACCACGTGGTGCTGGACCTCGAGGGCGGCGCCCGCGTCACCTTCAACGACGCCCGCCGCTTCGGCTCGATCGACCTCTGGCCGACCGACGGGCTGGAGGCGCACCGCCTGCTCGCGGGGCTCGGGCCGGAGCCGCTCGGCAACCGCTTCGACGCCGCCGGCCTCGCCGGGCGCATGGCGGGCCGGGCGACGCCGGTCAAGGCGGTGCTGCTCGACCAGCGCGTCGTCGCGGGGCTCGGCAACATCTATGTCTGCGAGGCGCTGTGGCGGGCCGGCGTCTCGCCGCTCCGCCTCGCCCGCGACGTGACGGCGGCCGAGGCGGAGGCGATCGTCGCCGCCATACGTGCGGTCCTCGTCGACGCCATCGCCGCCGGCGGCTCGTCGCTCCGGGACTACCGGCAGGCCGATGGCGAACTCGGCTATTTCCAGCACACCTTCGCCGTCTACGGCCGCGAGGGGGAGCCCTGCCCGCGCTGCGGCGCCGCGGTGCTGCGCACGGTCCAGTCGGGGCGCTCGAGCTTCCGGTGCGCGGGGTGCCAGGGCTGAGGCGCCGGCTTTCCTCGACATCGGCAGAGCGCGCACGGGAGAACCGGACCCCGACAACCGACAGACGGTTGCGCCCCCTGCGCCCCCTGCCCTAGCCTCGCGCGAGCGAGCCAAGGAGGGGATGCGCGTGGCCTTCGAGACCCTGATCGTCGAAACCGCGGACGACGTCGGCACCGTCCGGCTGAACCGCCCCGACGCGCTCAACGCGCTCAGCGCCCAGCTTCTCGACGAACTCGCGGAGGCGCTGACCGAGATGGACGCCTCGCCGCGCGTCCGCGCCATCGTCGTCACCGGCTCGGAACGGGCGTTCGCCGCCGGTGCCGACATCAAGGAGATGGCGCAGAAGAGCTTTTCCGACGTGTTCCTCGAGGACATGTTCACCAGCCAGTGCGACACGATCCTGAGGGTCCGCAAGCCGGTCATCGCCGCGGTTGCCGGCTACTGCCTCGGCGGCGGCTGCGAGCTGGCGATGATGTGCGACTTCATCATCGCCGCCGACACGGCGAAGTTCGGCCAGCCCGAGATCAACCTCGGCATCATTCCCGGGCTCGGCG
>JBGALW010000228.1:0-5621 GCA_044223585.1 Amaricoccus sp.
GGCCGCTGCGGCGACCAGCGCAGCGGTGTAGGGATGGGCGGGCCGGCGCAGCACCTCTGCCGTCGGTCCCGTCTCCACCACGCACCCCTGCCGCATCACCGCGACGCGATCCGCCACGCCGGCGACCATCGCGAGATCATGGCTGATGAGCAGCAGCGCCATCCCGTCCTCGGCCACCAGCCGCCGCAGCAACGCGAGGATCCGCGCCTGCGTGGTGACGTCGAGCGCCGTGGTCGGCTCGTCGGCGATAAGCAGCTTCGGCCGCAGGGCGGTCGCCATGGCGATCCCGACACGCTGACGCTGCCCGCCGGAGAGCTCGTGCGGATAACGCCCCGCGGGTACCGCGCCGAGCCCGACCCGCTCCAGCGCCTCGGCCGCGAGCCGGCGGGCGTCGGCCGACCGCCCGTGCACCCGCACGGTTTCCGCCACCTGGTCGCCGATGGTCATCAGCGGGTTGAGCGCCGTCATCGGCTCCTGGAACACCATGCCGATCGCGCCGCCGCGAATCCGGCACATCGCCCGCTCGTCCATGGCGAGGAGGTCGGCGCCGGAGAAATCCGCCTGGCCCCCGGTTTCCGATCCCTCCGGCAGCAGCTGCAGGATCGACAGCGCGGTCAACGACTTGCCCGATCCGCTTTCCCCGATCAGCCCGACCATCTCGCCCGGCGCGACCGTCAGATCGACGCCCTCAAGGATGGGCCTGCCGTCAATCGCAAGCGTCAAGCCTTCGAGGGAGAGGAGGCTCATTCCGGGACGCGGGGGCAATGACACTTCGACATGGCCCCGGCGTAGGCCCCACGCGGCGGCACTTCAAGGGGCGGGCGACGCCGGCCGCTGGCAGGTGGCGCCAGCGACCGGCTCCCGCGTCCTGCCACCTGCCGGAGAGCGGCGGCTGGCACGACTCTGGATCCGGAGGTCAGGATCGCAATTCCGGCGCGCGACATAGGCCGGATTCGCTGCGGCGCAAGTCCCCGACACGAAGTTATCAGCGGCTACTCGTCGTCCCACGGCGAGGTCCGGCCGGCCTTGACCGCCCCCCGGCGGGCCTTGGCATCGAGCCGGCGCCGCACCGAGCCGAGGGTCGGCCGCGTCGGGCGCCGCGGCTTCGGCCGTTCCAGCGCCGCGAGCACCAGCGCCCGGAGCTTCTCGCGCGCCTCCTCGCGGTTCAGGCCCTGGCTGCGGTGCCGCTCCGCCGTCACGATCACCGCCCCGTCCGAGGTCCAGCGCCAGCCGGAGAGCCGCTTCAGCCGCGCCTTCACATCGGGCGCGAGGCTGGGCGAGCGCTCGGCCTCGAAGCGCAGGGCGACGGCGGTCGAGACCTTGTTGACATTCTGTCCCCCCGGCCCGGAGGCGCGGTGGAACGTCTCGGTGATCTCCCAGTCCTGCAGCGCCACCGTGTCGCTGATCCGAAGCATTCCGCACACCAGACCAAAAGAGGGGCCGCGTCCGAAACCGCGACCCCTCAAGGGCAATTCATGAGCTTGGAGGTTGGCCGGCAGGGTTTTCACCCGACAGGGCTACCCGACTCGGGGCGCCAACCGGAGGGGGCTGCCCCTCAGGCGGTCACACCTCGCGAAAACCCGGCCTCACGCTCCAAAGTCTCACTCGACATTGGATCACCTCCTTTCGCTGGTTTCGGATGCCTCAGATGGTGGCATCCGACGCCCAAAAGGCAAGCGTTATCTCGCAGCACGCGCCTGTCGCCAGCCGAGGGCGGCGCGAAATGGCGCAAGCGCGAACACCGCGATGGCAAATTTGACCGAAAAGTCGGCAACCGCCAAAGACACCCACAGGGGTTGCACCGGCCCCCAGCCGAGCAGCGGAACCGGCTCGTTGGCCCAGGCGACATCGACGCCCGGCGCGATGAAGCCGAGCGCGCCGGAAAAGGCGATCGAGAAGAAGATCACCGTGTCGAGGATGCTCCCGAGGACGCTCGCCACGAACGGCGCCTTCCACCAGCTTCCCGCCCGCAGGCGGTCGAAGATCGCCACGTCCATCAGCTGCCCGACGAGGAAGGCGGTCCCCGAGGCGATGGCGACCCGCAGGCTGACGAGCGGACCGAACGGCCCGTCGATCTGGCTGCCGATGAAGCTGCACACGACGCCGACCCAGAATCCGGCCGCAACGACCCGCCGCGCCGCCGGGGCGCCGTAGAAGCGGTTCATCAGGTCCGTCACCAGAAAGGCGAAGGGATAGGTGAAGGCCCCCCAGGTCAGCCAGTCGCCGACGAGGAACTGCACGAGGATGTTGGACACGATGACGATCACCGCCATGGCGGCGACCCCGAGGACGAGCGGGCGTTGCATTCCGGGTTTTCCGTTTTGACAAGGTTGCGGACACTTGGCCGCCCATGCGGCGCAAGGCCCCTACCGCAGCCCGCCGGGTGCCGCAAGCCTCAGAATCGGACGCGGACGCCGACGCTGGCATACTGGGCGCCGCCCCAGGCATCGCTGACGAGGCCGAAGACGCCAGAGCGGTGGTGGAAGCGAAGCACCAGTTCCAGGTTCGGCTGGCTCGGCGCGGCAAAGGTGATCTCCGGCGAGAAGAAGTGCATGAGCTGGCTGCCCTTGCCGTCCTTGGCGCGGTCGACCTCGACCTCGGTGATGTCGCTCGCCCAGTTGAGGCCGGTCGAAAGGGCCATGGTGGTGACGACCCAGCGGTCCCAGGGCAGGCCGGAATAGCGGAAGTAGAACGCCCCCCATACCTCGGTCGCGCTCTCGCGACCGAACCGCTGGCCGATGCCGACCTCCGGTTCCAGGGTCCAGTGGCGCCAGAAGTGGGCGACCTGCCGCGATATCGACGTCGCGATCAGATGGTCGTCGGTGCCGTAGTGCCATTCGGTCGGCGGTTTCGGCGACAGGATGATGTCGTCGCCGAGCGAGTCCTGCACATAGCGGCCCCCGTACACCGCGACGCCGCATTGGCCGTCGCAGGGCTTGAAGAGATCACCGGGAGTCCAGGCCGCCACCGGTCCGGCGATGACGAGCATCGCGCCAACCAGCACCCGACGGCACGCCGTGCGCCACCCCAAGCTGCACCCTGCTGTCAACTACGGTTGCGGCACGGCATAGCATAGCCCGACCGTGTCGCAACCGTTTTCATCCGGTCAGCGGCGGCTTCGTTTGCGGCGCAGCAGGGTCAGCCCATCAGCCGCGACTGGTACGAGGCCTGCGGCCGCAGCCGCCACTCCGCCTCCGGCTGCCGGGCCGCGAGGGCATCCGGGATCTCCACCTCGTCAAAGCCGACCTGGAGCGCAAAGCGCAGCTGGTCGGCAATGAGCGGCCCGACCGCCCGCAGCCGGCCGGCATAGCCGGCCTCGCGCAGCGCCCGGGCGATGGAGAAGCCGCGTCCGTCGTTCGACGCGGGGAAGGGGACCCGGACCAGCGCCAGCCGGTCGAGCCAGGGCGACAGATCCGCCGGATCGCGGTCGTTCGGAAACTCGACGACCAGCGCCTCTTCCGGCAGATCCTGGCCGGACCAGAGCAGCTCGAACGGCAGGGTCTCGGTCCCGGCGAAGGAGTCCGGCACGAAGCCCGCCTCGGTGACGACAACGCCCATCAGCTTGCCGCCCGCAGGATCTGCCCGTCGACGCCGAAGTGGATGCCGCATTCCACCTTGTCCGTACCGCGCCACCGCCCGGCCCGTTCGTCCTCGCCCTCCCTGACCGGCGTCGTGCACGGCCAGCAGCCGATGGACTTGTAGCCGCGGGCGACCAGCGGGTGCCGGGGCAGGTCGTGCGCGTCCATGTAGGCCCGCAGGTCCTTCGACGTCCAGTGCGCCAGCGGATTGACCTTCAGCCGCTGGCCGTCCGCCTCGAAGATCTCCAGCTCGGTCCGCGTCGTCGCCTGGAAGCGCTTGCGCCCGGTGACGGACACCGGCCAGCGCCGGAGCGCGCGGTCGAGCGGCAGCACCTTGCGGATCTGGCAGCAGGCGTCGGTGTCGCGCTGGTGCAGCGTGCTGTCAGGGTCGAGCCGCGCCAGATCGCTGTCGAGCGGGGTAAGCCGCTGCACGTTCCGGAGGCCGAGATGCTGCGCGAGCGTCTTCTGGTATTCCAGCGTCTCCTCGAACAGGAGCAGCGAATCGATCATCAGGACCGGCAGGTCGCGGTCGATGTCCGCCACCATCTTCAGGAGGACCGCGGCCTCGGCGCCGAAGGACGACACCATGGCCACCTCGCCCGGGAACTCGGCGAGGACGCCCTCAAGGGCGGCCTCCGCCGGACCGTCGCCATAGGTGAGCCGCAGGGCCTCGACCCTGTCGATCGGCTGGGCGCGGAGGGCGCTGCCAACTTCAAGCCGCATCGGAACGCGCCTCCTCACCACCATAGAGGGCCACGCGGGAACGGCTCGATGCCGACCCGGGCGGTGGCTTGCAGGAACGTCTCGCCCGGCTCCTCGCGCAGGTCAAGATAGGCCTGGACACCAGTTGCACCGCGCAGGAACGATCTCGTAGAGGCCGTGGCCGGCCTTCTCGCCGATCGCCGCCGTCTCGGGTGCCGTCGCCGAGGGTGATCTTGATAGCTCACCCCGGCCCGGTCGAGGCCGAGGACAGGGCATCGCCGAGGCGTTTGCCGACCTTGACCAGCAGCGCGACATCGGTCCGCTGAAGATCAAGATATCCGGCTGCATCAACGCCTGTGGCCACCATCACGTCGGCCATATCGGCATCCTCGGCCTCGACCGGGCGGTCGCCAGCGCGCAATAGTCCATGCCGGGGCAGGCGATGATGTCGGACACCAGCCCGACGTTCGCCGTCGCAAGGCCCGCGCCCTTCAGCCGCGCGTAGATCTCCGGCAGGTGCCGGCGCGCGACGTGCGGCAGGATCACGTTCTGCTCGTGGCTGATGCGCAGCTCGTCGTGGCTGAACTCCTCCGCCAGGTCGGCGAGCAGGCGCATCTGGTCGGACGTCGCGTCGCCCGGCGTGCCGCCGATCGGCTTCAGCGACACGGTGACGATGGCGTAGTGCGGGACCTTGTGCGCCACGGTGTTGGTGTCGATCCACGACCGCAGACCGGCCGAGACCACCGGCGCCGCCGCAACCGCCGGCTCGTAGGCCGGGGGCGCAAAGGCCGCCTCGATCACGCCGAGAAGCTCCGGGTTCACCGGCCGCATCCGGCCACGGTTCGCCTCGAACGCCGCCTCGATCCGCGCCTTCAGCTCGTCGAGCCCGGTCTCGTGGACGAGGATCTTCAGCCGCGCCTTGTACTTGTTGTCCCGCCGGCCGCTCAGGTTGTAGACGTGCAGGATCGCCTCGAGATAGGGCAGCAGGTCGGCCTTCGGCAGGAAATCCCGCACCGTCTTGGCGATCATCGGGGTCCGGCCCAGCCCGCCGCCGACCATCACCTCGTACCCCGGCTCGCCCGCTTCATTGACCAGCAGCCGCAGGCCGATGTCATGCGACTTCACCACCGCCCGATCGTTCGGCGCACCGGTCACGCCGATCTTGAACTTGCGCGGCAGGTACAGGAATTCCGGGTGATCCGTCGACCACTGCCGCAGCAGCTCCGCCGTCGGCCGCGGATCCAGCACCTCGTCCTCCGCCGCGCCGGCGAAATGGTCCGCCGTCACGTTGCGGATGCAGTTGCCGCTGGTCTGGATCGCATGCATCCCGACATCGGCCAG
>JBGALW010000014.1:0-38666 GCA_044223585.1 Amaricoccus sp.
CGGGCCCCGCCCCCCCCCCCCCCCCCCCCCCCCCCCGCCCCCGCAACGGCCGCACGCGACGGTGGCTCCGCGGAACAGGCCCTCCCGGTGATGTCGTGGCTCTGCGCGTCATTGAGGGAGCGGTAGCAGGCGGGCTTTCGCGTCTCAAGCCGGGGCGGCGAGACGGTAGCCGGCGCCGCGCACGGTCTGGATCAGCGAGGGTTCCTCGCCGGCGTCGATCTTGCGGCGGAGGCGGCTGATGTGGACGTCGATGACGTTGGTGCGCGGGTCGAAGCGGTAGTCCCAGACGCCTTCGAGCAGCATGGTGCGGGTGACGACGCGCCCCTGGCGGCGCATCAGGAATTCCAGCATCTGGAACTCGCGCGGCAGCAGCTCGATCGTCCGCTCGCCCCGGCGGGCGGCGCGGGTGATGAGGTCAAGCTCGAGCGGGCCGCAGCTGAGGCGGGTTTCCTCGGCCGGCGCCTCGTGCGGCCGGCGCAGGATCGCTTCCAGGCGGGCGGAGAGCTCGGCGAAGGAGAAGGGCTTCACCATGTAGTCGTCGGCGCCGGCGCGCAGGCCGCGCACCCGCTCGTCGATGGCGCTCATCGCGGTCAGCAGGATGGCGGGAGTGTGGACACCGGCAGCGCGGGCGGAACGGACCAGCGAAAGGCCGTCGAGGTCCGGCAGCATGCGGTCGAGCACCATGGCGTCGAAGCTGCCGGACAGCGCGTGCACGAGGCCGTCGCGGCCGGAGTCGGTGGCCTCGACGGTGTAGCCGGCCTCGCGCAGGGCCTTGGCCACGTACTCCCTCGTATCGGCGTCGTCCTCGACGACCAGGATGCGGCGCGACATGGAAAGCAGTCTCCTTGGACGGGGAAGGGCCGGCTCGCGTCGGGCCGGCCCTTCGGGCGGGACGGCCGGCCCCGGCGGGGCCGGCGCGGGACTTCAGGTGAGGCTGACGCCGACGAAGATTCTGGCGCCTTCGCGGGCGATCTGGAAGAGGACAGCGTGGGTCTTGGCCTTCGAGAGCGCATGGTCGACGTCCGAGGGGGTGCGGACCGCCTTGTCGCCGACCTGAAGGATCACGTCGCCGACCGCAAGGCCCGCCTGGGCCGCCTTGCCGGCGCCGTCGAGCGAGGTGATGACGACGCCGTCCTCGTCCTCCGGCAGGCCGAGCTGCTCGCGGGCAGCCGGGGTGACGGCGGCGAGCGTCGCGCCGAGCTCCTCGGAGGCGGTGCCGGACTTCTGCTCGGCGCCCGGCTCGGCCGAGGCCATGCGGTCCTGGTCAAGCTTGCCGAGCCTGAAGGTGAGCGTCTGCTCCTCGCCCTGGCGCAGCACCTCGACCTTCACGTCGGCGTCCGGCGTGGTGGCGGCGACAAGCTTCGGCAGCTCGCGGCTCGATTCGACGCGCTTGCCGTCGAAGCTCAGGATGACGTCGCCGGTCCTGAGATGGCCGGCGGCCGGGCCGTCCTCGACCACGTCGGCGACGAGCGCGCCGTGCGGGTCGTCAAGGCCGATCGCGGTCGCGATCTCCGGCGTCACGTTCTGGATCGAGACGCCGAGCCAGCCGCGCTCGACCGAGCCTTCCTCGCGCAGATCCGCCACGACTTCCTTCACCGTGTCGGACGGGATGGCGAAGCCGACGCCGACCGAGCCGCCGTTCGGCGAATAGATCGCCGAGTTGACGCCGATCACCTCGCCCTCGAGGTTGAGGAGCGGGCCGCCGGAGTTGCCGCGGTTGATCGCCGCGTCGGTCTGGATGAAATCGACGTAAGGCCCGGCGTTGATGTCGCGGGCCATCGCCGAGACGATGCCGCGGGTGACGGTGCCGCCGAGGCCGAAGGGGTTGCCGACGGCGATGACGTCGTCGCCGACCCGGACCTTCTCGCTGTCGCCGAGCGGCAGCTCGGGCAGGTCGTGCGCCTCGATCTTGATGAGCGCGAGGTCGGTCTGCGGATCGGTGCCGAGCACCTTGGCGGTGAACTCGCGGTCGTCGCTGAGGCGGACCTTCACCGACTCGCTTTCCTCGACGACGTGGTTGTTGGTGACGATGTAGCCGTCATGGTCGATGATGAAGCCGGAGCCGAGCGCCATGCCGTCCGGGCCGCGGTGCGGCTCGGGCTGGGAGGGGCCGCCGTTCGGCATGTTCGGCATGCCGAACTGGCGGAAGAACTCGTCGAAGGGCGAGCCCGGCGGGAACGGCGACATGCCTTCCGGCATCCCGGCCATCTGCTGGTCTTCCTGCTTGGTGACGAGGACGGTGACGACCGCCGGGCTGGTTTGCGCGACGAGGTCGGCGACGCTGCCGGCCTCGGTGCCGGCCGCGCTGGCCATTGGCGCCCAGGCGAGCCAGGTGCTGCCGAGGACCGCCAGCGCGGTGGCCGTCGGCACCGGCCGGAGCAGGGGGGCGAAACGTGTCATGGACTTCAGGGCCTCACATCTTGACCACGCGCTCCGGCCGGGCGGATCAGGCCCTGCGGAGCGTCGCCGCTGAAGATCGGGCGCGGTTCTGGCGGCGGCGTCGCCGCAGGATTACAAATCTTTCAGGAAGGCGGTTCCGCCGCGGGTTCTGGTCAACCCCGGCGGCGGGCCGCGGCGGCGGACGGGGCGAGCGCGGCGAGCGTTACCGGGGAGGCGAGGACCGCGAAGCTTTCCTTCGCGTCCAGCCGGTCAAGCGGCAGCTGGTCCTGCAGCTTCAGGAGCGCCGAGGCGAGGGCGGCGTCGGGCTGGCCGGCGCGGCGCGAGGTGGCCGGGTCGAGCCAGGCGAGGTGGCGGGCGAGGGCCACGGGGTCGCCGAGCAGCTGGGCGAGCGTCTCCGGCGCCGGGGTGGCGTCGCGGCGGAGCGCGGCCGCCTCGGCGACCGCGGCGGTGGCGATGGCCGGCGTCGTGCGTTCCTCCGGCGTCACCAGCATGCCGAGGCGGCGGAGCAGGCGGCCGGCGGCGGCGTTGCCCATGAAGGCCGAGACCGGCACGGCGAGCACCATGCCGACGAGCGCGGGGCTCATCCAGGCGAGGAGGCGCCATGAGATCGCGCCGGCGGCGACGGCGAGCAGGATGCCGATCAGCACGTGCCGGCGGTGGAAGCGCCAGGTGAGGCCCCAGGGCACCCGGTCGGCGTCGCGGGCCTGGGCGCGCCAGCCGCTGTCGCGGCCGGTGATGATCTGCAGGATCGAGCCGGTCTGGACCAGCATCATGACGGGCGCGATGAGGGCGGAGAGCAGGATTTCGGCAAGGAGGCCAAGCAGGGTGCGGCCGCGGATGCCGCGGGAATCCGGCGAGGCGAGGAACGCGGCGGTGCCGAGCAGCTTCGGGGTGTAGAGCACCAGCATGCAGATGCCGAACAGCGCCATGGCGCGGACCGGGTCGATGCGCGGCCAGTCGGGGAACAGCGACCAGCGGTTCACGAAATAGTCGGGCGGCACCAGGTAGGCGTGCAGCGCCAGCGACATGCCCGCGAGCAGGAACAGCAGCCAGAGCGGCGAGGCGAGGTAGGACATCACCCCCATGAACATGTGGAGGCGGCTGAGCGGATGGAGGCCGGCGGTGCCGAGCAGGCGACCGTGCTGCAGGTTGCCCTGGCACCAGCGCCGGTCGCGGGCGGCGAGTTCGAGGAGGTTCGGCGGGGCGTTCTCGTAGCTGCCGGGGATGTCGTCGGCCATGCGGACCGCATAGCCGCCGCGGCGGATGAGGGCCGCCTCGACGAAGTCGTGGCTGAGGATGAGGCCGCCGAACGGCGGCTTGCCGGGCAGCTCCGGCAGGCCCGCATAGTCGGAGAAGGCGCGGGTGCGGATCAGCGCGTTGTGGCCCCAGTAGTTGCCGGCATTGCCGAACCAGGCCCGGAGGCCACGGGTGAGCGGTGGGCCGTAGACGCGGCTCGCGAACTGCTGGACGCGGGCGAGCGGGGTTTCGCCGCCGATGAGCCGCGGCGAGGTCTGCAGGATGCCGGCGGTGTCGTCGGCCTCCATCCGGTGTGCGAGCTCGATGATCGCGGCCGCGTCCATCAGGCTGTCGGCGTCGAGCACCAGCATGAAGGGGTAGGCGCCGCCCCAGCGTTCCACCCAGTCCTCGATGTTGCCGGCCTTGCGCCGGAGGTTGCGGGCGCGGTGGCGGTAGTAGAGGCGGGGGCCGATCACCGGGTCGCGGCGGGCCGTGGCGACGAGGGCCTGCTCGTCGAGCCAGACGTCGGGCAGCGTGGTGTCGCTGAGCAGGAAGAGGTCGAAGGCGGGGCCGGCGCCCCTCGCCTCGATGTCGCGCAGCATGGCGATGGCGGCGCCGAATACCCGCGCCGGATCCTCGTTGTAGGTGGGCATGAGGAGCGCGGTGCGGGTGCGGAGCGGGCCGCTGGCCGGGGGTGCGGTGTCCGGGCCGCGCACAAAGCCGATGAGCGGCGAGAGGGCGCCGAACACCACCCAGACGATGTTGACGACGAAGAGGCCGAGCATCGCGTACTCGACGCCGGTCAGGCCGCCGATGGCGAGGACGAGCCGCATCTGGTGGATGAGCGCGGCGGAGAGCGCGACGGTGCCGGCGATGAGCAGGAAGCGGGCGATGCGCGGGCCGTTCTCGCCCTTGAGGCGGTAGCGGCGGCGGCGGTCGTAGCGACCGAGATCCTGCTCCGGCATCGCCACGGGCGCCTGCGGCGGCAGCGGCGCGGTTTCGCGGGGGGCGCCGGTCGCGGGAAAGGTCACTGGCTCCATCGGTAGATCCAGGTTTCGGCGATGGGCCGGTCGCCGCTGCGCAGGTCGAGGCGCATCTCGGCGGCGTCGGCGCCCTGGGGGTCGAGGTCGAAGGTCACGCGGAGGCCGCCTGTCTCGGGATTCTCCAGGATCACCGCGTCGTTGATCGTGCCGGTGTTGACGTTCGCGACGAGCTGGACCGCGGAGGCGCGCAGGGTCTGCGGGCGCTCGCCCGCATAGTCGACGACGAAGCGGCGGCGGCCGTCGCGGCCGGCGCCCGAGAGCGTGCGGGCGACGCGCAGGAGGCCCGAGAGGTCGGGCACGTCCCAGCCCCAGCTGAGGCGGTAGGTGAGCGACGTCTCGTTGCCGGCCGCGATGTCGGCCTCGGGGCGCCAGTAGGCGACGATGTTGTCGTGGATTTCCTCGGTCGAGGGGATCTCGACGAGGACGACGTGGCCGCGGCCCCAGTCGCCGATCGGCTCCACCCAGACGCTCGGGCGCTTGTGGTAGGCGGCGGTCAGATCCTCGAACTCCGGGAAGCGGCGTTCGCGCTGGATGAGGCCGAAGCCGCGCGGGCCGTTGTCGGAGAAGGCGCTGATCTGCAGCAGGCGCGGCGAATGCAGCGGGCGCCAGATGCGCTCGCCCGAGCCGTTCCACATGGCAAGGCCGTCGGCGTCGTGGACGCCGAGGCGGAAGTCGTCATGCTCGATCCGGTCCTTGGCGTCGAACAGGAACATCGAGGTGAGCGGCGCGAGGCCGATGTGCGAGATCGCCGCGCGGGCGAAGATCGTCGCCTCGACGTCGATCTGGGTGATGGCGCCGGGCCGGATGGTGAACCGGTAGGCGCCGCTTGCGCTCGGCCCGTCGAGCAGCGAGTGGACGACGATCCGGTCCTCCACCGGGGTCTCGATCCAGTGGGCGCGGAAGAACGGAAATTCCTCGCCCTGCGCCTCGCCGACACCGATCGCGAGGCCGCGGGCGCTGGTGCCGAACTGCTGCCCCTTGGAGATCGCACGGAAATAGCTGGCGCCGGCGAAGATCGCGAAGGGGACGAGGGCGTCCGGCGCGTCGAGGCCGAAAAGCGCGCGGAAGCCGGCGAAGTCGATGTTGGCGGCGGTGGGCGGCGCGACGGTCCCGAGATTGTAGAGGGTCGGATCGTAGGCGACGCGCCGGGCCACCCCGCCCTCGACCACCGAGATCTGCACCGGGATGTTGTAGACGAAGCCCGGATGCATCAGATCGACGGCGAAGCCGGTCGGCGGCTCGGTGAACAGCCGGTGATCCTCGCGGAAGGTGATGCCGCCATAGTCGGTCGCGGACATCTCCAGCAGACCGGACGGCAGGGCCGGCTCGGGCATGGCGAAGGGCGCGGCCGCCAGCGCGCGCGCCTGCTCCAGCACCAGCGACCGGCTGAAACGGGGCGCATCGTCGGCGACAGCGCGGCGCACGGGGCAGGCGGCGGCGAACAACGCCGCGCCCGCCAGGAATTCACGGCGTTCGATCATCAGCCTGGCGTTACCCGGTGCAGCCAAGACTGCGTCCGCTCCCTCGCGTGTTGGCCGTGGAAGGAAAGCATTGGCCTTCTGACGATTCTGCCAACCCCACTCCCTCCAGCGACCTGCCGATAACAGTATAAGTCGCGGCGTGCCGCAAGGCATAGCGCAGAGTTTTGGCATTGCAGCGAAGGCGATATGCGGCTTGATGATCGTTATGTGACACGTCCTGCCGCCAAGGTTGTTGCCCGCCGCCGCCGGCGCGGCACACGCCGCAGCGCGCCGCGCGCCAGCCTTGGCAGCGCCTTAGCAAAGGGGAACGTGCGGCGCCAAGGTGCGTTCCGCCGGTATCGTTCACGCCGGCGGAGCGCGACGTCAGCCGTTGGCGCGCCGGCCGGTGCCGTGCCGTGGCCGCGGGGTGTCGTGCAGTGCAGCATACTCCGGCACCGCACGCTCGGCCTCGGCGAGGGCGGCCATCGCCGGGGCGATGTAGTCGCGGGTCAGCGGCACGCGGGCCTGGTCGTGGGCGAACTGCAGATGGAAGACATGCAGGTGGTCGAAGCGGAACGCCGCCTCGGAGCCGGCGAGATAGAAGTCCCACATGCGGAAGAACCGCTCGTCGCAGAGTTCCAGCACCGCGTCATGCCGGCTGCGGAACCGTTCGCGCCAGCGCCGGACAGTCTCGGCATAGTGCAGCGAAAGGATCTCGATGTCCCGCACTAGGAGTCCGGACGCCTCGAAGGCCGGCATGAACTCGGAGAGCGCCGGAACGTAGCCGCCGGGGAAGATGTATTTCTCGATGAAGGGCTGGTTGTAGCGCGCGGCGTAGGGCTGGGCCATCGCGTGCAGCAGGCCGACGCCGTCCGGGGCGAGGCAGCGGGCGAGGGTGTCGAAGAAGGCCGGGAACTGGCGCTGGCCCACATGCTCGAACATGCCGACCGAGATGATGGTGTCGAACGTTTCCGCCAGCTCGCGGTAGTCCTGGAGGCGGAAGCGCACCCGGTCGGCGAGCCCGGCCGCCTCGGCGCGCTCGGTGGCAACGCGGAGCTGCTCCTCGCTGAGCGTGATCCCGGTGACGTCGGCGCCGCAGACGCGGGCAAGATAGAGCGCCATCCCGCCCCAGCCGCAGCCGATGTCGAGCACCCGCGCCCCCGGCCTGATCAGCGACTTGGCCGCGATCAGCCGCTTCTTGGCGAGCTGGGCCTGGTCGAGCGTCATATCCGGCCTCTCGAAGAAGGCGCACGAATACTGCATGTCGCCGTCGAGGAAGAGCCGGTAGAGCCGCTCGTCGAGATCATAGTGGTGCGCGATGTTGGCGCGCGCCCGCTGCACGCCGATCGCCTTCATCGCCGAGGCCGAGAGGAGCCGGCGCAGACGGTGACTGATCGCGGCGGTTGGAGTCGACACCTCCGGCTGCATGTTGCCCTTGGTGATGGCAATGAGGTCGTAGACGTCGCCGTCGATCAGCAGCCGACCGTCCATGTACGTCTCCGGCGCGCCGAGGCCGGGGTCGAGGACGACGGCGCGCAGCGCCGCCCGGTCGGTGAAGTGGATCGAGACTTCCGGAGCCCCGGGGGCCGGGTGTCCGTAGCTCTCGCTGCGGCCCGAGGGATAGGTGACGCGAAGAAGACCAAGGCGGATCTGGCGCTCAAGGATGCCGTGGAGGAGTGATTCGAGCATGGTGCTGGAGGGAGCCGTACATTCCTTGCCCCCGGATCTAGTGCGCAGAGCGGGATTGCCAAGGCATTGAAAGCATTGTGAACGCGCGGGAAGCGGCGGCGCGGTGCTGCGGTGCCGCGCAAAAAGCCGCGTCCGTCAACCGGAGCGGGTGCGAAGCGGGCGTCGCTTGGCGGGAAGCATGCATTCCGTTGGATTCGGATGCGATTCGCCACGGCGGGCCGGTGGGCGCGGGGCCGATGTCGGGCGGGACCGGGCGTGCCTGCCGCGTCCGCGCCTTGGGGCTGCCGTGCAGCATGCGCGCGCGCGGCGCCCCGGCTCCGCGCGCGCGACCAGCGTCGGGCAATCCAGACGCGGTTCGGCCCGCGTTCAGGCAGCGTTAACACAACCTTCTCTAGAACCGACCCCGGCGATGTCAGACCGCGGGGCCGGGCCATGCACACTCATCCGGCCGACGTAGACGAGATCTGTCGCGAGATCGGCCTCGTGGTTTCGCCTGTCCGGACCAGCTCGTTCGAAATCGTCAGCCACCTCATGCTCTCGGTGCTCGGCGATCGCGGTGCCGCGGACGCGGGCGAAGTCGACCGGCTGCTCGCCACGTTCACGGACTGCGAGCAGATGCTGGAGTCCGGAGTCGCGAGGGGCTTTGTGAACCTCGCGCTGCCGGTCCCCGAGGAGCTGGAGGTCGCGCGCGTGGCAGCGCGTGCCGCCAGCATCGCGATGCACCGCAAGCTTCGCGGAATTGCCGGCGGCTACATCAAGTCGACCCCCGCCACGTTCCATGACATCGCGCGGGAAATAAACGTGGCCCTTCGGCCCGCGATCGGCGAATTCCTCAAGGCCCTGAACGATTTCGCGCGGCGCGAAAGCGCGCGACGCCAGAACGAGACCCGCGGGATCGTCGCAAAGACCATCGCCGAGATCGAGAAGATCAGCCTGTCGATCAAGCTCATTTCGATCAACGCCTCCGTCGAGGCGGCCCACGCGGGCGCCGCCGGCGCAGGCTTTGCGGTGATCGCGAGCGAGATCCGCAGTCTCTCCTCGAAGGCACAGGATTCCCTCGACGAGATCAAGCGCAAGCTCATCTGACGGTCGATGCCGGATCGGCCGGATCGGGCCGCGCCCGTGCCGGTATCCCCGGGCATGACGATCGACCATCCGTGCCGCGGGTGGCCCGCGCCGGGTTGACCGGGCGGGCGTCAGCGCGCATCTGGCAGGGCTGAGCGGACGGGCGGGCGCGGGGCGCGGTTGTCGGGACATTTCATCGAGGTGGACCACGGGCCGGACGGCACGCCGGCGCGGTTCGAGCGGCCGTCGGCGATGATCGTCGTCGACGAGCCGGACGCCGTGCCGGCTGGCTTCGCCGCTCTGGAGCGGGCGCTGGCGCGGGGGGCCTGGGTCGCGGGCTTTGCGAGCTACGAGCTCGGTCTGGCGCTGGAGCCGCGGCTGGCGCCGCTGATGCCGGCGGGCCGGCGGGTTCCGCTGATGGCGTTCGGGCTGTTCGATGCGCCGGTGGCGACGCAGCCGGCGGCGCCGGGCGGACGGCTCCGGGATTTCGTCCCGGACTGGGGCCGGGCGGACCACGCCGCCGCGTTCGACCGGGTGATGGCGTATATCCGGGCCGGCGACACCTATCAGATCAACCTAACCTTCCCGATGCGCGGCCGCTGGGAAGGGGCGCCCGAGGCGCTGGCGGCGGCGCTCGCCGCGGTGCAGCCGGTGGGGCATGGCGCGGTGCTGCGGCTGCCGGGCGCGACGCTGGTGTCGCGCTCGCCCGAGCTGTTCTTCGCGCTCGACGGCGCGGGCGGCATCGAGGCGCGGCCGATGAAGGGAACGGCGCCGCGCGATCCCGTCCCGGCGCGCGATCGCGCCGTGGCGCTGGCGCTGGCGCAGGATCCGAAGAACCGGGCAGAGAACCTGATGATCGTCGATCTGCTGCGCAACGACATCGGGCGGGTGGCGGAGGTGGGGTCGGTGCGGGTGCCCGCGCTGTTTTCGGTCGAGCGCTATGCGACCGTGCACCAGATGGTGTCGCGGGTGACCGGGCGCCTCCGGCCCGGGATCGGGCTCCGCGCGCTGTTCCATGCGCTGTTTCCCTGCGGGTCGGTGACCGGGGCGCCGAAGGTGCGGGCGATGGAGATCATCCGGGCGCTGGAGGCCGGGCCGCGCGACGCCTATTGCGGCACGGTCGGCTGGGCGGCGCCGGACGGGCGCGCCGCGTTCAACGTGGCGATCCGCACGCTGACGCTGCATGACGGCGGCGAGGCGGTGCTGAATGTCGGGGGCGGGGTGGTCGCCGATTCGACTGCCGACGCGGAATATGAGGAGGCCCTGTGGAAGGCGCGTTTCGCCGACCTCTCCCGCCGGACCTGACGCTGATCGAGACCTTCCGGTGGGAGGGCGGGTTCGTGCGGCTGGAGGCGCATCTCGCGCGGCTCGACGCAACCGCGCGGCGGCTCGGGGTGCCGCTTGATCGCGGCGCCGTCGACGCGGCGCTTGCCAAGGTGGCGGGGGCAGGTCCGCTCCGGGTGCGGCTGACCGTGGACCGGGGCGGCGCTGTGGCGGTGGCGGCGGCGCCGCTCGGGCCGGCGCCGGCGGTCTGGCGGCTGGCGCTGGCGGCGGAGCGGCTCGACCCGGACGACCCGTGGCTGGGGGTCAAGACCAGCGAGCGGCGGCGCTACGACGCGGCGCGGGCGGCGCTGCCGGAGGGGGTGGACGAGCTCATGTTCCTCAACCGCCGCGGCGAGGTCTGCGAGGGGACGATCACCAATGTCTTTGTCGAGGCGGGGGGCGTGCTGCTGACGCCGCCGCTGGCCTGCGGCCTCCTGCCCGGCGTGCTGCGGGCCGAGCTGCTGGCGCGGGGCGCGGCGCGCGAGGCGGTGCTGGGGGCGGGGGATCTCGCCGCCGGGCGGCTTTTCGTCGGCAATTCGCTGCGCGGGCTCTGCGCGGCGCATCTGGCGCCGGGGCACCCGCCGCCGCCAGCGCGGCGCCCCGCACCTTGACACCGGGGCGGGGTCGGGGTGTATCGCGCGCAACCCCGAACCCGGAGTTCCGCGATGCACGCCTACCGCACCCATACCTGTGCCGCCCTCCGGGCCGGTGACGTCGGCCAGACCGTGCGGCTTGCCGGCTGGGTGCATCGGGTGCGCGACCATGGCGGCGTGCTGTTCATCGACCTGCGCGACCATTACGGCATCACCCAGATCCTCGCCGACAGCGAGAGCCCGGCCTTTGCCGAGCTGGAGAAGGTGCGGGCCGAGTGGGTGATCCGCATCGACGGCACGGTGAAGGCGCGCGCGCCCGAGCTCGTGAACCCGAAGCTGCCGACCGGCGAGATCGAGGTCTATGTCCGGGAGATGGAGGTGCTGGGCGCCGCCGAGGAGCTGCCGCTGCCGGTGTTCGGCGAGGTGGACTATCCGGAGGAGACGCGCCTCAAGTACCGCTTCCTCGACCTCCGGCGCGAGAGCCTGCACGAGAAGATCATGCTGCGCTCGAAGGTGATCCGGCACCTGCGCGACGCGATGCACGGCCAGGGCTTCACCGAGTTCCAGACGCCGATCCTGACCGCATCGAGCCCCGAGGGCGCGCGCGACTTCCTCGTGCCGTCGCGGCTGCATCCGGGCAAGTTCTATGCGTTGCCGCAGGCGCCGCAGCAGTTCAAGCAGCTGATCATGGTCGCGGGCTTCGACCGCTACTTCCAGATCGCCCCCTGCTTCCGCGACGAGGATCCGCGCGCCGACCGCTCGCCCGGCGAGTTCTACCAGCTCGACGTCGAGATGAGCTTCGCGACGCAGGAGGACGTGTTCCAGGCGATCGAGCCGGTGATGCGCGGCGTCTTCGAGGCGTTCGGCGGCGGCCGGCCGGTGACGCCGGAGTTTCCGCGCATCGCCTATCGCGACGCGATGCTGTGGTACGGGTCGGACAAGCCTGACCTGCGCAATCCGATCAGGATGCAGGTCGTCAGCGAGCATTTCCGCGGCTCGGGCTTCAAGGTCTTTGCCGGCATCCTCGAGCAGGCCGGGACCGAGGTGCGGGCGATCCCGGCGCCGGGCGGCGGCAGCCGCGCCTTCTGCGACCGGATGAACGCCTTCGCGCAGGCCGAAGGGCTGCCGGGGATGGGGTACATCTTCTGGCGGGCCGCCGGGGACGGCGTCGAGGCCGCGGGGCCGGTCGCGAAGGCGCTGGGGCCGGAGCGGACCGAGGCGATCCGGGCGCAGCTCGGCGTGGGCGAGGGGGACGCGGTGTTCTTCCTCGGCGGGCTGCCGGCGAAGTTCGAGGCGGTGGCGGGCAAGGCGCGCAACGTCATCGGGCGCGAGCTGGGGCTGACGGTCGAGGACCGGTTCGACTTCTGCTGGATCGTCGACTTCCCGATGTACGAGGCGGACCCGGACACGGGGAAACTGGACTTCAGCCACAACCCCTTCTCCATGCCGCAGGGCGGGCTGGAGGCGCTGGAGACGCAGGACCCGCTGGCGGTGCTGGGCTACCAGTACGACATCGTCTGCAACGGCGTCGAGCTTTCGTCGGGCGCGGTGCGGAACCACCGGCCGGAGATCATGTACAGGGCCTTCGAGATCGTCGGCTATGGCCGGGAGCATGTGGACGCGCATTTCGGTGGCATGCTGTCGGCCTTCCGCTATGGCGCCCCGCCGCACGCCGGCATCGCGCCGGGGGTGGACCGGATCGTCATGCTGCTGGCCGGGGCGGAAAACATCCGCGAGGTCATCATGTTCCCGATGAACCAGCGCGCCGAGGACCTGATGATGGGCGCCCCGAGCGAGCCGACGAACGAGCAGCTCAGGGATCTGGCGCTGCGCGTGGTGGCGAAGGGGTGACGGCAGAAGGGCGCGGTACGGGGCGCACGCGGGTCGGCGGGGTCTGCGCGGAGGCGGCAGGGGTCACTCGCCCGGGCCGAGCGGATGATCGAGCGGACGGGGCCTGTCGACCGGCCACGGTGTGCCGGTCCTGATGGCAATCTGGCCCGGACCGCAGAGAAATTGCCTTCGAAGGGCCGCGCGGTCGTCATCGCCCGCGAAGCGGCCGGCCGCCGTCGCCACGATCCTGTCGAAGCCGGCGGGCGGAACCTCCCAGCAGCTGGGGATGGAGTAGGGCGCGCCGGTGTCGGGGGCAGCGCCGTCCGGCAGCAGCGTGTCGGCGTCGCCGATCAAATTGTCGAGCATGGCTTGCGTCAGGTCTTGCGCGCCGCGAAGATCGGCGGAATGGGCCGGCGACGCCCGGTTTGATGCCCCGGCCCATGCTGACCAGCGCAGACTCGCCCCGAAGAGGTCCGCCCCGTCCATCTGCGCCCCGCTGAGGTCCGCCCCGTCCATCTGCGCCCCGAAGAGGTCCGCCCCGTCCATGTGCGCCCCGCTGAGGTCCGCCCCGTCCATCTGCGCCAACGTGAGGTCCGCCCCGTCCATCTGCGCCCCGCTGAGAACCGCCCCGTCCATCTGCGCCCCGCTGAGGACCGCCCCGTCCATTTGCGCCCAGCTGAGGACCGCCCCGTCCATCTGCGCCCCGCTGAGGACCGCCCCTACGAGCGAGGCGCCGGACGCCGCGGCCCGGCGGAGGTCGCGACCCTTGAGATCAAGCTCGGGAAGGGCCGCCCGCTCACTCCCGCGCTCCTCGGTCCAGGCGTCGGCGAAGCGCCGGTCGAGGTCCGTGAAATGGTCGGTGCAGGCGTCGCCTGACAGGCCGTGGTCGTAGCACCACGTGCTGCGCGCGGTCACGACAGGGACCGGCGTCTCCTCGCGCCGCGTGGCTGGCTGGCCGCAGGCGTCCATGGCGACGCCCTCCCGCCGGCAGAAGGTTTCGCGGAAGGTGCCCCGGGCCACCGCTGGCGCGCGCCAGTCGTCCGCCCGGACGACGAGTTCCTCGCCGATGAGGTCGGTGCGGGCGAGCGGAAGGACGAGCCGGTCGCTCGTGAACCAGCGGATCACCGGCGTACCCTCCGGGACCCTGACGGTGACGTCCTCGAGCGTCCAACCGCCTGACACGTAGTTGTCGAGGCCGCCCTCGGTGCGGAGCCAGCTGACGGCGACGAGCAGGAGCGCGGTCAGGCCGGCGGCGGGGACCGGCACCCCGACCGACCAGTGCAGCGGACGCAGGCGGCCGAACACGTCCTCGGCGCGCCACCAGCTGGTGAAGCCGACGACGAGGGTGACCCAGAAGCAGGCGGCGATGAGCAGGGTCATCCACTCGGCGTGCGCGGGCATCGAGCGCCACCAGGCATAGCCGAGGACGAGGGAGCCGGCGGTCCAGACGAGGAGGCGGGTGATCCAGTCGGCGAGGAAGGCGAGCGGGCGGGCTTGGGCGACCGGGTCGCGCTGGCGGTTGAGCACGAAGTCGCCGACCAACCAGTGGTGGGTGGCATCGGCGTCGGTGGTGGGCGGGACGTGGGCGTCCCAGAGCTTGATGAGGAAGAGGTGCAGGTAGGTGTAGAGCGCCGCGCCGAGGATTGGGGCGATCCAGAAGAAGCTGGCCGTCGGGATGTCGACGCCGACGAGCGGCAGCCGGGTCTGCCGGGAGGGGACGAAGAAGTCGACGTCCTTGACGCCAAGCAGGGTGATGCCGACGAAGACGAGGTAGCCGAGGAGCGAGAACCATGCCGTCCGGGCAAGGGTCGACAGCTCGTTGATCCGGTCGATCTGTGCCTTGCGCCTCTCGGCCTTCTGTTCGGCGAGCGGGTCCGGTTGCGGCGCCATGGATAACCGATGCTGAAATGTGTGGGCAGCATAGCGCATCCGCGCGGGCGAGTCCCGCGGGAGGTTCCCTGGCCTTGGCGGTGTGCCACCGGTACAGATGTCCCCGCCGATGCGCCAGCATCGGCAGCGCCTGCCTGCCCCGTCACGCCGAAGGCGTGCCTCCGGCACGACGCAGGCGCCTTTCGCCAGCCCAGGCAGGCGCTGCCGATTGCTCCTATCGAGGGGGCGCGGGGACTGGGCGCGACCGCCCACGCGGGAGGACGGGCGCGGGGCCGGTCCGGGGCAGTCAGGCAGAGTGCCGGTTGTCGCCACGCGACCGTTCGCGACGGCGAGCAGGTCCGTCAGGGGCGTCCGTCCGTCGGGGGCGAAGGCGGCGCCGGGGACGGGTCGACGCCATCGTTCCAGCGGTGGTTGCGGAGCGGCGGCCGGGGGGTCGGCTCGTCGAGGAGCAGCGCCCGCAGGCGGCGGGCGCCGCTGACGAGGCCGAAGGCTGCCGCGACGAGCCAGACCGCGAGGAACAGCGCCGCCGCCGGTTCGCCGGCGAGCGCCGCATGGCCCATCGACCAGAGGGCGACGAGGATCGCCGCCGTCCAGAAGGTGAGCCACAGGATCATGAAGCCGATCCCGGTGGCGCGGCGCCGCGCCATCGCCTCAGTTGTTGTGCTGGCGGTAGAACAGCCGCCGCACCGAGCCGGTCTTGGACCGCATCAGGATGGTCTCGGTCTCCAGATACTCGCGGTCCCGCCGGGCGCCGCGGACGATCGAGCCGTCGGTGACGCCGGTCGCGGCGAAGATCACGTCGGCGGTCACCATCTCGTCGCGGGTGTAGGTCTTGTCGAGGTCCTTGATGCCGGCCTTGGCGGCGCGCTTCTTTTCCTCGTCGTTGCGGAACAGCAGCCGGCCGAGCATCTGGCCGCCCATGCACTTCAGCGCCGCGGCGGCGAGCACGCCCTCGGGCGCGCCGCCGGAGCCCATGTACATGTCGATGCCGGTCTTCGCCGCCTCGGCGCAGTGGATGACGCCGGCGACGTCGCCGTCGGTGATGAGGCGGATGCGCGCGCCCGTCGAGCGGATCTCCTCGATCAGCGCCTGGTGCCGCGGCCGCTCCAGCACGCAGACCATGACGCCCTCCGGTCCGACGCCCTTGGCGCGCGCCAGCACGCGGACGCGTTCGCCGGGCGACATGTCGAGGTTGAGCAGGTTCTTCTGGTAGCCCGGTCCGATGGCGAGCTTGTCCATGTAGACGTCGGGCGCGTGCAGCATCGAGTTGCGTGGCCCCATGGCGATGACCGCGAGCGAATTCGGCATGTCCTTGGCGCAGAGGGTCGTGCCCTCCAGCGGGTCGAGGGCGATGTCGACGCCCGGTCCGTTGCCGTTGCCGACCTCCTCGCCGATGTAGAGCATCGGCGCCTCGTCGCGCTCGCCTTCGCCGATGACCACGACGCCCTTGATGTCGAGAAGGTTCAGCTGGGTCCGCATGGCGTCCACCGCCGCCTGGTCCGCGGCCTTCTCGTCGCCGCGGCCGACGAGCTTTGCCGCGGCGATCGCGGCGGCCTCTGACACGCGGGCAAGGCCCAGGGACAGCATACGGTCGGCGAACAGACTGTCGTCGGACATGGCACTCGTCTCTCTCTGATGCGGGCTGCTGAATCTCTAGGCGAAGCGAGCGTGCGGGGGCAAGGCAGAAGCGGGGGTGTCCGGTCCGTTGCGGCCGGGTGTCAGGGCAGGGTGGTGTCCCCCGGACCGAGGGAGCGCTGCATCGACACGGTGTCGACCCACCGGCCGAACTTGAAGCCGACCGAGCGCATGGTGCCGATCATCGTGAAGCCGAGCCGGCCGTGCAGGGCGATCGACCCGGCATTGCCGCTGTTGCCGATCACCGCGATCATCTGCCGCGCGCCGGCGGCGGTTGCGTCGGCGATCAGGCGTTCGAGCAGCGCGCGGCCGAGGCCGCGGCCGGTCGCCGCGGGGTCGAGGTAGATCGAATCCTCGAGGGTGAAGCGATAGGCGCTGCGGCCGTGAAACGGACCGGCATAGGCATAGCCGAGGACGCGGCCCTCCACCTCGGCGACGACGTAGGGCAGGCCGCGGCCGGTGATCGCGGCGTGGCGGCGGGTCATCTCCGCGACATCCGGGGGCACTTCCTCGAACGTGGCGATGCCGTGGAGGACGTGGTGGGCGTAGATCGCCTGGATCGGGCCGAGATCCGCGGCCAGCGCCGGACGGATCGTCGCCGCGTCCATCAGAGCTCCTCGATGCGGATCGCCACCGGGGCGGCGCGGCAGACGGCGAGGCCGCCGATCGCCGCGAGGGCGCGGTCGAGCGGCGCCCGGTCGGCCTGGTGGGTGACGATCAGCACCGGCGCCTCCGGTCCGGCGTGTTCGACCTGGCGCATCCGGTTGATCGAGACGCCGGCGGCCCCGAGGGCCGCGGCGACCTGGGCGAGCGTCCCCGGCGCGTCGTCGAGCAGGAAGCGCAGGTAGTAGGGGGCGGCGGTGACCGACCGGGCGCGCGCGGGCGCGGCGAGCGACGCCGCCGGCCGGCCGAACGCGGGGATCACGAGGCCGCGGGCAATGTCGACAACGTCGCCGACGATCTCCGAGGAGGTCGGACCTGCGCCGGCACCGGGGCCGGACATCACGATGCGGCCGACGAAGTCGCCTTCCAGCACCACCATGTTGGTCACGCCGTCGAGCTGGCCGATCGGCGAGGCGGCGGGAACGAGGCAGGGCTGCATCCGCGCCTCGACGCCGCCTTCGGCGGCGCGGGCGACGCCAAGCAGCTTGATCCGGTAGCCGAGCTCCGCCGCGTGCTCGATGTCGGCGAGGCTGACCCGTTCGATCCCCTCGACGGCGATGCCGTCGAAGTCGACGCGGGTCCCGAAGGCGGTGGCTGCGAGGAGGGCGAGCTTCTGCGCCGCGTCGATGCCGCCGACGTCGAAGGACGGGTCGGCCTCGGCATAGCCGAGCCGCTGGGCGTCGGCGAGCACCCGGTCATAGGGTGCGTCCTCCGCCTCCATCCGGGTCAGGATATAGTTGCAGGTGCCGTTCAGGACCCCCATCAGCCGGGTGATGGCATTGCCGGCAAGCCCTTCGGTCAGCGCCTTAACCACCGGGATGCCGCCGGCGACACCCGCCTCGAAGCGGAGGGCCACGCCGTTCGCCTCGGCCAGCGCCGCGAGGTCGACGCCATGGCGGGCGAGCATCGCCTTGTTGGCGGTGACGAGATGCCTGCCGCCGGCGAGGGCCGCCTCGGCGGTGGCCTTGGCCGGGCCGTCCTCGCCGCCGATCACCTCGACCACGAGGTCGACATCGTCGCGCCGGGCGAGGGCGACGGGATCGTCCTCCCAGGCATAGGCCGAGAGGTCGACGCCGCGGTCGCGGTGGCGCGAACGGGCGCAGATCGCTGCGATCTCCACCGGACGGCCGGCGCGGGCCGCGATGGTGTCGGCGTGGGTCTGGAGGATCCGGACCACGCCCGCGCCCACGGTGCCGAGGCCGGCGAGGCCGATGCGAAGGGGCGCGGTCATGGGGGTCTCCGGTCTGCTGTCGCCCGGCTGTTTAGGGGAGGCGCCGGGCGGTCGCAAGGCGGTGTCAGGCCACCGCTTCGGCCTCCTCGGCCTGATGCTTGGCGATCAGGGCGTCGGCGTTCTGCATCACCTTCTTCACGCCGCGGGCGGCCTGGCGGATGCGGTGCTCGTTCTCGACGAGGCCGAGGCGCACGAAGCCCTCGCCGTACTCGCCGAAGCCGATGCCGGGGGCGACCGCGACCTCGGCCTCGCGCAGCAGGATCTTCGAGAAGCCCATCGACCCGATCGCCGTGAAGGGCTCCGGCACCGGCGCCCAGGCGAACATCGTCGCGGGCGGGGACGGGATCTGCCAGCCGGCGCGGGCCATCGAGTCGATGAGCACGTCGCGGCGGTGCTTGTAGGTGGCGCGGATCTCGGCGACGCAGTCCTGCGGGCCGTTGAGCGCGGCGGCAGCGGCGACCTGCACCGGGGTGAAGGCGCCGTAGTCGAGGTAGGACTTGATCCGGGTCAGCGCGTCGACGAGGCGGGCGTTGCCGACCGCGAAGCCCATCCGCCAGCCGGGCATCGAATAGGTCTTGGAGAGCGAGGTGAACTCGACCGCGACGTCCTTCGCCGCCTCGACCTGCAGGATCGAGGGCGGCGGATTGTTGTCGAAATAGATCTCTGCATAGGCGAGGTCGGACAGCACCCAGAGGTGATGCTTCTTCGCGAAGGCGATGAGATCGCGGTAGAAGTCGAGGTCGCAGACCTGCGCCGTCGGGTTGGACGGGAAGGACACGACGAGCGCCACCGGCTTCGGCACCGAGTGCACGACCGCCCGCTCCAGCGCGCGCAGGTACTGCTCAGGGTCGAAGCGGCCGTCGTGCAGGGCGGGAACGTGGCGGAGCGTGCCGCCGGCGATCATGAAGCCGTAGGGGTGGATCGGGTAGCTCGGGTTCGGAACCAGCATCACGTCGCCGGGGCCGGTGATCGCCATCGCGAGGTTGGCGAGGCCCTCCTTGGAGCCGAGGGTGGCGATCACCTCCTTCTCCGGGTCGACCTTCACGCCGAACCGCCGCTCGTAGTAGCCGGCCTGGGCGCGGCGGAGGCCGGGGATGCCCTTGGAGGCGGAGTAGCGGTGGGTCCGCGGGCGGCGGACGGTCTCCACCAGCTTTTCGACGATATGCTGGGGCGTATCCATGTCGGGATTGCCCATGCCGAAGTCGATGATGTCCATGCCTTCGGCGCGATAGCGGGCCTTCAGCCGGTTGACCTCGGCGAAGACGTACGGGGGAAGGCGCTTGATGCGGTAGAATTCTTCGGACATGGCTCGGGCCGTCGGATGGGTCGGGAGACGCGCCTTATAGCGCCGTCCCGGAGGCGGGGACAGGGCGATTATTGGCGCGCTTCCAATCTCGCCGAGGGGATGCTCGGGCTCGTCGGCGAACAGGCCTTCCAATCGGCGCGTTCGGTCAGGGGGAAAGGCGCGCGAGCGCGGCAAGCGCGGCGTGGCGGCCGGTGGCGAGGCAGGCGGTGAGGAGGTAGCCGCCGGTCGGCGCGTCCCAGGCGAGCATCTCGCCGGCGGCGAAGGTGCCCGGGCGGGCCCGGAGCATCAGGCCGGGAGTGAGGGCCGCGGCGGCGATGCCGCCCGCCGTGGAGATGGCCTCGCCGATCGGGCGCGGGCCGCGCAGGGGAAGGGGCAGGGCCTTCAGTGCGTGCGCGGTGGCGGCCGGGTCGGCGAGAGCGCCGGGCGCCGCCTCGCGCAGGAGGGCGGCCTTGACCGGGGTGAGGCCGGGCACGCGGCGCAGGCGATTGGCGAGGCTGGTGCCGGGGCGGGACGCGGCGAGGCGGCGGGCGATGTCGGCCGTGTCGCGGCCGGGGAGCAGGTCGAGGGTGAGGATGGCGCCGTCGCGCAGGAGGTGCGCGAGGGCGTAGATGCCGCCGCCCTCGACGCCGCGGGCGGAGACGACGAACTCGGCCTCGAGGCTCCGGTCGCCGGCGGTGAGGCGGACGGGTTTCACCGGCGTCCCGAAGTGGCGGGCCATGGCGGGCGACCAGTCGACCGCGAAACCGACGTTCGAGGCGCGGAACGGCTCGACCGCCACGCCGGCCGCGGCGAGGAGCGGCGCCCAGGCGCCGGTCGATCCGAGGCGTGGCCAGCTGGCGCCGCCGAGGGCGAGGATGGTGGTGGGCGCGCTGACGGCCTCCGGGCCGTCCGGCGTGTCGAAGCGCGCGGCCGGACCGTCCCATCCGGTCCAGCGCCAGCGGGTGCGGACGGTGACGCCAAGCTCGCCCAGCCGGCCGAGCCAGGCGCGCAGCAGCGGCGACGCCTTCATCGCGCGGGGGAAGACCCGGCCGGAGCTGCCGGCGAAGGTCTCGATGCCGAGGCCGGCGGCCCAGGCGCGGACTTCGTCCGGGCCGAATCCGGCGAGGATCGGGGCGAGCCAGTCGGAACCCTGCGTGTAGGCCGCGGCGAACGGCGCCGGACCGGCGGCGTGGGTGAGGTTGAGGCCGGACTTTCCGGCCATCAGCAGCTTGCGCCCGACCGTCGGCATGGCGTCGGCCACGAGCACGCGCGCCCCGGCGGTGGCGAGGGTTTCGGCGGCCATCAGGCCGGCGGGGCCGCCGCCGATCACGAGCGCGTCGAAGGGATGGGGCATGGGGCCTCGGGAGGGCTCGGGACTCAGCGATGACGGGAGCTGGCGGTCGCTGTCCGCCCCATCCGTCATCGCGTGCCGATGCCTGCGGCCGGAGGCGCGCGGGGTCAAGGGCGAGCCCGCCCAAACCGGCGGCGACCGAGGCGAAAAGGCCCTTCGAGATCGCCCTTTCTTGGGTCCGCGCCGGGCGCGGCGGTTTCCATGGGACGCCGCGATGGGAGGGCTGGCCTACCCGACGTGGACTTTGGTAGCGTGACTTCAAAAGGGGCCGGGGAGGCATCAAAAGATGGTGGCTGAACAGACGCTTCAGGCCGACGCGCCGTCGGCCGTGGACAAGGACTGGTGGCGGGGCGCGGTGCTCTACCAGATCTACCCGCGCTCGTTCCAGGATTCGAACGGCGACGGGATCGGCGACCTCGCCGGGATCATCCACCGGCTGCCGTACGTCGCGAGCCTCGGGGCCGACGCGATCTGGATCTCGCCGTTCTTTCCGTCGCCGATGCTCGACTTCGGCTATGACGTGATGAACTACCGCGACGTCGATCCGATGTTCGGGACGCTCGCCGACTTCGACGCCCTGATCGCGCGGGCGCACGAACTCGGGCTCAAGGTCATCATCGACCTCGTGCTCTCGCACACCTCCGACCAGCATCGCTGGTTCCGCGAGAGCCGGTCGAGCCGCGACAACCCCAAGGCCAACTGGTACGTCTGGGCCGACGCGAAGCCGGACGGCACGGCGCCGAACAACTGGCTTTCGATCTTCGGCGGTCCCGCCTGGGAGTGGGACAGCGAGCGGCTGCAGTACTACATGCACAACTTTCTCAAGGAGCAGCCGGACCTCAACTTCCACGAGCCGGAGGTGCAGGACGAGCTGCTCGCCGTCGCGCGCTTCTGGCTGGAGCGCGGCGTGGACGGCTTCCGGCTCGACACGATCAACTTCTACTTCTGCGACAAGGAGTTGCGGGACAATCCCGTGCTGCCGGTCGAGCTGCGCGACTATTCGACGGCGCCGGCGGTGAACCCGTACAACTGGCAGGAGCATCTCTACGACAAGAGCCGGCCGGAGATGATCGGCTTCCTGGAGCGGCTCCGGGCGCTGATGGACGAGTTCGGGGCGACGGCGGCGGTCGGTGAGGTCGGCGACGCGCAGCGCGGCATGGAGATCATGGGGGAATACACCCGCGGCGATCACCGGATGCAGATGTGCTACGCCTTCGAGTTCCTGTCGCCGGAGGCGCCGAGCGGCAAGCGGGTCGGGCAGGTGCTGCGCAAGTTCGCCCAGGTCGCATCGGACGGGTGGGCCTGCTGGGCCTTCTCGAACCATGACGTCGAGCGGCACGCGACGCGGTGGAACCTCGATCCGGCGCAGCTCCGGGTCTATCTCGCGCTCCTCCTGTCGCTGCGGGGGTCGGTCTGCCTGTACCAGGGCGAGGAGCTGGGACTGACCGAGGCCTATGTGCCCTACGAGGATCTGCAGGACCCTTACGGCAAGCGGTTCTGGCCGAAGTTCCGCGGGCGGGACGGCTGCCGCACGCCGATGGTCTGGATCAGCGACAACCTGCACGGCGGCTTTTCCGACGTGAAGCCGTGGCTGCCGGTGGCGGTCGAGCATCTGCGCTCCGCCGCCAGCGTGCAGGAGGAAGACCCGGACTCGATGCTCGCCTTTTATCGCCGGATGCTCGCCTGGCGGCGGACGCTGCCGGCGCTCGCCAAGGGGACGTTCGAGATCGTCGAGACGGCGGAGGATTCGCTTGCCTACGTGCGGCGGCCGGGGTCCGGCGACGAGGGCGAGGCGGTGTTCTGTGCCTTCAATCTCGGGGCCGAGCCGCGCCGGATCGCCCTGCCGGCGGGGACGTGGCGGGTGCTCTGGGACAGCGGCTTTGCCGGAGAAATCATCGGCAACGAAGCGGTTCTGCCGCCCCACCAAGCGGTGTTTGCGGCGGCGGGCGAAAACGGCGCTTGAATTAATCACGCCAATTGACTAATAAGGGCGTGCCTCGACCGGGCCGGCATTGCAGGCCTTGCGAAGCCGGGACGGGTCGGGTCAAGTCAGAATCGGCGGCCGGTGAACGGCATGCCTGGCCGGGGGGACGGTCGAATGTTTCTGGTCTGCGGGGAAGCGCTCTTCGATTTCTTTCTCGAGAGCGAGGAGGGGCCGGCGTCGGCGCGCTATGCGGCGCGGGCCGGCGGGTCGCCGTTCAACGTCGCGATCGGCCTCAGCCGGCTCGGGCAGGCGTCGGGCCTGCTGACCGGCCTCTCGAGCGACCTGCTTGGCCAGCGGCTGCGGCAGGTGCTGGAGGACGAGGGCGTCTCCACCGCCTATGCGATCCCGACCGACCGGCCGACGACCCTCAGCCTCGTCGGGCTCGATACCGCGGGTGTGCCGGCCTACCAGTTCTATGACAACGGCTCGGCCGACACCGGCGTTGTCGTCGGGGACCTGCCAGTCCTGGGGCCCGAGGTCACGGGGCTGCACTTCGGTTCCTATTCCTTGGCGGCGGCGCCGGTCGCCGATGCCTTCGCGGCGCTCGCGCGGAACAAGAGCGGGCGGTTCATGACGCTCGATCCCAACGTCCGGCCGACGGTCGAACCCGACATGGAGGTCTGGCGGGCGCGGCTCGCGGTGCTGATCCCGCTGGCGACCGTGGTGAAGATCAGCGCCGAGGACCTGGAGCTGCTGTGGCCGGGGCGGTCGCACGGCCGCTTTGCCGAGGATATCCTCGGGCTCGGCGTGAAGCTCGTCGTCGTCACCGACGGCGGCGAGGCGGCACACGGCTGGACGCAGTCGGGCCATCATGCGAGCGCACGTCCGCCGAAGGTCGCGGTGATCGACACCGTGGGCGCGGGTGACACGTTCCAGGCCGCGCTGATTGCGCAACTGCTGCGCCGCGAGGGCGGACCGATGGCGGCGCTGGAAACGCTGGACGAGCCGGGTCTGGCGCGGCTTCTCGACTATGCGGCGCGGGCTGCGGCGATCACCTGCTCGCGGCGCGGCGCCGATCTGCCACGTTCCGATGAACTGAGCGATTGAAGGAGAAGGCATGGTCTCCACCGTCATTCCCGTCGAGCCGTTCGACCTCGTGATCTTCGGCGCGACCGGGGACCTGTCGCACCGCAAGATTCTGCCGAGCCTCTACCGGCGCTATCTCGTGCATCAGATCCCGGAGGGCGCGCGGATCATAGGCGCCGCCCGGTCCGCGATGGACGGGGACGAGTTCCGCGAGACGGCGCGGGCGGCGCTGAAGCAGTTCGTCGAGCCGAAGCTCTACCGGCAGGAGGTGATCGACGCCTTCATCGGAATGGTCGACTATGTGGCGGTGGACGCGACCGGCGATGGTGGCTGGGAGGAGCTGAGGGAAAAGCTCGGCGACGATGACGGGCGGATCCGCGCCTTCTATCTCTCGGTGGCACCGTCTCTGTTCGCGCCGATCGCCGCGCGGCTGTCGCAGGGCGGGATCGCGACGCCGACGAGCCGGATCGTCGTGGAAAAGCCGCTCGGCCACGATCTCGCCTCCGCGCGGGCGCTGAACCGCGAGCTGTCGCAGCATTTCAACGAGACGCAGATCTACCGGATCGACCACTATCTCGGGAAGGAGACGGTGCAGAACCTGATGGCGATCCGCTTCGCCAACGCGCTGTTCGAGCCGCTGTGGAACTCGCACTACGTCGAGCAGGTGCAGATCACGGTCGCGGAATCGATCGGGGTTGCCGGGCGCGGCGCCTACTACGACCAGTCGGGCGCCATGCGCGACATGGTGCAGAACCACCTGATGCAGCTGCTGTGCCTGACTGCGATGGAGCCGCCGTCGAAGTTCGACCCGGACGCGGTGCGCGACGAGAAGCTGAAGGTGATCCGGGCGCTCGATCCGCTGAAGCTCGCCGATACGGTGCGCGGGCAGTACCGCGCCGGCGGCGGCGACGGCAGCTACCTGGAGCATGTCGGCGATCCCAACAGCCGGACGGAGAGCTTCGTCGCGCTCCGGGTGCATGTGTCGAACTGGCGCTGGTCGGGGACGCCGTTCTATCTGCGCACCGGCAAGAAGCTCAGCGCGCGGATGAGCGAGATCTGCGTCGTGTTCAAGCACCCGCCGCACACCATCTTTCCGCAGGTCGAGGCGCTGCGCGGCAACGCCCTCATCATCCGGTTGCAGCCGAACGAGGGGATCACGCTGCGCGTGGCGATCAAGGATCCGGGGCCGGGCGGCATGCGGCTGGTCGAGGTTCCGCTCGACATGACGTTCGCGAGCACGCTCGGGCCGGACGGTGACCTCCCGGAAGCCTACGAGCGGCTGATCATGGACGTCATCCGCGGCAACCAGACCCTTTTCATGCGCGGCGACGAGGTGGAGGCCGCATGGGCCTGGGCGGACCCGATCCTCGCCGCATGGGAGGATTCGGGGTCGCGGCCGATGCCCTACGATCCGGGCAGCGCCGGGCCGATCGACGCATACAAGCTGACCGGGTCGGACGGGCACCTGTGGCGCGAGGTCACCGTATGACGGCCGGGCTTTCGCCGCTGGTGCGGCGTGCCCCCGCGGTCGGTCCGGGGAGCCGGGCATGATCGAGGTGGCACGCCAGGCCTACCCCGACCGCGGGACGCTGATGCGGGATCTCGCGGAGCTGGTGGCCGACCAGCTGCGGGCCGCCCATGCCACGAAGGGCAGGGCGACGCTCGCCGTGCCGGGCGGCACCACGCCGGGGCCGTTCCTGAGTGCCCTGTCGGAAGCCGACCTCGCGTGGGAGGACGTGCACGTCATGCCGACCGACGAGCGGCTGGTGCCGGAGTTCAGCGAACGGTCGAACATCCGGCTGATCCGCGAGACGCTGTTCCGCAACGCGGCGGAGGCGGCGCGGGCCGTGCCGCTGCACGAGCCGATTCTCGGGGCGATGACCGGGCGGGTGTCGGCGGCGCTGCCGATCGACGTGCTGGTGCTGGGAATGGGGGCGGACATGCATACCGCCTCGCTGTTCCCCGGCGCGCCCGAGCTTGCCGCAGCCCTGGCCGACGATGCGCCGGTGCTGATGGAGATCACCCCGCCGGGTCAGCCCGAGGCGCGGCTGACGCTGACCGCGCCGCCTTTGCGGGCCGCGTCGGTGATCCATATCCTCATTACCGGGCCGGACAAGCTTGCCGCGCTGGAGACGGCGCTGGCCGACGGTCCGGTCGCCGAGGCGCCGGTCAGGGCGGTGCTGACCGCCCCCTGTCCGGTCACGGTCCACTACGCCGATTGAGGCGCCTGCCGCGCGCAGGACGCCGGAAAGGGAAGGTAGCCATGTCGCTGAACGCCACCGTCGCCGAGGTCACGGATCGCATCGTCGAGCGGTCGAAGCCCGTCAGGCGCGACTATCTCGACCGGATGGCGCGGGCGCGCGAGGCGGGGGTGAGCCGCGCCCACCTCGCCTGCGGCAACCAGGCCCATGCCTATGCCGCGATGCCGTCGGACGACAAGGAAACGCTGGTGCGCGAGACGGCCGGCAACCTCGGGATCGTCACCGCCTACAACGACATGCTGTCGGCGCATCAGCCCTATGAGGTCTATCCCGCGCTGATCCGGCAGGCGGCACGGGCGATGGGCGGCACGGCGCAGGTTGCGGGCGGGGTGCCCGCGATGTGCGACGGCGTGACGCAGGGACAGCCCGGCATGGAGCTGAGCCTCTTCTCGCGCGACGTGATCGCCATGGCGGCGGGGATCGCGCTCAGCCACAACGTCTTTGACTCCACCGTCTATCTCGGGGTCTGCGACAAGATCGTCCCGGGCCTCGTCATCGCCGCCGCCACCTTCGGCCACCTGCCGGCGGTGTTCCTGCCGGCGGGTCCGATGACGAGCGGCATCCCGAACGACCAGAAGGCCAAGGTCCGCCAGCAGTTCGCCGCGGGCGAGGTCGGGCGCGACAAGCTGATGGAGGCGGAGATGGCCTCCTACCATGGTCCCGGCACCTGCACCTTCTACGGGACGGCGAACACCAACCAGATGCTGATGGAGTTCATGGGCCTGCACCTGCCGGGCTCGTCCTTCGTCAACCCGAACACGCCGCTGCGCGACGCGCTGACCGTCGAGGGGGCGCGGCGGGCGCTGGCGATCTCGGCGCTCGGCAACGAGTACACGCCGGCCTGCGACGTGCTCGACGAGCGCGCCTTCGTCAACGGCATCGTCGGGCTGAACGCCACCGGCGGCTCGACGAACCTGCTGATCCACCTGATCGCGATGGCCCGTGCCGCCGGGATCCTGCTCGACTGGGAGGATTTCGCCGAGCTCTCCGACGCGACGCCGCTGATGGCGCGGGTCTATCCGAACGGCCTCGCCGACGTGAACCACTTCCACGCCGCGGGCGGGCTCGGCTTCATGATCGGCGAGCTGCTGGACGCCGGGCTGCTGCATCCGGACACCCGCACCGTCGCGGGCGAGGGGCTGGCGCGCTACACCCAGGAGCCGAAGGTGATCGACGGCGCGCTGGTCTGGGAGGAGGGCGCGGGGGCCTCGCTCAACGACAAGATCCTCCGGCCCGCCAGCGACCCCTTCCAGCCGACGGGCGGCATGCGGCGGCTGAAGGGCAACCTCGGCACTGGGGTGATGAAGGTGTCGGCGGTGGCGCCGGAGCGGCAGATCATCGAGGCGCCGGTCCGGGTGTTCCACGACCAGCAGCAGGTGAAGGCCGCCTTCAAGGCCGGCGAGTTCACCAGGGACACCGTGGTCGTCGTGCGCTTCCAGGGGCCGAAGGCCAACGGGATGCCGGAACTGCACAGTCTGACGCCGGTCCTGGCCGTGCTGCAGGACCGCGGCCTTCGGGTGGCGCTCGTCACCGACGGGCGGATGTCCGGGGCGTCCGGCAAGGTGCCGTCCGCGATCCACGTGAGCCCGGAGGCGCTGGACGGCGGGCCGCTGGCGCGGCTGCATGATGGCGATCTCGTGCGGGTGGACGCGGTGGCCGGCACGCTCGACGTGCTGACGCCGGGGGTGCTCGACCGGCCGAACGTGCGCGCCGACCTCGTCGACAACGAGACAGGCGTCGGGCGCGAGCTGTTCGGCGCCTTCCGCCGGCAGGTCGGCGCCGCCGAACTCGGCGCCTCGCCGCTGTTCTGATGGCGACGATCCTGCTCCTGCATTCGATCCGGGGCCTGCGCGCGGTCGAGCGCGCGGCCGCCGACCGGTGGCGGGCGGCGGGGCATGGCGTGGTGACGCCGGATCTCTTCGGGGGCGTGGTGCCGGAGACGCTGGAGGCGGGCTTCGCGCTCGTCGAGGCGACCGGCGAGCCGGTGCTGGTCGAGCGCGCCGCGGCGGCGGCCGGGGCGCTTCCGGCGGACGCGGTGCTCGCGGGTCTGTCGATGGGGGCCGGGATCGCCTCGGCGCTCTGGGAGCGGCGGCCGGAGGCGGCGGGGGTGCTGCTGCTGCACGGCATCGGGCCGGTGCCTGACGCGCCGCGGCCGGGGACGCCGCTTGCCGCGCATCTCGCCGACCCCGACCCGTTCGAGGCGGAGGAGTGGGTGACCTGGTGGCGCGACACCGCGCGCGAACGCGGGCTGGCACCGGACCTGTGGCGCTATCCCGGCGCCGGGCACCTCTTCACCGACGCGATGATCGACGACTACGACGCGGCGGCCGCCGCGCTCGTCTGGGACCGTGCGGGCGCGTTCCTCGCGGCCCTCTGACAAAGGGAGAGAAGGATGGGGATGACCCCGAAGGACGCTTCTGCCTATGCGCGCGAGATCTGCGGCCTTGCGCCGGTGATCCCGGTGATCGTCGTGCATGATGTCGAGCATGCGGTGCCGCTCGCCGAGGCTCTGGTGGCCGGCGGCCTGCCGGTCCTGGAGGTGACGCTGCGCACGCCCGCCGCGCTCGACGTCATCCGGGCGATGGCGACGGTCGGCGGCGGCGTGGTCGGTGCGGGGACGCTGCTGACGCCGGCCGACGTGAAGGCCGCGAAGGAGGCGGGGGCGCTGTTCGGCGTCTCGCCCGGCATCACCGACGAGCTGGTTGCGGCCTGCGAGGCCGAGGAACTGCCGCTGCTCGGCGGGATCGCCACGGTCAGCGAGGCGATGCGGATGCTCTCCCGCGGCTATTCGGTCTGCAAGTTCTTCCCGGCCGAGGCGAACGGCGGTGCCCCGGCGCTGAAGTCCTTCGCCGGCCCCCTGCCGCAGATGAGTTTCTGCCCGACCGGCGGCGTGACGCCGACGAACGCGCCGGACTATCTGAAGCTGCCGAACGTGCTCTGCGTCGGCGGGTCGTGGGTGGCGGACCCGGCGCTTCTCAAGGCGAAGGCGTGGGACCAGGTGGTCGCGCTGGCGCGCGACGCGAGCCAGCTCAAGAGGTGAGGCCATGACGGACGCGATCTGGACGGAACTCGAGGCGGCGGGCAAGGCGGCCGCAGGCCCGACGATCCTCAGCCGTTTCGAGGCGGACCCGAACCGCTTCCGCGCCTTCTCGGTGCGGTTCGGCGACATGCTGCTCGACTTCTCCAAGACCGCGCTGGAGGCGGAGACGCTGGCGCTGCTCGTCGACCTCGCGCAGGCGCGCGGGGTGCCGGAGCGGCGGGATCTCATGTTCACCGGCGCGAAGATCAACGTGACCGAGGACCGGGCAGTGCTGCACGTCGCGCTGCGCAACCGCTCCGGCAAGCCGATCCTCGTCGACGGCAAGGACGTGATGCCGGAGGTCGACGGCGTGCTGTCGCGGATGGCGGCCTTCAGCGAGGGGGTGCGCTCGGGGGCGATCGCCGCGACCGACGGCGGCAAGTTCACCGATGTCGTCAACATCGGCATCGGCGGCAGCGACCTCGGGCCGCTGATGGCGACGCTCGCGATGGCGCCGTACCATGACGGGCCGCGGGCGCATTTCGTCTCGAACGTCGATGGCGCGCATATCCATGACGTGCTGGGCGGTCTCGATCCGAAGCGGACGCTGGTCATCGTTGCGTCCAAGACCTTCACGACCATCGAGACGATGACCAACGCCAACACCGCGATGGCCTGGATGCGGGCGACGCTCGGCGAGTTCGCCGGGGCGCATTTCGCGGCCGTCTCGACGGCGCTCGACAGGACCGCGGCGTTCGGCATCGACCCCGCGCGGGTGTTCGGCTTCTGGGACTGGGTCGGCGGGCGCTATTCGGTCTGGGGCGCGGTCGGGTTGCCGGTGATGATCGCGATCGGGCCGGCGAACTTCGCCGAGTTCCTGACCGGCGCACACGAGATGGACCAGCATTTCCTGACCGCGCCGCTCGCCGAGAACATGCCGGTGCTGCTCGGCCTCGTCGGGGTCTGGCACCGCAACTTCATGGGCTATGCCAGCCGGGCGGTGCTGCCCTATGACCAGCGCCTGAGCCGGCTGCCGGCCTACCTGCAGCAGCTCGACATGGAATCGAACGGCAAGGCGGTGACGCTGGACGGCGGGCCGGTGGAGAGCGCCACCGGGCCGATCGTCTGGGGCGAGCCCGGGACCAACGGGCAGCATGCCTTCTACCAGCTGATCCACCAGGGCACCAACGTCATCCCCTGCGAGTTCATGGTCGCCGCCGTCGGCCACGAGCCGGCGCTCGAGCATCACCAGCTTCTCCTCATCGCCAACTGCCTCGCGCAGTCGGAGGCGCTGATGCGCGGGCGAACGCTGGCCGAGGCGGAAAAGACCGTGAAGGATCCGGCGCTTGCTCCGCACAAGGTGTTTCCGGGCAGCCGGCCGTCGACGACGCTGGTCTATACCGAGCTCGACCCGCGGACGCTCGGCCGGATCGTCGCGCTCTACGAGCACCGGGTGTTCGTGGAGGGGGTGATCTGGGGGATCAACTCGTTCGACCAGTGGGGCGTCGAACTCGGCAAGGAGCTTGCCAACTCGCTGCTGCCGCTGGTCGAGCGCGGGTCGGGCTTCGGCGGCAAGGACGGGTCGACCGCGGGGCTGCTGGAGACGATCACCGCGCTCCGCGCGTGAGCGAACCGAGGTTCCGCCCGGAGGCGGCGGTCGTCGTCCTGCATGTGGACGAGGCGCTCGTCGTCGCGGCCAAGCCCTGCGGCCTGCTCTCGGTCCCGGCCAAGCCGCCGGGGCCGCAGGACTGCGTCGAGGCCCGGCTGCGGGCCGGGTTCCCCGAGCTGCGGCTGGTGCACCGGCTGGATCTGGAGACGTCGGGCGTCATGGTGTTCGCCCGCACCGCGCTGGCGCAGCGCCATCTTGGCTGGCAGTTCGAGCGGCGGCAGGTCGCCAAGACCTATGTCGCGCGGGTGGCGGGCGAGGTGGATGGCGTGCTCGGCTGCATCGACCTGCCGCTCGCCTGCGACTGGCCGAACCGGCCACGGCAGATGGTGACCCCGCGCGGCAAGCCGGCGCGCACCGACTGGGAGGTGATCGGCCGCGAGGCGGGCGCGACGCGGGTGCGGCTGACGCCGCTGACCGGGCGCAGCCACCAGCTCCGGGTGCATCTGGCGGCGCTCGGCTATCCGATCCTCGGCGATCCCTTCTACGGCGACGCCGGCGCCGCCGACCGGATGCAGCTTCATGCCGAGCGGCTCGGCTTTCGCCACCCGGACGGGGGCGCCTGGGTGGAATTCGAGGCGCCTGTGCCCTTCTGACGTAGCCTCGGCTCGTTCCCCCGGATCCCGGTAGGGCGTCGGCAACCGGTCAGCCTGGCGGCAGGCGGGCGGTGGTGCCGCGGACGAGGTGGCCGGGCAGGAGCTTCGGGCTGGCGGTCCGCGGGGCGCCGGCGATGGCGCCGAGCAGCATCCGCACCGCCTCCGCGACCATCTCGGCGCGCGGCTGGGCGATCGTCGTGAGCCGGTAGGCGCCCCAGCGTGCCGCCGGGACGTTGTCGAAGCCGACGAGCGAGACGTCTTCCGGCACCCGCAGCCCGAGGTCGTAGCGCAGGGCGTCGATGGCGCCGAGCGCGATGATGTCGCTGAGGCAGAACACCGCGTCCGGGCGCGGCCCGGCCGCAAAGAGCCGCCGGATGCCCATGGCCCCGTCGGCGTAGCTGTTCTCCCCGACATGGCGCGGCACTGCGGCGATGCCGCGCTCGCGCAGACGGCCGACGAAGCCCTCCTCGCGCGCCTGTTCGGTCATGTCGAGCGGATCGCCGGCGATGAGGGCCGGCTGGCGGTGGCCGGCGTCGAGCAGGAGGTCGGCGACCTCGCGGCCGGCGGCGGTATTGTCGCAGGCGACCGAGAGCACCGCCTCGTCGGCGACATGCCGGTTCATCAGCACCACCGGGATCAGGTGGCGGCCGAGTTCCCGGGCGCGTTCGGCGGACAGGGTGGCGGACATGACGACGACCCCGTCCACCCGGAAGCGGAACACTTCCTCCAGCACGTCGTCGGCAATCTCGCCCGGATCGACGACGAAGACCAGCGGATGCAGCCCGGCGGCGCGCAGCGACGGCAGCAGCATCGCCATCACGTCAGGATAGAAGGGGTTGGTGATCTCGCCGATGATGAGGGCGATGAGGTTAGAGCGGTCGGTCTGCAGCATCCGCGGCAGCGCGCTCGGCCGGTAGCCGATCTCGTGCGCCGCCGCCATCACCCGCTCCCGGGTTTCCGGGGCGATGCTGCCGCCTTCGGCGAAGGCCCGCGAAACCGCTGCGAGCGAGACGCCGGCCCGCTCGGCCACATCGCGGGAGGTGGGACGCCTGGAGCGGGTCCGCGCCATCTGCTGCTCTCCTTGCCCTCGCGCCAACCCTAGGGCGCACGGGTCGCGATTGGCAACCGGAGAGGGGGTGCGGCGCGGCGAGGGCGGGTTGCGCTCGCCGCGGCCGTGTGCGACACCGCAGTGTCGCAAAAGCCGGGAGCCGCCTCGCAAGTGTCTGATTACGAAGGACAGTTCCCCAGTCTCTCGTCCCGCGTCGGAGCCTTGGCGTGACACGCATCGTCCCGATCACCGACACCGACACCCTGGCGCGCTTCTGCGCCGAGGCCGCCGGATACCCGTACGTCACCGTCGACACCGAGTTCCTGCGGGAACGCACCTACTATTCTCAGTTGTGCCTCGTCCAGCTGGCCCGCCCAGGCACCGGCGAGGAGGGCGCGGTGCTGGTCGACACGCTTTCCGAAAGCCTTTCGCTCGAACCGCTGTATGAACTTTTCCGGAATCATAACGTCGTAAAGGTTTTCCACGCCGCGCGTCAGGATCTGGAAATCTTCGAGGTCGAGGCGGGAACCCTTCCGAAACCCTTTTTCGACACCCAGGTCGCCGCCATGGTCTGCGGCTATGGCGATCAGGTCGGCTACGAGACGCTGGTCCGTCAGGTGGCGCGCGGCTCGGTCGACAAGTCCTCGCGCTTCACCGACTGGAGCCACCGGCCGCTGACCCCGGCGCAGATGGCCTATGCGCTGGCCGACGTGACGCACCTCCGGCGGATCTACGAGGTGCTTTCGAAGCGGCTGGAGGAGACCGGCCGCGCCGCGTGGGTGGAGGAGGAACTGGCGGTGCTGACCGACCCCGCCACCTACCGCACAGATCCGGCGGACGCCTGGGCGCGGCTCAAGTCGCGCTCGACAGCGCCGCGCTTCCTCGCCGCGTTGCAGGAACTCGCCCGCTTCCGCGAGACCACGGCGCAGACTCGCAACGTGCCGCGGTCGCGCATCCTCAAGGACGACGCGCTGCTGGAACTGGCCGCCAACCGGCCGAAGACGCCCGACGATCTCGGCAAGTCCCGGCTGCTGCTGCGCGAGGCGCGGCGCGGGGAGATCGCCGACGGCATTCTCGCGGCGATCGCCACAGCCGAGACGCTGGGCCCCGACGCCATCCCGCAGGTCGCCGAACCGCCGGCGCGCCGCGCCGGGGCCGAGGCGCTGGCCGACCTCCTGCGCGTGCTGCTCAAGGCCCGCGCCGAGGCGGAAGGCGTCGCCCAGCGGCTGATCGCTTCCAGCGCCGACCTCGACGCGCTGGCGAGCGAGCCCGAGCCGGCGATCCCCGCGCTCAGCGGCTGGCGGCGCGAGGTCTTTGGCAACGACGCGCTGCGCCTGAAGCGCGGCGAGATCGCCCTTTCCGCCCGCGGCGGCAGCGTCGAGGTCGTGCCGCTGGGGTAGGGGGCCGCTGGGGTCGGGGCGGCGCCGGTCAGGGGCCGGTTGCGGGGAAATGCGCCGCTGCGTCCCGCGTTTGGAGGCGCCTGAACAGGGCGGTTCTGCTAGACTACCTGCGCATGGTGACGCCTGCGGGAGAGCGCGCATGTCGAAACCCCTGAACGGCCAGTTCACGGCGCGGATCGAAGGCGATTTCGTCGTGTTCCTGATCGGCATGCGGATCAACAAGGTGTGGAAGGTCGGCAAGTGGTGGCCGGTCGCCATGGCGATGCCGAAGATGATCAGGGAATTGCAGGCCGCCGGGCCTTCGTCGGGGTTTCTCGGGTCGACGCCGGTGCGCCTCGGGGTGATCGCGCAGTACTGGCGCTCGTTCGAGCAGCTCGAAGCCTACGCGCGGTCGCGCGATCATCTGCACTGGCCGGCCTGGGTCGCCTTCAACCGGCGCATCAAGGGCTCGCGCGGCGACGTCGGGATCTGGCACGAGACATACAAGGTGCGCGCGGGCGAGTACGAATGCGTCTATTCGGGCATGCCACCCTACGGCCTGTCCGCCGCGACCGAGCTCGTCCGGCTCGGCCGCAAGGCCGACGCCGACTCGACGGCACGAGACCGCCTCTCCGGCCGCCTCGAGTGAGGCAGGCGGGGCCGCGGAAAGTCTGGCCCCGGCCGTCGAATGGCCAACCCGGCCGTTGCTGACAGGGCCATGTGAACCCTCTCCCCCTTTGCTCCGGTCCCGCATCGGCCGGCCGCTAGGGCGATGGCAGCGCCGGAGGCCAAAGAAAAACCAGAGGTCGTCCGCTAGGGTGCTGCCAAACACGCACAGACGGATGGGAGGAGATCGAATGAGCGTTGCCGAAGCAGTGGATCCTGTGCGGGGGTTCGATCCGTTCGACCTCAATGCCCCGCACGCGGTCTGGAACGTGCTGCGCGAAGAGCGCCCGGTCTTTTTCCACCAGCCCACCGGCTATTTTGTCGTGACGCGCCACGCCGACATCAAGGCGGTGTTCGACGACTGGCAGACATTCTCGTCAGAGAATGCGCAGGCCCCGATGCGCCCGATGTGCGCGGAGGGCAGGCGAATCATGCAGGAGGGCGGCTTCACCGCCTATTCGGGACTCTCCGCCCGGGTGCCGCCCGACCACACCCGCATCCGCAAGATCGTGCAGGGGGCCTTCGGGCCGCGTCGGTTCAGGTCGATCGAGCCGAAGATCGAGGAGATCGTGACGCGCCAGCTCGACGGCATCGCGCCGAACGGCCGGGCCGACTTCTTCCGCGAGGTGGCCTACGAGGTGCCGGCCTTCGTGCTCTTCGCCCTGATGGGCATTCCCGACGCCGATGTGCCGAAGGTGAAGGACTGGGCGGTCAGCCGTGCGCTGCTCACCTGGGGCAACCTCTCCGACGAGCAGCAGATCCCGCACGCGCACAAGATGGTGGAATACTGGGCCTACTGCCGGGCGCTCGTGGCCGCGCGCAAGGAGCAGCCCGGCGACGACCTGCCGTCGGACCTCGTCAGGTTGCAGGCCGACGGCGCGGATATCTCCGACGAGGAGATCGCCGGGGTGATGTACTCGGTGCTGTTTGCCGGGCACGAGACCACCACCACCCTGATGGCCAATGCCGTCATCACGCTCCTCACCCATCGCGACGCCTGGAACGCGATCGTGGCCGATCCCGCGCTGATCCCGGCGGCAACCGAGGAGATCCTGCGCTATGCGCCGTCGATCGTGGCCTGGCGGCGCAAGGCCAAGGCGGACGCGCAGATCGGCGGGGTCAGGGTACCGGAAGGCTCCGACATCCTGCTCATCATGGGGTCGGGCAACCGCGACGACGCGGCCTTCGCCAATGGCGAGAGCTTCGACATCGGGCGCGACAACGCCCGCAATCACCTGAGCTTCGGCTACGGCATCCACTTCTGCCTCGGCTCGCAGCTCGCCAAGCTCGAGTTCGGCATCATGATGCGGCAACTGACCCGGCGCTTTCCGGACATGCGCTTGAAAGACGGGCAGACCATCACCTACCTCCACAACATCTCCTTCCGCGTTCCCGCGAAGGTCGAGGTCGAATGGGGAACCCGGGCATGACGGCCGCGAGCTATACCCTGCCCTTTGCCACCATCGGCAAGGCGGACCACGGGCGCGTCGGAGGCAAGTGCGCTTCGCTCGGCGAGATGACGCAGGCCGGCGTGGCTGTGCCGCCGGGCTTCGCGGTCACCACCGACGCCTATCTCGCGATGCTCGACGAGACTCACCTGCGCGAGGAGATCACCGCGCAGCTCGCACGGGTGGATTTCGAGGATGTCGACTCGCTCGAGGGGGCCGCGAAGGCGATCCAGATCCGGTTCCGCTCCCATCACCTGCCGCCGGCGGTGGAGGCCGCAATCCGGTCGGGCTACGCCGGGATCGGCGAAGGCACGCCCGTTGCGGTCCGCTCTTCGGCCACGGCCGAGGACCTTCCGGACGCAAGCTTTGCCGGCCAGCAGGATACCTATCTCTGGGTGACGGGGGCCGACGACGTGGTCGAGCGTGTCCGCGACTGCTGGGCGTCGCTGTTCACCGCGCGGGCGATGAAATACCGCCACGACGCCCGCCTCGGCCAGATCGAGGTGCTGATGTCGGTCGCGGTGCAGAAGATGGTGAATGCGCGTGCCGCCGGCGTGGCGATGACGCTCGATCCGCTGAACGGGGATCGCACCAAGATCGTGATCGACGCCTCCTGGGGGCTCGGGGAACTCGTCGTCTCCGGCGTGGTCACGCCCGACAACTACCGGGTGGAAAAGGTGCTGATGGAGGTGATCGGGCGCAAGATCTCCGACAAGCATCTCGAGCTTGTGCCCGATGCGGCGGCGGCCACCACGGTGGAACGGGAGGTGGATGCGGTCCGGCGCAGCGCCCAGTGCCTCAGCGATGCCGAGATCCTCGCGGTTGCCCGCCTCGCCAAGGACCTCGAGCGCAAGAACGGCTGCCCGCAGGATGTGGAATGGGCGATCGACGCAGACCTTCCGGACGGGGAGAACCTGCTCGCGCTGCAGGCACGGCCCGAGACGGTCTGGTCGCAGAAGGCCAAAGAGAAGCCGAAAACAGTCCACACCACCGGCATGATGGGCATCGTCGGTGCGCTCAACAATCCGATCGGGTCGCGCTGACGCCCTGACGACGCCCACTCGAATCGCGGTTTTCAGGGAGGAGAACCCTAATGGACGTGCGAACTCCGCTGTTTCCCAGCGCCTATGACCTGAAGGCGCCGGCCGGCGCCGAGGGCTGGGAAGAGCTTTACCCCTACTATCTCACCTTCCAGCCCAACCTTCGCGAGAAGGAAGACGCCAAGTTCTGGTTCTGCGACAGCCAGCATTGGCCCAACCCGTTCAAGCCGTTCGACGCGGTGACGGTGGAATACGCGGTGCGCTGCCTCGGGCAGTACAACACCCGCCACTATCTCGTGCCGCCGGCGAACGGCGTCGACTACCGGATCCACAACGGCTACTGCTACATGTCGCCCATCGCGGTGGCGCCGGAGCTCATCGAGGGCCGCATCCCGCAGTTCCTCGAAAGGGCCGGGCACTATTTCCAGAACTGGGACAGCCTGCTCGAGAACTGGCACCGGAAGGTGAAGGCCAACATCGCCGAGATGGAGGCGCTCAGCTTCGAGAAGCTGCCCGAGGTGGTGCGGATCGACTGGATCACCGAGGGCCGCGGCGTCGACCCTCATCTGGACATCATGGCGAACTATGATGCGGCGATCCAGCTGCTCTACAAGACGTGGCAGTACCACTTCGAGTTCCTCAACCTCGGCTATGCCGCCTACCTCGATTTCTTCGGCTTCATGAAGGGCGAGTTCCCGACTATCCCCGACCAGGCCATCGCCAAGATGGTGCAGGGCGTGGACAGCGACCTTTTCCGGCCGGACGACGAGCTGAAGAAGCTCGCCCGCCTCGCGATCGAACTCGGCGTCTCCGAAGCGTTGGGGACGGGCACGGTCGAGGAGGCGCTGGCGGCCGTCGCGCGGGAGCCGCACGGTCAGGTCTGGATCGACGCCTGGCAGGCGGCGCAGGACCCGTGGTTCAACTTCACGTCCGGTAACGGCTTCTACTCGACCGACAAGTACTGGTGCGAGCATCTCGACATCCCCATGGGCTATCTGCGCGACTACATCGTCCGCGCCGAGGCCGGCGAGACCATCGAGCGACCCACTGCCGAGCTCATCGTCGAGCGCGACCGCATCACCTCGGAATACGAGGCCATGATGGATGACGAGTCGCGCGAGGTGTTCCGGGGCAAGCTCGGCCTCGCCCGGGTGGTCTTCCCCTATGTCGAGAACCACAACTTCTACATCGAGCACTGGTCGATGAGCGTGTTCTGGCGGAAGATGCGCGAGCTCAGCCGGATGCTGATGGACGAAGGCTTCTGGCCGACCGAGGACGGCATGTTCTACCTCACCCGGCAGGAGGTGCGGAATGTGCTGTTCGACTACGGCAATGCCTGGGCGACCGGCGGCGACTGGATCGGCCCGAGCTACTGGCCGCAGGAGATCGAGCGCCGGCGCAAGATCGTCGACGCGCTGGGCACCCAGCCGCCCCAGCCGGCGCTGAACAACCCGCCCGAGGTCATCACCGAGCCGTTCACCATCATGCTCTGGGGCATCACTTCGGAATCGATCCAGAACTGGATCGGTGGCGACGAGGCCGAGGGCGGGCTCTCGGGCATGGCCGCGAGCCCCGGCGTGGTGGAAGGCATCGCCCGGGTGATCCGCAGTCCGGAACAGCTGGGAGAGATCCAGGCGGGCGAGATCCTCGTCACCCCGGTCACCGCGCCGAGCTGGGCCCCGGTATTCGGCAAGATCAAGGCCACGGTGACAGACATCGGCGGGATGATGAGCCATGCCGCGATCGTTTGCCGTGAATACGGGCTGCCGGCGGTGACCGGCACCGGCACCGGTTCGTCGAAGATCGCCACCGGCCAGAAGATCCGCGTCGATGGCAATA
>JBGALW010000229.1:0-5380 GCA_044223585.1 Amaricoccus sp.
GCCCGGGTTCCGCCTTATGCGCCGCCGCGGCTTAACGTCTCGCTAACGCCCGCGCCGGAACAGCCGCCCGCGCTCGGTCACCAGCACGATCGCGAGGCCGGCGAGGCCGCAGAGCGCGAAGCCTGCCAGGAGCGGCGTCACCGTCCCGTCGTAGTGCTGGCCGATCCAGAGGCCCACGGCCGCGGCGAGGCCGGTGGTGGTTGCGCCGACGAACGACGAGGCGGTGCCGGCAATATGCCCCATCGGCTCCATGGCGAGCGCGTTGAAGTTCGGCATCAGCAGCCCGAAGCAGAACAGGCAGATGGCGAGGAGGGCGACGAACACCGGCAGCGGCGGCAGCCCGCCGCTGAGCGCGATCGCGGCGTGCAGCAGCGACGCCGCGACGAAGCCGAGCAGCGCGGCATGGGACACCGCCCGCATCCCGAGGTCGCCGACCAGCCGGGTGTTGACGAAGGAGGCCAGCGCGAGCGCCGCCGCCACGCCGCCGAACACCACCGGGAACCAGCCTCCGAGGTGATAGAGATCGACGTAGATCTGCTGGGCGGTGTTGATGTAGCCCATCAGGCAGCCGAACACCGCCCCCGTGGCCAGCGTGTACCCGAGGGTCTGCCGGGTCCGCAGCGCCGAGCCGAAGGCGCCCGCGAGCCAGGCCGGCGTCATCGGCTGCCGCGCTTCCACCCCGCGCGTCTCCGGCAGGCGGAGCGCGACCCAGGCGAACACCACCGCGGCCACGACGCAAAGGAAGGCGAAGATCAGGTGCCAGCTGCCGGCGAGCAGGAACAGGCCGCCGAGGCTCGGCGCCAGCACCGGGACGATGATGAAGGTCATCATCACGAAGGACATCACCTCCGCCATCTTGCGGCCGCCATAGACGTCCCGCACCACGGCGATCGCCACCACCCGCGGCGCGGCGTTCGCCGCTCCCTGCACGAAACGTGCAACCAGCAGGCCCTCGAAGGCGCCGGAGACGAGGCAGGCGAAGGAGGCGAGCGCATAGACTGCGATGCCGCCGAGCAGGACCCGCCGCCGGCCGAGACCGTCGCTGATCGGCCCGTGGAACAGCTGCCCGAGCGCAAAGCCGAGGACATAGGCGGTGACGACCAGCTGCTGCCGGTTGGGGTCCATCACACCGAAGTCGTCACGGATCTGCGGCAGCGCCGGCAGCATGATGTCGATCGAGAGCGCGGTCAGCGCCATCAGCGCCGCCATCATCGCGACGAACTCGGCAAATCCGGGCATCGGGCGGTCGGGCCCGGGGCTGGACGTCATTGCGCGCGCTCCGGGCTGCGGAGCAGGTCCGCCGCGATCTCGAACGACTGCAGGCGGGCGCGATGGTCGTGGATCTGCGCGGTCAGGATCACCTCGTCCGGCCGGTACCGGTCGACGAAGGCGTCGATCTCGCGCCGCACCGTTTCCGGCGACCCGGTGGCGGAGCAGGCGAGCGCCCGGTCGACCATGGTGATGGTCACAGGATCGAGCACGGCGCGGACGTCATCGACGGGCGGCGGCAGGCGCCCCGGCCGGCCGCTGCGCAGGTTGGCGAAGGCCTGCTGCATCGAGGTGCGCAGACGCCGGCCTTCGGCGTCGGTTGCCGCGGCGAAGACGTTGAGCGCCAGCATCACCTGCGGCCGGGTCAGCCGCGGCGACGGCCGGAAATGCGCGCGGTAGGTGGCGATCGCCACCTCCAGATCCGCCGGGGCGAAGTGCGACGCAAAGGCATAGGGCAGGCCGAGATGCGCGGCGAGCTGAGCGCCGAAGAGGCTGGAGCCGAGAATCCAGACCGGCACCCGCGACCCCGCGCCGGGGATGGCGCGCACCGGACCGTCGCCCGGGTCGTCAAGATAGCCGATCAGCTCGACCACGTCGGCCGGAAAGCTGTCGCCCTGCCCGAGCCCGCGGCGCAGCGCACGGGCCGTCGGCAGGTCGGTCCCCGGCGCCCGGCCGAGCCCGAGGTCGATGCGGCCGGGGAACAGCGCCTCCAGCGTCCCGAACTGCTCGGCCACCATCAGCGGCGCATGGTTCGGCAGCATGATCCCGCCGGCTCCGACGCGGATCGTCCGGGTGGCGGCAGCCACCTGCCCGATCACCACCGCCGTGGCCGCGCTGGCGATCCCCGGCATGTTGTGGTGCTCGGCGAGCCAGAAGCGACGATAGCCCCAGGCCTCGGCATGGCGCGCGAGGTCGAGGCTGTTCACCAGCGCCTCTGCGGGCGTCGCGCCTTCCGGCACCGGGCAGAGGTCGAGGAGGGAAAATGCGGTCATGCCGCCGATCTAGCGACCGAAGCGCCCGCGGCAAGGCCGTCCGGTCACGCGTCGGACCAGCCGTTTTCCCAGGCGAGATGGTCGGCGCTGTCTGAGGCGAACGGATTGTCAGCCACCGCCAGCCCGGACCAGTAGGCGGCGTAGCCCTGATCGAACCCCCCGGATCGCGGGTCGAGCGTGGTGCGCGTGCCGTTGAGGCCCCGGATGTAGCGGGAGAATTCGGGGTAGGCCATCATGTCTGCGGCGTCGAACCCCTCCGGATGCTCGGTCAGCACCGCCCTGCCCCTCGGCGTGAGCGCGAACGCGCCGTCCCTCTCCGGCTGCAGGATTCGTGCCTCGCAGAGATTGCGGAGCACGGTTGTCAGGCGGGCCGCGATGTCGTCGGGACCGAACGGCGTCTCCTCGCCCGCCCGACCGAGCAGCGCCTGCACCTGCCCGACGCAGTCCTGCAGCGTCACCGGAGCGTTCGCCGCGGCACCGAGCACCGTTGCGACCATGTTAGGCGTATTGAGCAACGGAAATTCGCGAAACCGGATCATGATGCCTTCCCCCCGGACGGCGGTTCAGTACTCATCTTAGGCCGCCGCTGCGCCGCCGGAAAGCGGCGCGATGCAGGCGGCCAGGGACAGGTCAGAAAACGTGCATCAGGTAGAGGATGATGATGATCGGGATCGGGATGCCGATCAGCCAGGCCAGAACACCTTTCATTGCTGCATGACTCCTTGGGATCCGTGTGTCGGACACCGGGAACAATGCCACGGCGGCCCGCTTCGTTCCCGGCGAGCCGATGCGAGGCTTCCTTGACGCTGCGACGTGGAGGCCGAAGGGCGGCGGCGGATGACACTTTCGTGCGACGAAACGCGGCGTGCTGTTGCTGTTGCCCACGGGCAGCATGAATGCTCAGCTGCCGATGGCGCTGAGCGCGAATTTACAGAGCGCGCTCCGACGCGCCACCGACGACGAACAACCGAGCCTCTCCAGCACGCCCCTCGTCCTTCACAGGAGACATGCCGATGCGGATACTGACCCTGCTGCTCGCGCTGGCGCCCGTCGCGGCGCTCGCCGACGATTGCCAGGACGCGGTCAAGGCCGCCTACGACAAGCTGGCGGCGGCGCCGGCGGTGAAGCAGACGGCGACGATACCCGGAACGCCGACGCTGCAGATGGTGATGATCGGCGACATCCTCTACATGGACCGCGGCGACGGCCAATGGACCAAGCTGCCGCTCCAGCCCGGAATGCGCGCGGAGATGATGCAGGACACGATCCCGGACGCGTCCGAGCTGACGGAGTGCCGCGTGGTCGGCAAGGATGCCGTCGATGGCGCGGACATGACGGTCTACCAGTATGTCCCGCCGCAGCTCATGGACGAGACCCCGGGCCCGCAGCAGCTGTGGATCGGGGTGGCCGACGGCCTGCCGCACCGGATGACGAGCGAGCAGGATGGCCAGAGCCTGGAGATGACCATGACTTACGAGGACGTGAAGGCGCCGGTCGAATAGAGGCTTGAAGTCGGCGGCCGGAAGGACTTGATAGCCGGCTCTCGCGGCGCCCTTGAACCGTGCGGATTCCTGGAACGACGAAGGATCGACAGGACCGCCGGTCCGGTCGCGAGCCAGGAGAAGCGAGATGCCGACGACCAGCCCTGCCCCGAAGCCGACCGTCAAGAAGACGGCTCCCGTCCGCGCCCCGAAGCCGGTGGTGATCCGCCGGCCCGGACCGCGGCCCCCGGTCGCCTGGACCTTCCGCGACTGGGCCGCGCTCTGACCGCGGCGCCGGGGCTCGCCTCACGGCCCCGCGTCCTTTAGACAGGGACGGCGGCGGGTCGGGCCGCGGGCGCGGGGGGAGACGGCATGGTCTGGCTGATGGTCCAGGGAGCTCTGCTCGGGCTCGGCGCAACCTTCCTCTTCGACCTCTGGCAGGGCGGGCTGTCGCTGCTGCCCGGACACTCCGCCCCGAACTGGGCGCCGATCGGGCGCTGGTTCTGGCATCTGCGCGAGGGCCGGGTGTTCCACGACGACATCGCCGAGGCGCAGCCCTGCGACTTCGAGCTGCCTCTCGGCTGGTTCGGCCACTATCTCGTAGGGCTCGCCTACGGCGTCGTGTTCGTGCTGATCGTCGGGCCCGGGTGGATGGCCTCGCCGACCTTCCTGCCGGCCTGGATCTTCGGGCTGGCGACGGTCGCCTTCGGCTGGTTCCTGCTCCAGCCGGGCCTCGGCCTCGGCTGGGCAGCGTCCCGCACCGCCGACCCGTTCCGGGTGCGGCTCCTCAACCTCGCCGGGCACACGGTTTTCGGGCTGGGGCTCTACCTGACGGCGCTGGTGATCGGCGGATAGGCGCCCGCCGGCAGCGGGCGCCCCTCGCAGCCGGCAGTATCAGGAGGCGGAGACGTCCTTGCGGTCGGCGTAGATCAGCAGCGGCTCGCCCTTGCGGAGGATGCACTCCTCGTTCACCACCACTTCCTCGACGCCGCGCATCGACGGCAGCTCGAACATGGTGTCGAGCAGCACCTCCTCGAGGATCGAGCGCAGGCCGCGCGCGCCGGTCTTGCGGTCGATCGCCCGCTTCGCCACCGCCTTCAGCGCGTCCTCGGTGAAGGTGAGCTGCACATCCTCCATCTCGAACAACCGCTGATACTGCTTGATCAGCGCGTTCTTCGGCTCGGTCAGGATGGTGATGAGCGCCGCCTCGTCGAGATCGGTCAGGGTGGCGAGCACGGGCAGGCGGCCGACGAACTCCGGAATCAGGCCGAACTTCAGCAGGTCCTCCGGCTCCAGCTCCTGGAAGAGCTCGCCGACGCGGCGCTCGTCCTGGTCCTTGACGTCGGCGCCGAAGCCCATGGCCGAGCCGCGGCCGCGCTGGGCGATGATCTTGTCGAGGCCGGCGAAGGCGCCGCCGCAGATGAAGAGGATGTTGGTCGTATCCACCTGCAGGAATTCCTGCTGCGGATGCTTGCGCCCGCCCTGCGGGGGGACGCTGGCGACCGTGCCCTCCATGATCTTCAGCAGCGCCTGCTGCACCCCCTCGCCCGACACGTCGCGGGTGATCGAGGGATTGTCCGACTTGCGGCTGATCTTGTCGACCTCGTCGATGTAGACGATGCCGCGCTGCGCCCGCTC
>JBGALW010000230.1:0-5345 GCA_044223585.1 Amaricoccus sp.
GGTCAGCGCCTCGCCCCGCGCCAGCCAGGCCTCGCCCTCCGCCGTCGCGAGGACCAGCACGACGAGCCAGTACCGCAGCACCGCCCGCGCAAGTACCGCGGGATCGGCCGGGGAGAGCGAGACGATCTCGAACCAGGCGAAGCCCAGATAGAAGAGGCACGCGGGCCACCAGCCGAGCCGTGCCAGCCCGATGCCGCCGCGGAGCCCGAGGGCCCGCCGCAGCAGGCGCACCGGCGCGGCCCAGGGGTTCACCGGCCGCCAGAGGTCGCCGACGGCGAGGCAGGCAAGGCTCAGCGCCACCCACATCCCGACCCACACCGAAAGGACCAGTGGGTTCTCCAGCGGATCGCGGCTGCCGAGGAAGCCGGTGGCCACCAGCCCCAGCAGCGCGAGGGTGCCGGCCCACTGCGGCACCGCCTCCGGCAGCAGCGCGCGCCGGGTCCAGAGCAGCCGCGGCCGGAAGGCGGGGAGCCGCGGCGCCAGCAGCCCGAGGGCCGCGGTCAACGCCACCGCCGCGCCGGCCCCGGCGATCATCGGTCCGGTCGGCAGCGTCAGGATCACCGCCCGCTCGCTGGCATGCGCGAGCGCCGGGCCGGGGGCGAGCGCCGCGGCCGCCGCCGCGACCGCGGCCAGGCGCCGCATCAGCGGGTGAGCCGCATGGTGTCGCCGCTGATCTCGATCCGGGCAAAGCGGTCGAGATAGCTCATGCCGAGCAGCGACCCCTCGAGGCCGCCATCGCTGACGCTCGCCGGCACGGCGGTGTCGGTGAAGCTGCCGAGCCGCACCCGCGCCAGCCGCACCGGCGCGACGCCGACGCTGCCGTTCGCGGTCTGCGCCCGGCCGGTGAAGTCCAGCCGGCCGGGGTCGAACCCGATCCGGCCGGCGTCGCGCAGCGACAGCACCATGTCCGACGCGCCGGTGTCGATCATGAAGCGCACCGGCGTGCCGTTGACCTCCAGCTCGGCGTGGAAATGCCCGTCCGAGCCGCGGCGGAGCTCGATCGTGTCGGCGTCGACCTGCAGCATCGCCGCGGGGAACAGCTCCTCCCGGAGCGTGTCGCGAAAGCCGTAGGCGATGACGACCATCGCGAAGATCAGGCCCCAGACCAGCAGGTCCCGCATCCGCCGCCCGAGGTGCGGCTGGCGGAACAGGAAGAACCCGCCGACGCCGACCAGCAGCACCGACAGGTAGACGAGCCGCATCAGCGTGTCGGGATCGGTCGGCATCGTCAGGAGGGGATCAACCCGTAGTCGCGAAGCCCGTCGAGCACGAACTGCACCGAAAGCGCGGCGAGCAGGATGCCGAAAAGCCGCGTCAACACGACGATGCCGATCGGCCCAAGCACCCGCTCCACCGGGCCGCTGATGCGGAACAGCAGGTAGACGAGCCCGAGCACCAGCGCCATCACCAGCTGGACTTCCAGAAGCCCCGCCCAGTTGCCGCTGTTCTGGCTGGAGAGCAGCACCATGGTGGCAAGCGCGCCGGGGCCGGCGATCAGCGGCATGGCGAGCGGGAAGACGGAAGGGTCCGGCCGCGCCTCGTGCGCCGTTTTCTCGCGGCGGTCGGTGCGCCGCTCGAACAGCATGTCGAGCGCGGTCAGGAACAGGAGCAGCCCCCCGGAAATGCGGAACGCCGGGATCGAGATGCCGATCGCGGTCAGCAGCCCCTCGCCGAACAGACCGAACGCGGCCAAGAGCACGAACGCGACGATGAGCGCCCGCCGTCCGATCCGCTTCCGCGCCGCCCCGTCCATGCCTTGCGTCAGGGCGAGGAACAGGGGCGCGAGGCCGATCGGGTCGATGACCACGAACAGCGTGGCAAAGGCCGTTACCGCGAGATCGAAGCTCATTCCGTCCCTTCCGCCGCCGCGCCGAGCGTCCACCCACCGTTGTGGGCATCGCCGGGGCGTTAGGCAACCGGCCAGCCCGGCTTTCGAGCGGTTTCAGCCGCGTCCGATCAGCGCGAGCCATTCCTCCTCGGTCAGCACCGCGACCCCGAGCGCCCGCGCGTTCTTCTCCTTCGAGCCGGCGCCGGGTCCCGCGACCACATAGTCGGTCCGCGCCGACACCGACCCCGCGACCTTTGCCCCCAGCGCCTCGGCCTGCGCCTTGGCCTCCGCCCGCGTCATCTGCTCCAGCGTGCCGGTAAAGACCACGGTCTTGCCGGCGACCGGCGAGCCGGCGGTCGCCGGCGCGGCGACGTTCTGCACCTGAAGCTCCGCGACCAGCCGGCCGATCGCGGCGCGGTTGCCGGGTTCGTGGAAGAAGTCGACGAGGCTTGCGGCCAGCACCGGGCCGACGCCGTCGATGGCATTGAGTTCGTCCCATTCCGGCCCCTCGTGCTCGCGCGCGGCCTCCATCGCCGCCTCGAACCGTTCCCAGCTGCCATAGCGGCGCGCCAGCAGGCGCGCGGCGGTTTCGCCGACATGCCGGATGCCAAGGCCGAAGATCAGCCGGTCGAGCGGGATGCGGCGGCGCTCGTCGATCGCGCGGAACAGGTTCTCCGCGGACCGCTCGCCCCAGCCCTCGCGGTTCTTCATCTGCGTGGGCTGTCCCGGCCCGTGGCGCGACGCGAGCGTGAAGATGTCGGCGGGCTCCCGGACCCAGCCATCGGCGAACAGCGCCTCGACCGCCTTCGCGCCCAGCCCCTCGATGTCGAAGGCGCCGCGCGACACGAAATGCTTCAGCTTCTCAACCTGTTGCGCGGGACAGATCAGGTTGCCGGTGCAGTAGCTGGCCGCTTCGCCCGCCTCACGCACCACGTCGGAGCCGCAGACCGGGCAGGTGGCGGGGAACCGGTAGGGCAGGGCGTCCGGCGGGCGGCGGCTGAGGTCCACGTCCTCGACCTTGGGGATCACGTCGCCGGCGCGATAGATCGTCACCCAGTCGCCGACCCGGATGTCGCGCCCCTCGCGGATCGGCTGGCCCCTCGAATCGCGGCCGGCGATATAGTCGGCATTGTGCAGCGTCGCGTTCCGCACCACGACGCCGCCCACGGTCACCGGCAGCAGTCGGGCGACCGGCGACAGGGCGCCGGTGCGGCCGACCTGGATGTCGATCGCCTCCAGCACCGTCGAGGCGCGCTCGGCGGAGAACTTGTGGGCGAGCGCCCAGCGGGGGGTGGTCGAGCGGAAGCCGAGACGGGCCTGCAGGTCCAGCCGGTCCACCTTGTAGACGACGCCGTCGATGTCATAGCCGAGCGTCGCGCGCTGGCTCTCCACCCGCGTATACTGCGCCAGCATGTCCGCCACCGAATCGCATCGGCGCATCAACGGGTTGGTGCGGAACCCGAGCCCGGCCAGCCGCGCGATCGCCGCAGTCTGGGTTTCGGCCAGTGGCACCGAAAGCTCGCCCCAGGCATAGGCGAAGAAGCGCAGCGGCCGCGCGGCGGTGATGCCGGGGTCGAGCTGGCGCAGCGACCCGGCCGCGGCGTTGCGCGGGTTGGCAAAGACGCGGCCCGTCTCCGCCTGCCGCGCGTTCAGCGCCTCGAAATCCTCGTGGCTCATGTAACATTCGCCGCGCACCTCCAGGACCGCCGGCGCGCCCTCCAGGCGGTCCGGGATGTCGGCGATCGTCCGGGCGTTGGCGGTGACGTTTTCCCCGACCTCGCCGTCGCCGCGGGTGGCGGCGGTGACGAGCCGGCCCTCCTCATAGCGCAGCGACAGGGAGAGCCCGTCGATCTTCGGCTCCGCGGTGAAGGCGAGCGGTGCATCGGCGGGGAGGTTCAGGAAGCGCCGCACCCGGTCGACGAAATCCTCGACCTCTTCTGCGGCAAAGGCGTTCTCCACCGCGCTTCAGCTCGGGGAAGGCGGCCTCGATTGCCGCGTTCCGGCGCTTCAGCGCATCGAATTCGGCATCGCTGATTCGCGGGGCGTCGGCCTGATGATAGGCGAGATTCGCCTCCGCGATCTCCGCCGCCAGGGCCGCAAGCTCCTCCCGCGCCTCCTCGATCGTCAGGTCCCGGGCGGGGCGGGGTTCGGGCGCCATCACAGACTCCTGGCTTGCGGGGAGCGCCAGTTAGCCCGGCCTGCGTTTGGGCTTCAAGGAAGGTGAGAGCCCTGAAAAGCAAGACCCGGCATGAGCCGGGCCAGTTTGAAGAGGAAAGTCGAATCAGATGGTCAGGCGCGCGGTGCGGGGTTGCCTAGGCCCCGACCGCCAGCCGGCGTTTCGCCTCGCTGCTCGAGGGATCGCGGAGTACATAGCCGCGGCCCCACACTGTCTCGATGTAGTTCTCGCCCCCGGTGGCCTCGGAAAGTTTCTTGCGGAGCTTACAAATGAACACATCGATGATCTTCAACTCAGGCTCGTCCATGCCACCATAGAGGTGATTGAGGAACATCTCCTTGGTCAGGGTCGTGCCTTTCCGAAGCGAGAGAAGTTCCAGCATCTGGTATTCCTTGCCGGTCAGGTGCACCGACTTGCCATCGACCTCGACTGTCTTGGCGTCGAGGTTGACGGTGAACTTGCCGGTCGCGATCACCGACTGGGCGTGGCCCTTCGACCGGCGAACGATCGCGTGGATACGGGCGATCAGCTCCTGCCGGTGGAACGGCTTGGTCATGTAGTCGTCGGCGCCGAAGCCAAAGCCCTTGAGCTTGTTCTCGGTGTCGTCCGCGCCGGAAAGGATCAGGATCGGGGTCTCGACCTTGGCGATCCGCAGCTGGCGAAGAACCTCGTGCCCGTTCATGTCGGGGAGGTTGAGGTCGAGCAGGATCAGGTCGTAGTCGTAGAGCTTGGCAAGATCAATGCCTTCCTCGCCCAGGTCCGTCGCATAGACGTTCAGATTCGCGTTCTGGAGCATCAGCTCGATGCTCTTTGACGTCGTCGGATCGTCTTCGACGAGAAGGATGCGCATGGAATGCTCTCCGTTCGAACAACCGGCCTTCGCCACCATCGCACCGAGTTAACCCTGCCCGGGTTAACGACTGATTACGATAGTCAATCCGTAACAGCTCTCCCTACGGTTGTCTATACTTCTGGATTGCGGTCACCCGGAGCGCCGCGGCACCATGCTTGCGGACGGCGCTGCGCCAGAGTTCCAGCTCCTCCTCCGAGAGGCGGTAGAGCGCACAGGCCTCCGCCGCCTGAAGCAGGCCATGGTCCACGGCGGCCACGACAGTCGCCTTGCGGCGCGCGACCCAACGCTTGGTGTTGGCCGGAGGCAAGTCGGAGCGTGTCAGCTTCGACCCATCAGGCAGGAGCACGAAGACTGGCCCCTTCTCGCGGCGGATATACATATCGTTACTCCCCTACTCGCACATCACCCGCTGCATTACTTACGCTGCAATCTCTTAAGTGCCCGTGAAGCAAGTGCTTGTGCTTGCTTACGTTTTTACTATATTCCCG